>JAYUNL010000193.1:0-8728 GCA_043761745.1 Rhodocyclaceae bacterium
CAGGCGTTTCCGAAGTCCTTCTTTGATCGTTTAGGTCTGGTGTCGCTGCTCGATACGATGCGACGGCTCCAGTGTGTCCCATGAACCGCCGGATGCGGAACCGCACGCCCGGTGGTGTGAGAGGGCGACGGGGGTGACCCCGTCCCCTACTCGATGGTGTTGTGCGTGGCTAAGTGACAACAGGCTGCGTCGCCAGAAACTTCTCCAAGGCGCCTGCAAGCGTGGCCCATCCTTTCCCCCCCACTTCCACCTCTCGCAGCTCATAGCACGCGCGTATCAGCGGCTTATGCACCTCGATGAGGCGCGCCAGGTCGATAGGCGTGGCCGACACCACCGCATCCACCGGCGCGGCATTGATGACTTGCCGCAGCGCGGCCAGTTGCTCGTGGGTATAACCCAGCGCCGGCAGCACCGGCCCGATATGCGGATAGCGCGCATAAGCGGCGCGCAGCAGCGGGCCGGCGTAGGGGCGCGGATCGAGAATGTCGTCGGTTACGGTTTTCGCCGCGACATAGCCCGCGCCCCAGGGCAGCCCGCCGTGGGTGAGGCTGGGGCCGTCTTCGAGCACCAGCACGCGCCGGCCCCAGCAGCGAAAAATCCGCCCCGCAGGCCATCTCCCGCGAGGCCAGATGCATCACCGCCGCATGCGGCATATCGCTGTAAGCGAAGACCACTTGGGCGATGCGCTGTTCGCGGCAGAGTGTCTCCAGCTCCGATTCGTCGAAGATAGGTATGCTATCAGGATAGAGCGGCCCGGCGAGTTGGGCCGGATAGCGCCGCCCGGCAATGCCGGTAATTTGCGCAGCAGTGAACGCGACGACCTCCACGGCTGGATCGTCGCGATACGCCATGTTGAAGTTATGAAAATCCCGCCCGGCGGCGCCGAGGATGAGGAGGCGTCGACGACGAGCGGTAGCTTCACTCATGCGTATTTCCGGTCACCTATCACGTGGGTCGATGGCTACGGTGTGAACGATGGCTCTGGAAGCGGCCGCCTGCTTCGCACGGGCAAATTCATCAAGACGCTGCCGGATATTTTCCCCGACGAATATCTGAGGGTTCGAGCCCGCGTAATCTTCCTTGCGCTCCCGCTCGGCGATGACCGGCTTTGCCATTTCGAAGGCGTCGACAAAAGAATAGGTCTTACGTAAAGCTTCGTCGAAGTAGGCCTTGCCGAAATAAGTGAAGTCGGATTCATTGCTGCAACCGAACGAGTTTTTGTCGGGAGCGGCAGCGGCGATGACCAAGGTATTGTCATTCTTCAGCGCATCGATGAATCCTCCCGCATAGCAGGCGGAAATCACGACGACTCGATGCTTGATGCCCGATTTATCGAGAATTTCTCTCAGGCGTTTAGGGTCCAGCGTGTTGAACTGCATAGGCCAGAAACTGAGTGAGAATTTATGATCTTTCGAACCATGGGAAGTCAGGTATAGAAACAGAATGTCTTCGTTGCGATCCATGATTTCCGCGATACGCGTCAGAGAGGCACTAAGGCTGGTGGTGCTGGCGATGGGTATTTCAGTCACGGTCTTGGCGTTGTTAATCAGCATCGCCGAGTGTCCCGCAGTGTCGAAACGCTCCATGAACAGTTTTGAAACAGACTGTACTTCTTTCATGAAAACGTCTTGGCTCGAATAACCTGCCACCCCAAGGAAATAGAGATTTGGCATGCCCTTGCGACCGGGCTTGAGCGCGGCCAGCTCGCGTTCGAGCAACTTGGGTTGCAGGTAGAACGTGTCTTCAGCGGCGAGTGCCATGTGTTCCCGCTGGCGTTCCGCCTGCGCTGCCTCGTCGTAGGGAGCCACCCACAGTTCGCCGTCGCGGGAGACAAGCGACAAGGGGGCGCCGACCGTTAGCACCGTGATCACCGCCGCCGTCAGCCATTGGCGTTTGTGTATGCCTAGCAGTCGCACCGATCCGACCGCCACGGCCAGCACGATCCATAGCGACGGCAGGTAGTAGGTCAGATAGCTCCAGTGTCGAGGCAGGATAGAGAACGGAATACTGTCTGGCACCGAAGAAATAGCGATTTGTGCGATGTCGATGAAAATGACCAGACTCAAGAAAGCGATGACCAGTGCCAGTGTGCGCCTGGGGCGCCCCGCTGCCAGCGCCAAAGCCCACGCCGCCAGCACCATGACTGGCAGCGCAAAGAGCGCGCCTGGCAGCGCATACCAGGAAAATGAGCCACTTGGACCTATACGCAGCAGGCCCTCGATCAGCGAGGGCGCCAAACCCAGTGCGGCGAGCGCAACAAGTTGCGTCCAGGACATGCGCAAGGCAGTCGGGTTCGGTCGCAGGAAGAGGGACAAGCGCAAGCCTTGCCACAGGTTGTTGGGGAGATTCAACCAAGCCTGGCGACCTCGCTCGTGACCGGACGCGCGAGCCGCCATTCCCTCGGCGTAAATAGCGTCGCTTGGCGAGTCAGGCGATGTCACATGCTTGCGGAGTTCGGTCAAAAATTCCGCACGTTCTTCTCGGGAAGAAAATGCGCTGTCCGGTATCGAGACGAAAGAGACTTTATTCAGGTAAATCAGAATTTGCCCAGATAGCTCTTCAATGCCGTGTATCCCGTTCCAAGCGACGAAGGACTCGCTGTTTGGTTCGGAGAAGCGCAACCCACTTGCCTCGATGTGAATAGCACGTCTGGCCTCCAGCGCGCCACTCTCATTGACAACGTTCCGCAGCAGAGCGCGATTCAAGACCAGTCGCGATACGGTGGGAACTATCACCGCAGCGGCCAACAGGAGGAATAGCCATGCGACGTTCTGGCTGCTGGAAGCACTGGCGAATATGGTTATTGAGTACGCTAAGCCGAACCAAACCACGAATGCAAGAAACGAAAATAAGCCCGTGATTGCGCGGTTTTGCGAGCGGCGTAGTAGTCGAGCATTGTTGAACTTCAGCGCCGCCAGGCCTTCAGATTCCGTGAGTTGGTACTCGAATGTCGTTCGCATGCGTTATCCGGTTCTTGATGGGACGTTTATCAACGAATTGTTAGGCTTTCCTAAACCATAGTGGGTCTGATGAGATTTTTCTCCCTACTGCAACCAGACCTAGAAGTGCCATGCTCAGCATTACCCAAGCACAAGCGACCACTACGAATGGTGGTGAATCTGCAATCGAAAGAATTGCACCGCCAGTTCCGGCGAAACCTAGCGTGGCAGCCAGTGGGGGGAGCCATTGCAACTTACGTGGATAAATTTCAATGTCGGTCATTGGGCAAAACTCATTTTCGACCTTACACCGCCATCGCCGGATAGTCCGTGTACCCCGCCGCCCCACCACCATAGAAAGTCTTGGGATTCCACGCCGTGAGTTCGACGGCTTTCTGTAGGCGCGTGACGAGATCCGGATTGGAGACATAGGGTTTGCCGAAGGCGATGAGGTCGCCGCTGCCGGCGGCAAGTGCCGCCTCCGCTTTGGCGCCGTCGAAGCCGCCGCAGAGGATCAGCGCGCGGGAGAAAGAGGCGCGCAGCGCCGCCAGCAGCGGGTGGCCGGCTTCGTGTATCCAGGTCATGCTTTGGTCATAGAAGTGCAGGTAGGCGAGGCCGATCTTGTCGCACTCGCGGGCGAGATAGCTGTAGGTGTTGAGTGGATCGGGATCGGGCTTCATGTCGTTGGACGCACCCAGGGGCGAGAGGCGCATGCCGACACGCTCGGCGCCGACGGCATCACTCACGGCTTGGGCGATTTCAAGGTGCAGGCGGCAGCGGTTTTCCAGCGAGCCGCCGTAGTCATCCGTGCGGTCATTCACAAAGGGGCAGCGGAATTCGTCGAGCAGATAGCCGTTGGCGCCGTGGATTTCCACCCCGTCAAAACCGGCGGCGATGGCGTTCCGGGCGTTGAGGACAAAGTCCGTGACGATGGCTTTGATCTCGGGGATGGTCAGCGCGTGCGGCGGCTCGCAGGGCAGGAAAGCCGGCGCGCCGGTCTCCAGATTGAGGCCCATGGTTTTGGCTTGCGCGACGATGCCGCTGGGGCCGACCGGCGGCGATTTGTCCGCGCGCAGGCTGCTGTGGTTGATGCGGCCGCAGTGCCAGATCTGCGCAAAGATTTTTCCGCCGGCCTGGTGCACCGCCTCCGTCACCCCCTTCCAGCGGGCAACTTGCGCTTCCGAATAGAGTCCGGAGGTGAAGGCGTAGCCGCGCGCCTGGACGGAAACCGGGATACCCTCGGTGATGATGAGTCCGGCCGACGCGCGCTGCGCGTAATACTCAACCATGATCGGGTTGGGCGCAAAGTTCGGGTTGTTGGCGCGGTTGCGGGTCATCGGCGCCATGACGACGCGGTTGGCGAGCGGCAGATTGCCCAGCTTGAAAGGTGAAAAAAGTGTGCGGTCGGACATGTCGGTTTTCTTCCGTCAGGTTGAGAGAGTAAGCGCGGTGAGCTCAGTTAAAGTATTCAGGCAACATAAAACAGTATGGCGAAATAATGTAGGGCGCTGCCGGCGATGACAAACAAATGCCAGATGCCGTGCCAGTGGGCAAAGCGGTCGTCATAAAGATAGAAGACGATGCCGGCGGTGTAGGTCAGGCCGCCACCGGCGAGCAGGGCGAAACCGGGAGGCGACAAGGCTGCGATCAGCGGCACGATTGCCACCAGCGCGAGCCAGCCCATCAGCAAGTAGATCACCAGCGAGAGCCAGCGCGTGCGCTTGCCCAGCCAGAATTCCTGCGCTATGCCGATGATAGCCAGCCCCCAGTTGATGCCGAACAGCGACCAGCCCCAGGGTCCGCGCAGGGTGACCAGGGCGAAAGGCGTGTAGCTGCCGGCAATGAGCAGATAGATGGCGTTGTGATCGAGTTTGCGGAAGAAGTCTTTACGTTTGCCGCGGCTGCTGTGATACAGCGTGGAGAAACCGTACAACAGCACCAGGGAGGTGCCGTAAATGGCGAAACTGACAATACGCCAGGGGTCGCCACGCAGCGCGCCCAGCACGATCAGCACCACGGCGCCGCCCAAGGCCAGCAGGGCGCCGATCAGGTGGGTGTAACTGTTGAAGCGTTCGCCGTGGTACACCGGGCCTCTTTCAGGTCAGTTCAGGTTGTGGGCGCGCCGTCCTCGAAGCGTTCGCCGGGCTCGCTGCTGCCCAGGGTCTCCGGCGGGTAGAAGGCGTGAAAATCGGCCATCACTTTTTCATAGGGAAAATCCGACCAGATGCCGTTGTCGCGCACGTACTCCATGTGGCGGCGATTATGCGCGTCGTATTCCTGGAAGATGGAGTGGCTGTGGCCATCGAATTCGGTGGGATGCACATGAAAGCGCTTGCACAGCTCGATGTTGAAGGCCGGCGCCGCCTTGACCCACTTGCCGGCGAGGTACAGCACCGCGTAACCGTGGTTGATGAAGCGCGTCTTGCCGCCCATGCGCGCCTTGAGTTTGTCGGTGGTGAGGTGGTTCTCCACGTCGGATAGTCCGATGGCGCTGGGGACGCCCACCACCCGCGCCAGTGCGGCGAGCAGGATGGCCTTGGGCAGACAGTAAGCGGCGGGCGCGTCGAGCACGGTGCTGGCGACGTATTGCTCGGCCTCGACATGCATGGCGAAGGGGTCATAGCGCCAGCCGTCGCGCACGGCGTAGAAGAGTTTGACGGCGCGCTCCACATCGTCCTTCGCCCCGGCAGTTATCTGCTCAGCATAGCGCCGAATCGCAGGGTTGGCGGAATCAATGAAGCGGGCGCTTTCGAGGTAAGCCGGGCCGGGCTCGGGCCATTGACCGGGGAGTGTGTGGATCATCGCAAATACTGAGCAGCCAAAACGCCATTATCCGTCAGACCGGCAGCCAGACCAAACGCGGCTAGACCAAACTGCGGTCCGCCAGTTCGGCCTTGAGATAAGCGTAGTAAATCGGTGCAGCAATCACACCGGCCAGCCCCAGCGAGGCCTCCATCGCCAGCATGGCCAGTAGCAACTCCCAGGCGCGGGCGCGGATTTGCGAGCCGATGATGCGGGCGTTGAGAAAATATTCCAGCTTGTGTATGACGATCAGGAAAGCCAGCGAGCCCAACGCCACCGGCACGGAATGGCTCAGGCTGACGATCACGATCACCGTGTTGGAAATGAGATTGCCGATAATGGGTAGCAGGCCGACGACGAAGGTCACTGCCACCAGCGTCTTGGCCAGCGGTAAATGGATGCCCATCAGCGGCAGCGCCACATCCAGATAAAGCCAGGTGAATGTGGCGTTGAGCGCGGCGATGCGCATCTGGGCGAAGACCACGCGGCGGAACGCGTCGGCCAGACGGCGGGCGCGCTCCGTCAGCGCACGCGCCAGCGGATGTGGTGAGTCGTCGGGCGCCACCTCGCGCAAAGCGATGAGTGCCCCGACGACCATGCCGATCAGTGTATGGGCCATGCCGCGCACCGCTTCCGTGCCCACGAGCTGAACCTCGGCTGCGTGTTCGCGCAGCCATTGCACGATAGCGTCCTTGAGTGCCTCCGTATTGGCCGGTATGTAGGCCGCTGCCCAGTCGGGCAGCATGGGGCGCGTACCCTCGATGATCTCGGCCATTTTTTGCATCAGCATGGACAGGCTGCCTGCATCGCTGCGCACGAAGGCCGAAATGCCGAGGATGGCCAGCGTCGTTACGCCGATAATGAAGACGGCGATCACCGCCACCGCCACCAGCTTGGCGCGCTGATTGGTGAGCCGACTGATGCTCAACCGCTCGGCCAGCATATGCACCAGTTCATGCACCAGCAAGCCCGCCAGCAGGGCCGGCAGGAGATGCACCTTGAGCACCAGAAACAGCGCGCCCCCGGTGATGATCCAGGCGGCGATTTCGTGGGGTGTGGGTTTGCTGGTAACGGATTTCATCAGGATTTCTTCACGTGAATGCTGCCAGTGGCCAGCGCGATTTCGCGCAGAAAACTCAAGAGTCCGAGTATCAGTGTCGCCATGGCGGTAATGAACAACAAGGCAATCACATCGGAGACGTCGATTGATTCCACCGAGCCGATGAACAGCGTGGCGATGACGACGCACACCAGTAGCGCGCAGATGGTGCACAGACTGATCGCCCAGTGGATGAGCCGGGCGCGCCGTTCGAGCAAGCCCATTTCCGTGCGCTGTAATTCATACTCCTCGCCGGCGCCATTGGGCAATCGGCCTTCCAGCAAACGAAAGCGGTCGACCACCCGCGAGAGTCGGTTGGTGAGCACGCCCAGCACGGCGCCAACGCCGGTGAGCAGAAATACCGGCGCCACGGCAAGCTGAATGACGTGGGCGACGGTGGTGATGCTGGTTGTCATAAGGCGCTGTCTCCTGCCGCATTTTCGCCGAGGCCATGCGCTTGCGCAATCATCGCTGCACTCACCGCAGAGTCAGCGGAGGCGCGGCGCTTCAAAATCCCGCGCCCGGTTGCTGGAGATAAGCAATTTCTTCCGGCGTCGATTCCCGGCTCAGGGCCGCATTACGATGGGGAAAGCGGCCAAAGCGGCGGATCACCGCGCCGTGTCGTTCGGCATAATCGAGATAGCCCTCGAATCCCGGCTGGGCCTTGGAGAGCGCCGTAAACAGGCCCACGGCGCGATCCTGCATAGCCAGGTCTTCACTGTGTTCGAAGGGCAGATAGGCGAAGACGCGTTGCAGCGGCGCGAGTTGCTCATTCCAGCCGCGCTGGATGAGCGTTTGTGCGTGAATCAGGGCGAGCGGGTCGGTGGCGAAGGCGCGGGCGTCATTGCGAAACAGGTTGCGCGGAAACTGGTCGAGCAGCACGATCAAGGTGAGCAGGCTTTCAGGTGACGCTTCCCAATCGGCGAGCCGGCCTGCGACGGCCGCTGCCAGCGTGTCCGAAAAACGCGCGCGGATTTCCTCGTCGAAGGCCGGGTTCTTCTCGAACCAGCATTTGCGCGGCTGGCCGTGCTCCGCGCTGCCTGGCGCGGCGAACCAGAAATCGAGTATGTCCTGTGGCGTCATTTGGGCCTTCCCAGAAACAAACGCGGATCGACCGCGGCGCCATTCATCAACACCGTCCAGTGCAAATGCGGGCCGGTGGCGCGGCCAGTCATGCCGGAGAGGCCGATCTGCTGGCCACGGCTGACGTGATCACCCGGCTGCACAGCGATGTGTTCGAGATGGCAATACAGGGTGACGACACCTTGCCCATGATCGAGATACACCGAATTGCCGTTGAAGAAATAATCGCCGGTTTCAATCACCACCGCATCGCCGGCGGCGAGCACTGGCGTGCCCTGTGGCACGGGCAGATCGATGCCCGCGTGCGGATTGCGCTCCAGGCCGTTGATGATGCGGCGCAGGCCGAAATCGCCCGAAGGACGGCTTTGCGCGGGCAGTTGAAAGGCGAGATCGAGTTGCGCTTCGTCGCGCCAGTGCGCCTTGATTTCGTCGATGCGTTTCTGTTCGCGGGCGATACGCAGTTCGTCCTCCGGCAGCGGTTCCACCTTGCGTTGATCTGTCACGGTGAAGCGTTGCACGGCGTAGCGCTTGGGGCGCACGACGATGTGCTGTGCGGCCTGCGTACCGTCGGCATAGACGACGCGCAGCTCATGCTGGCCGGGTGCGAGGCTCAAGGGCAGCCCGATCAGCGCCACCCAGGTTTTGCCGTCGCGCAATACCGCCACGCGGCGTTCGCCGAACCAGGCTTGTGGCGCGCTCTGCGCTGGGCCTAGTATCGTTACCTATTAATTACGAAACATAATGCCGCGCCATTTTTGCATCTGCGTCCTGTCGAGTGAACATCCACTCGATGCCACGCTGCTCG
>JAYUNL010000194.1:0-3327 GCA_043761745.1 Rhodocyclaceae bacterium
CGTCGACTTGTCACATACAATTAGGTTCTTCATCCACGGCTCCTTAAAGTCCATGGGCTAACATCATATCTAATTTATTGAACGCAATGTCGTATCAAGCCGCGAATCTTGTCCAAGACTTTGCCCAGTGCTTCAGGCGTGCGCGCGTCGGCGATGAGATAGCGGCGGCCGTTCGGGTCCAGCGGTTCGCGTAGCGTATCCGTCAGCACACAAACGGACCGTTGTTCGAGCAAGCCCATGCCTTGACACAGCATATGCGAGAGCGTTGTTTTTCCCGTGCCACCCTTGTTGCCAATGATGCAGACGATTTCAGCCATCGTGTTCCCCCTGAATGCCAGCATTGTTGCCGTTTGGGGAAGAACTCGATCAGGTGAATTGCGTGGCTTTCAGGCGCCAATTCAGCATTTACTGCGCGGAATTTACAGCGTGTAGCAATAGAGCCGGGTGCCGCGCCGGTCGGCTACCTCAATAATTTGCTGAGGCGTCACGCCGGGCACTGGGAAGCTGTTGCTGATGAGCCATGAGCCCGCGCGCATTTCCTGCCGCGCTTTTTGCCACAGGCGTGCCATGGGCACCGGCGACAAAAAAGCATAAACGACATCATATTCGGCCAGCGAGTGCCGCCAGAAGTCATCGCGCGTCATGCGGCAGTTAGCCTGATCGCGGGTGGTCAGCCAGGCCAGCAGGAAGGGGAGCGGTGCGTGTTCTATACCGGTGAAGTTGGCGTCAGGCCGACCCTTGGCCAATCGCTGGAGCGCCCCTCCCGTGCCGGCGCCCACATCGACCACGCGCAGCCCCGCACGCTGCGGCAGCAGGGCGAGCAGCGCATCGGTGGTCAGCCGGTTAGAGAGAAATAGCGGTACCCGGCTGCGAAAGGTGCTCCAGTAAATGAGCGTCAGCAGCACGAAGCCGCCGAGGAACGCGGTCGGCGGCAGATCCAGCCGGCGCAATCCCACCACCGCCGGCATGAATGCTATATGAATAACAATCCACCACGTTTCGGCGCGCAACAGCAAGCTTGCGCAAGCTGCGACCGAGCCTTGGCCGAACGCCAGCGCGAGCGGCGAATTGAGGGCGGCTGGCTGCCAGACACTCCACGCCAGCACGACGAGTGCGCCCATCAGTTGCGCTGCCAAGGCTTTGAGCACTACCGCCATCGTTAGTCGGGCAAGACCTTGCCTGGGTTGAGCAGATTTTCAGGGTCCAGCGCCCGTTTGATGGCGCGCATGACGTCCAGCGCCGCTTCGCCATGTTCGGCGGCAAGATATTTCTGCTTGCCAAGACCGACGCCATGCTCGCCCGTGCAGGTGCCCTCCATGCGTAGCGCGCGCATCACCAGGCGCTGCGACAGTGCCTGCGCACGGGCGACTTCCTCATTGTTGTCCGGATCGGTAAGCACCAAGAGATGGAAATTGCCATCGCCGACATGGCCGAGCAGCGGCGCGATCAGCCGACTTTCGTGTACGTCCTCCAGGGTCTCCGCGATGCATTCGGCCAGGCGTGAAATCGGCACGCAGACATCAGTGGTGAGCGAGCGGCTGCCGGGCCGGAGGCGCAGGCCGGCGTAGTAGGCGTCGTGGCGCGCTTGCCAGAGCCGCGAGCGGTCTTCGGGGCGGGTGGCCCATTCGAAGTTTTTTCCACCATGGCCGGCGGCGATTTCCTGTACCGTCTGCGCCTGCTCGTCCACCCCGTGCACCGAGCCGTGAAACTCGAAGAACAGCGTGGGCGCTTCAGTCAGACGGGTATTACTGTAAAGATTGATGGCGGTGACGGCGAGTTGATCCAACAGTTCGATGCGCGCCACCGGCACGCCAAGTTGGATGGTTTCGATGACGGTATTGACGGCTTCGTCCACGCTGGGAAAGGCGCACACCGCGCTGGAGATGGCTTCGGGCAACGGGTAGAGGCGTACCGTCAATTCGGTAATGATGCCCAGAGTGCCTTCGGAGCCGATGAAGAGTCGTGTCAGGTCGTAACCGGCGGAGGATTTCTTGGCGCGGCTGCCAGTCTTGACGACGCGTCCGTCCGCCAGCACCACCGTCAGGCTCAGCACGTTGTCGCGCATGGTGCCATAGCGTACGGCGTTGGTGCCCGAGGCACGTGTGGCGGCCATGCCGCCCAGCGTGGCATCCGCACCGGGGTCGATGGGAAAGAATAGCCCGCTGCCGTGCAGTTCGGCGTTCAATTGCTTGCGCGTCACGCCGGCCTGAACCGTTACATCAAGATCGGCCGGCCGCACGGCCAGCACACCATTCATTTGCGACAGATCGATGCAAACGCCGCCATGCACGGCGATCACCTGCCCTTCCAGCGAGGTGCCGACGCCGAAGGCGATGATGGGTACCCGGTAGGTGTGGCAAAGCCTAACCGTATCGGCAACCTCTGCTGTCGAGTGAGCGAACACGACGGCGTCGGGAGGCGCTGGATCGTGAGAAGATTCGTCCTTGCCATGCTGGGCGCGCACCGCTTCGGCGGTCGAAAAGCGCGCACCGAAACGTGCGGCCAAGGCCTCAGCCAGTGCAGCAGGAAAGGCGGAGCGGGTCACAGGGCCTTGCACAAGAGACTCCGAGCCAGAGAAGCCCAGGATTCTACGCGCCTTGGTCGCGCCGCCGCCGCTTTACCATCAGGTTTTGGCGGCAAAGCGCAGAGGTGTTTGACATTGTTGGCGAAAATAGGCAAACTTGCGCGTTTCGCTGGAGGGGTTCCCGAGCGGTCAAAGGGATCAGACTGTAAATCTGACGGCTCTGCCTTCGAAGGTTCGAATCCTTCCCCCTCCACCAAAGTTTCGGTGTGTTCGGCAGTGCGTGTTCGGCAGTGATGGTTTATGTAGTTGTGGCAGTTGAGTCTATGGTGGTCGGGCGGGCTTAAGCGGTAGCGGTGCATAGCACAACGTCGGGCGGGTGTAGCTCAATGGTAGAGCAGAAGCCTTCCAAGCTTATGACGAGGGTTCGATTCCCTTCACCCGCTCCAACTGCATGCTGTGAGCACGCTTAGAGTAGGTAAGAATAGGTTTTATTCGCCGGCTTGTGCAGTTCCGGCAAGAATTTAGACTGCCCATGTAGCTCAGTGGCAGAGCACTCCCTTGGTAAGGGAGAGGTCGCGTGTTCAATCCACGCCATGGGCACCAGGTTTTGGCGGCAGGCTGGGAATATTGAAATAGAGGGTGTGTTCTTCTGGCGCCAAAGATGGTTTTGCTTTGTTTTTTGTTGACGACTTTTTTAGACAGGTACCGACATGGCCAAGGGTAAATTTGAACGTACGAAGCCTCACGTAAACGTAGGCACGATTGGTCACGTAGACCATGGCAAGACCACGTTGACGGCGGCG
>JAYUNL010000195.1:0-1604 GCA_043761745.1 Rhodocyclaceae bacterium
CAACGACGTGGTGTTCGTGTGGAACGGCACCACCTCCGGCGTAAAAGTGCCCAATGGCGACTGGATTCCCGCTGACCGTGCTGGCCTCACCATCTGCGACGCCACCTCGGCCGTGTTTGCCATGGCCATGCCGTGGGACAAGCTCGACGTGATCACGTACTCCTGGCAAAAAGTGCTGGGTGGCGAGGGCGGCCACGGCATGCTGATCCTGTCGCCACGCGCAGTTGAACGCATTGAGGCGTACAGCCCGCCGTGGCCAATGCCGAAAGTGTTTCGCATGAAATCCGGCGGCAAGTTGAACGAAGGTTTGTTCAAGGGCGAGACCATCAATACGCCCTCGATGTTGTGCGTGGCCGACTATCTCGATGCGCTGAAATGGGCCGAGAGCGTGGGCGGCACCAAGGGCACCATTGCCCGCTCTGAGGCTAACCTGGCGGTGATCGAGGAATTCGTGGCCGCAAACGAGTGGATAACGTTTCTGGCGAAAGGCAAGGCGACCCGTTCCAACACCAGCGTCTGCCTGAGTGTGAAAGCCTCAGAAGAGCAGGTGAAAAAGATGACCAAACTGCTCGAAGCAGAAGGCGCAGCGCAGGACATTGGCTCATACAAAGATGCGCCTGCGGGCCTGCGCATCTGGTGTGGCGCGACCGTGGAGAAGAGCGATTTGCTGGCGCTGATGCCGTGGTTGTCGTGGGCGTACGACGAGGCGACACGCGTCTAAATCGCCGTTCAATCGGCCCAACCCTCGTCATTCCGGCGTAGGCCGGAATCCATCTGTCCAGTCAGAGTAAATCGTTGCGCCATCATGGGCCCCGGCCTTCGCCGGGGCGACGACACTCACCGGCGTTTCCCTTAGCGACCACCATGTTCAAAATCCGCACCTACAACCAAATCTCTATCAAAGGTCTTGAGCGATTTCCGCGTGGAACCTACGAGGTGGGCAGCGACATCGGCAGCCCCGACGCATTTTTGTTGCGCAGCCAGAAATTGCAGGGCGTTGAAGTGCCCAAGTCTTTGCTCGCGGCGGCGCGCGCAGGGGCGGGCGTCAACAACGTGCCCACCAATGAATACAGCAAACTCGGAGTGGTGGTATTCAACACGCCGGGAGCCAACGCCAACGCGGTCAAAGAGCTGGTGATGGCGGGTATGCTGCTCGCGACGCGCGGCATCTTGCCGGGCATGGCGTATGTCAATTCGCTCACGCACATAAGTGATGCCGCAGAAATGGCCGCGTTGCTGGAGAAAGAAAAATCGCGTTTTGCCGGTGGTGAGATCAAGGGTAAAACGCTCGGTATTGTCGGTCTCGGCGCGATTGGTTCGCTGGTCGCCGACATGGGTTTGGCCATGGGCATGAAGGTCGTCGGCTTCGATCCTGCGTTATCGATCGACGCCGCCTGGCGCTTGTCCAATGAAGTGCAGCGCGCAGAAAATCTGGCGGCGTTGTTGCCGCGCGCTGACTATGTGTCAATCCACGTACCTGCGATGGATGCCACGCATCATCTGATCAACGAAGCCGCTTTGAGCGCCATGAAAAATGACGCTGTGCTACTGAATTTCGCGCGCGAAAGTATCGTCGATTCGCACGCCGTGTTGCACCGCCTCAA
>JAYUNL010000196.1:0-1547 GCA_043761745.1 Rhodocyclaceae bacterium
GTCAAGCCATACGACATCGACGAACTTCTCGCGCGCATACGTGCCCATCTGCGGCGAGCCTCAGGGCGCGCCGAACCCGTCTACGAATACGAAAACATCGCGATTAACCCCGCGACGAAGGAAGTCACCAGAAGTGGTCCCGGAAGTTAGGACTCGTGGTTAAGTGAAGAACCTGCTCTCATGGGCGACGAAAATGCCCGCAAAAGGAGCAGTGATGAAGAGACCCAGAAGGAACCATACGGCGACGTACAAAGCGAAGGTGGCCCTGGCTGCGGCCAAGGGCGACAAGACCTTGGCCGAGCTGGCGGAGAGATTTGATGTTCATCCCAGTCAGATCGTGCAGTGGAAGACGCAGTTGCTGGAGGGGGCAACGGGCGTGTTTCTGTCACCGGCGGAGAAGCGGGAGTCGCAGGGTCCCAGCGTCAAGGACATGCAGGCGAAGATCGGCCAACTGGCATTGGAGAATGATTTTTTGGCCGGCGCGCTCGGTCGTATCGACGGTGCGAGCGCAAAGAAATGATCGACGCTACCCACAAGCTCCCGGTGAAGCGGCAAGCCGAGCTGTTGGATATGTCGCGGTCGAACGTGTATTACCTGCCGCGGCCGGTGGCGGACGCCGATCTGGCGCTGATGCGGCGGATCGACGAGCTGCACATGAACTTTCCGTTCGCCGGCGCGCGGATGCTGCGCGACATGCTCAAGCTTGAAGGCGAGGCCGTCGGGCGCAAGCATATCGGCACGCTGATGGCAACGATGGGCATCGGCGCCATCTATCGCAAGCGCAGCACCAGTGCGCCGCACCGGGCGCATGCGATCTATCCGTACCTGTTGCGCAACGTCACTGTTGACCGGCCGAACCAGGTCTGGGCAACTGACATCAGCTACATTCCGATGAAGCGCGGCTTCGTCTACCTGGTGGCGATCATCGACTGGGCCACTCGCCGGGTCCTGGCGCATCGGGTCTCGATTAGCATGACCACGGATTTCTGCGTCGAAGCGCTCGAAGAGGCGCTCGCCATCTATGGCACACCGGAGATCTTCAACACCGACCAGGGAAGTCAATTCACGAGCCAGGAATTCACCGACGTGCTCAGAGCCCACGCCATCAAGATCAGCATGGATGGCAAAGGGCGCTGGATCGACAACGTATTTGTCGAACGGCTGTGGAAGAGCGTGAAATATGAGCACGTTTACCTGCATGCCTACGAGAGCGTGACCGAGGCCCGACAGCAACTGGCGAGCTACTTCACTTTCTACAATTCGCGCCGCCCGCACTCGTCGTTGGGCGGTGTGACCCCAGACACGGCATACTTCGGAAAGCTGGAAACGAAAATCGCGGCATGATGTTGAATCACGCTACCCACTCCGCACCACCGTGGATGATCGACAACCGCAGGAACTTCATTTAACCAACCCGAAAATCTGTCCTAACAAACGGGGCCACTTCTATGGACTCAGCGGCCGGCGTTTGCGGCGCGTCGTGCTGATCGAGAGCGCGTCGAGCTTGGGCGAGCAGAATGGATTTGGCGCGGTTGGCGAGCAGGCCG
>JAYUNL010000197.1:0-17530 GCA_043761745.1 Rhodocyclaceae bacterium
TCGTCGACTTGTCACATACAATTAGGTTCTTCATCCACGGCTCCTTAAAGTCCATGGGCTAACATCATATCTAATTTATTGAACGCAATGTCGTATTAGGCGCGACGTTTCATGCCGGCATGGTGGTCATCGGCGAGAAGCTCGGCCTCTACAAGGCGCTGGCGACCGGGCCGGCGACGTCGGCGCAGTTGGCCGAGCGCACCGGTACCGACGAGCGCTATGTGCGTGAGTGGTTGGCGTCCCAGGCGGCGGGCGGCTATGTCATGTACGACGCCGCGACGCAGATCTTCAGCCTGAGTGAGGAGCAGGCCTTCGCGCTGGCACAGGAGGGCAGTCCCGCCTATATCCCCGGCGCCTTCGAGCTCGCGGCGGCCGCGCTCAAGGCAGTGCCACGCATTACCGAGGCCTTTCGCACGGGTGAGGGTATGGGCTGGCACGAGCACGACCATGGCCTGTTTCACGGCACGGAGAAATTCTTTCGTCCCGGCTATGCCGCGAATCTCTTGTCGAGCTGGATACCTGCACTCGATGGCGTTGTGGAAAAGTTGAAAGCCGGCGCGAAAGTCGCCGACGTAGGCTGCGGCCATGGCGCTTCGACGATATTGATGGCGCAGTCCTATCCCAATTCGACCTTCATCGGCTTCGACTATCACGCACCCTCGGTGGCCTGGGCGCGCCAGCAGGCTGAGGCGGCGGGCGTTGGCGACCGCGCGCGCTTCGAAGTTTCCAGGGCCAAGGATTTTCCCGGCGAGGATTACGATTTCGTCGCGGTGTTCGACTGCCTGCACGACATGGGCGACCCGGTTGGTGCGTCGGAACATGTGCGGCGCTCGCTGAAATCCGACGGCACCTGGATGATCGTCGAGCCATTCGCCAACGATAATCTGGAAGAAAACCTCAACCCGGTCGGCCGTATTTTCTATGCGGCGTCCACCCTGATCTGCACGCCGAATTCTCGCTCGCAGGAGGTCGGCATGTGCCTGGGCGCCCAGGCCGGCGAAGCGCGCCTGCGCGAGGTGGTGACCTCGGGCGGCTTCGCTAGTTTCCGTCGCGCCACGCAGACGCCCTTCAATCTGATTTTTGAGGCGCGGCCTTGAAATCGCCGCTCAGTTTCTGCCAGCGGTAGCAATCGACGGTGTGGTCGTTCACCATGCCAGTGGCTTGCATGTGGGCGTAGCAAATGGTGGAGCCGACGAATTTGAAGCCGCGCTGGGCGAGGGCTTTGCTCAGCGCGTCGGACTCTGGCGTTTTTGCGGGAATGTCCTTCAGTGATTCACGCGCGTTCTGGATCGGCTTGCCGTCCACGAATGACCAGATATAGCGGTCGAAGCTGCCGAATTCCGCTTGCACGTCGAGAAAGGCGTGGGCGTTGCTAATGGCGGCGTTGATCTTGAGACGATTGCGCACGATACCGGCGTCCATCATCAGCCGCGCCACATCCCGTTCGCCATAGCGAGCGATTTTCTCCGCATTGAATTCGTCGAAGGCGCGGCGGTAGTTCTCGCGTTTGCGGAGGATGGTGAGCCACGATAGACCGGCCTGCGCACCTTCGAGGATGAGAAATTCGAAGAGCAGCTTGTCGTCGTGAACCGGCACGCCCCATTCGCGGTCGTGATAGGCGACGTAGAGCGGGTCGTCGCCGCACCAGGCGCAGCGGGCTTTCTGGCTCAGGTTAGCTCCTGTAGCGTCAGCACGGCGCGCTTGACGCCGGGGTCTTCGGGATCGGCGCCGAGCACGAAACCGAGGCTTTGCACAAAGGCCAGCATACGGTCGTTGTTGGTGAGGATTTGCCCGACCATGTACTTGAGGCCTTTGGCGCGGGCGACATCGATCAAGGTTGTCATAAGGCGCCGGCCGACGCCGTGGTGCTGCCAGGCATCGGCCACCACTAAGGCGAACTCGCAGGATTCGCCGTCCGGATTGGTGGCGTAGCGGCAGACGCCGAGCTCTTCCTCGACTTTGTTGATGTCGCGCACGGCGATGAAGGCCATGTCGCGGTCGTAGTCGATTTGCGTAAGGCGCGCCAGCATGAACTGGGTGAGTTCGCGCACGGTGTTCATGAAGCGGAAGTATTTTGATTCGGCCGACAGACCGCGCACGAATTCCTGTTCCAGCTCGGCGTCTTCCGGGCGCAGCGGACGAAGAGTGATGCGCGTGCCGTCGCGCAGGGTGTGCTGGGTGACGAGATGCGAAGGGTAGGGATGGATGGCCATGTGGCCGTAGCGTTCCAGGCCCGGCGGCAGATTTTCCACCACAATGCGCGCATCCACCGCCACCGCGCCATGCTCGTCGACGATCAACGGATTGATGTCCATCTCACGCAGCCAGGGCAGCTCGCAGACCATTTCCGAAACGCGCAGCAGGATTGTCTCAACGGCATCAAGATCCACCGGCGGCATGCGGCGGAACTCGCCCAGCAGGCGGAAGACGCGCGTCGAGCGGATCATGTCGGCGGCGAGGAAGCTGTTTAATGGTGGCAGCGCGACGGCACGGTCCATATGCACTTCCACCGCCGGGCCGCCGGCGCCGAAGACGATGGTCGGGCCGAACACCTCGTCGCGCGTCACGCCTATCATCAGTTCGCGGCCGTTGGCCTTGTTAACCATGGGCTCGATGCTAACGCCATAAATGGCGGCGTCGGGGCGATTGCGCCTTACGTCATCCTGAATTTCCTGCCAGGCGTCGCGCACGGCCTGCACGTTGAGCAGGTTGAGGCGCACGCCGCCGGAATCGGTTTTGTGTGTGATGTCGGGCGAGGCGATTTTCATGGCCACTGGCAAGCCCAGTTGTTCCGCGATTGCCATGGCCTCGGCAGCCGTATGCGCGATCACCGTCTTGCTAACGGGAATGTAAAAGGCCGCGAGCAGGGCTTTCGATTCCATTTCGTTCAGCACTTTGCGCTGCTCGGCGAGCGCCGCTTCGATAATCAGGCGTGCGTTGTCCACCTGCGGTTGCAGGTGGTGGGCGATGGAGGGCGGCGTCTGCATCAGCAACTGCTGGTTGCGGTAGTAGGCGTAGATTTGCGCGAACAATTCCACCGCCGGCTCCGGCGTGCGGAAGCTGGGCAAGCCGGCTTGCTCGAACAGGATGCGGCTGCTTTCAACCTGCTCCTTGCCCATCCAGCAGGTAACCACCGGCTTTTGCACCGGTTTCAGCATGGCGATAATCGTCTTCGCCACATCCAGTGCGTCGGTGATGGCCTGCGGCGCCAGCATGATAAGAATGCCATCGACATTATCGTCGGCGAGGCAGGCGGCGAGCGCCGCTTGGTAATGCGTTGCGCCGGCGTCGCCGACGATGTCGATGGGGTTGCCATGCGACCAATTGGGCAGCATCGCCTCATTCAATTCGGCCAGCGTCTTTTCCGACAGCGTGGCGAGCGGAATGCCGAGGCTGGCGGCGTGGTCGGCCGCCATGGCGCCGGGCCCGCCGCCATTGGTGATGATGGCGAGCCGATTGCCGCGCGGACGGAAATGCGAGAAGAGGGCGCGCGCCGAAGCGAGCATCTGGCCCAGCGTATGCAGACGCACTACGCCGGCGCGACGCAGCGCCGCGTCGAAGACATCGTCGGCGCCGACCAGCGAGCCGGTGTGCGATTGCGCGGCGCGCGAGCCCGCCAGGTGACGGCCGACTTTGATGAGCAGCACCGGCTTCACGCGCGCGGCGGCGCGCAGGGCACTCATGAAGCTGCGTGCGTTGCGGATGCCTTCGATGTAGAGAAAGATATTTTCCGTCTTGTGATCGGCGATGAAGAAGTCGAGGATCTCGCCGAAATCGACATCGCTGGAGCTGCCGATGGAAATCACGCTGGAAAAGCCGACGTTGTTCGGGCGCGCCCAGTCGAGCATGGTGGCGCAGATCGCGCCCGACTGCGAGATCAGGCCGATCGAGCCGGGAATGGCGTTGCCATGGGCGAAGGTTGCGTTGAGGCCCATGTCTGGCCGCATGATGCCCAGACAATTGGGACCGATAAGGCGGATGTGATGCCGGCGCGCCGCCGCGACCAGGGCGCGCTCCAGTTCCGCGCCGGCGGGGCCGCTTTCGGAAAAGCCGGCCGAGATCACCACCGCCGCGCGCACTTTGGCGCGACCGCAGGCTTCGATGATGGCGGGTACGGTAGCCGCGCGCGTGGCGATGACGGCGAGATCTACGCGCTGCGGAATGTCCTCGATGGAGGCGTAGGTCGGCAGATCGGCGATGCGCTCATGCGCGGGATTGACGGCGAAAAGCGCGCCGCGATAGCCGGCCGCCTTCATGTTGCGTACGAGCACCGCGCCGATGGAGTTCTTGCGCTCCGAGGCACCGATGATGGCGACCGAAGCCGGCTCGAACAGCGGCGTGAGATAGTGCTGTTCTTTCAACTGTAGCGGCGGCGGCGCGCTGCGGCGTGGCTTGCGGGTGGCCATGTTGTTTCAGGTAGAGCGGAGGGACGCCGCTATTCTATGCCAGACGGCGCCGGCGAGGGATGCGAAGGAGGCGTTACGGCAGCGTGAAGTAGAAGGTTGCGCCTGCGCCCACCACCCCTTCGGCCCAAACGCGTCCGCCGTGGCGGTGGATCACGCGTTCTACCGTGGCAAGGCCGATGCCGTTGCCGGGGAATTCGTTGGAGCGGTGCAAACGCTGAAAGGGATGGAAGAGTTTGCCGGAATAGCTCGCATCGAAGCCGGCGCCATTGTCGCGCACGAAATAGGCGCGCTCGTGGCCCTTCTCTATGGTGCCCACTTCGATGCGAGCGTTGAGGGTTTGGCTGGTGAATTTCCAGGCATTACGCAGCAGGTGCTCCAGGGCGACGCGCAGCAGCGCCGGGTCGGCGTCGACGCTAAGATTGTCGGCGACGATTACCTCGATCGGGTGACCTGGGTTGGATTTTAGATTATCCAGTATGGTTTGAGCCATGTCTGAAAGATCAACCTGACGCCGCATCATGGCGACGCGCGTGATGCGAGCCAGATCCAGCATGTCATCGATGAGCTGGGCCATGCGTTGGCTGGCCTTGCGGATGCGCAAGAGGTGGCTGTGACCGGCTTCGTCCAGTTTGTCGCCGTAGTCCTGCTCGATAATGCCTGCGTAGCCGTCAATACTGCGCAATGGCGTGCGCAGATCGTGCGAGACGGAATAGGAGAAGGATTCCAGCTCATGGTTGGAGGCAATGAGCTCGGCGGTGCGTTCGCGCACGCGCTGCTCCAAGGTTTCGTTGAGGCGGCGGATTTCCGCTTCCGCCTGCTTACGCTTGGTGACGTCACGCAGCGCCGCCATAAAGGCCGGACGGCCATGGTAGGAGACTCGCATGACAGTCGATTCCAGCACCAGCGGTTCGCCATCGAACGTGACATGCTTGAGTTCTGCCAATGGCATGGGCGTTGGCGTTTGCGCCGCTTCGAGCGTGGCGATGCGGTGGCGCACGCGGGCGTGGTCCTCCGGCATGATGAATTCAAAAATGCTGTGTCCGATGAAGCGATCGACCGAACCCGTGTGGAAGATGCGTACGGCGGCTTCGTTCACCAGCCGGACGACGCCTTCGGAGTGCACCACCACCGCATCCGGCGAGAGGTTGAAGAGTTGGCGATAGTGCTCGCGCGATTCGGCGAGATCGCGTTCCAGATCGCGGATGGGCGACATGTCGAGATCGACGCAGTAGAACTCGCGCCGGCCGTCTTGCAGCGGCACGCAGATTTGTGTGGAATACACCTCGACTATGCCGCCGTCACGGCGCTTGGCCTGGTAATAGCGCGGCGACTGGCCGGCGCTGGCGGCCAGCAGCCTGGTGCGCTCGCTGGCGAAATCGCCGCGCTCGGCGCCTTCCAGCAGCAGCGCTTCCATGCATTGCCCGCGCGCTTCAGCGGTGCTGTAGCCGAATAACGTTTCGCTGGCGCGGTTCCAGTAGTGCACACGGCCATTTGCGTCGTAGCCGCGCAGGGCGATGCTGTCCACCGTGTCGAAAATGCCGCGAAAGCGCTCTTCGCTTTCGCGCAAGGCGCGTTCGGCCTGGATACGGGCCGTGACGTTGCGGCCGATGCCGCGATAGCCGAGAAACACACTGTTCTCGCCAAAATACGGCTTGCCGAAAATATCCAGATAGTTGATGTGTCCATCCAGCGAGCGGCGCGGCAGCGTGAGGTGAAAGGGCTCGTGCGCATCGAGCTGGCGACGATGTTCCTGCCAGAAAGATTCCGGCAAATTTTCCGCCCAGGGAATTTCCCAACGCGTTTTGCCCATCAACTCATCCAGGCTGTAGCGAAATTCCGCAGGCATTTTCGCTTCGATGGAAACGCGGGTGAAGCGATGATTGGCGTCCTGCTCCCATAACCAGTCGGACGAGAGATTGCATAAATCGCGCAGCCAACCCTGGTGATGGCACAGCTCGGCCTCGGCCTGCGCCAGTCTCTGGGTAAGGCTATGCACCAGGCCGTAGGCCACCATGCTGAGGCTGGCCAGCCCGATAAAAAGAGCGACGGCCGTGGCACGGCTGGGCGTCTGCGGATAAACGGCCCAAGCCAGCACGGCGGCTAAGGCCAAGGCCAAGCCCAGGAACAGCATCAGCGGTGCGGTCCAGCGGACGAGGTAATCCGGCCAAGGCCGGTGGTTCAACATGGGTTTCACGGATATTTTGAGGGCCGCGCTAACCTGTTCACAGACCGTCTATGAACACACCCTGGAGTTATCGGCAGATCGGCGATTTCCTGAAGTGTAGGGTGGGCAGCTCCGCTGCCCACGCGGGAGATGATCCACGCGAAGAACGCGTGGGCAGCAAAGCTGCCCACCCTCCGGGGCTTAAGGCACGGGGAAGTAGAACGTCGCCCCGGCGTCGGGCGCGCTTTCCGCCCAGATGCGGCCGCCGTGCCGGCGCAGGATGCGCTGCACGATGGCCAGCCCGATGCCCGTCCCCTCGAAGCGTTTGAGATCATGCAGGCGCTGAAAGGGCTTGAAGAGCTTGTCGATGTAGGTCATTTCAAAGCCGGCGCCGTTATCGCGCACATAAAAAGTCGGCGAGGCTTCGTTGGAGAGTCGTGCGAACTCGATGCGCGCCTCTTCCCGCTCCAGCGAGAACTTCCAGGCGTTACGCAAGAGGTTTTCGATCACCAGCCTGATTTGCACCGGGTCGGCATTGACGCTCAAGCCTTCGCTGATCAGCCAGGTCACGTGGCGCTCGGGCGCCTGTTCTTGCAGCTCTTGGCGGATTTCGTTCGCCAGTTCGCTCAGATCGACACTGCTGCGGTTCAACTCCTGCCGGCTGGCACGCGCCAGATCGATCAGGTCGTCAATCAGCTTGCCCATGCGCTGGCTGGCCGAGCGGATACGCTTGATATGGGAACGACCCTCCACGCCGAGTTGCTCGGCATAGTCTTCGTCCAGCAAGTGGCTGAAACCGTCCAGCGCGCGCAGCGGTGCACGCAGATCGTGCGAGACGGAATAGCTGAAGGCTTCCAGTTCTTGGTTGGATGCTTCGAGTTCGGCGGTGCGTTCGCGTACGCGCTGCTCCAGGGTCTCGTTGAGATCGAGGATCATCTGCGCGGCCTTTTTCTGCTCGCTGATGTCGATGCCCAAACCGATGAGGGCTGGTTTTTCGTCCACTTCAATGAGCAGGCCGGTAAATAAATAGGGCGTGCAGGCGCCGTTTTTAGCCTTGAAGCGCGTATCCGCCGTCGACTGTCCGGTGGCGAACGCCGCTGCGACGCACTCCTTGATCAGGTGTTTATCGTCGCCTTCAAAAAAATCAAGCGCGTTCATCCCGGCGATTTCCTCGGCGGAGTAACCGGACACCGTTTCAAAATTCCTGTTCCACAGCAGGAAGCGGCCCGTCGCATCCAGAAGATAGAACACGCCGGGTACCGACTCGATCAATTTCTGCCGGAAATCGCGCTCATGGCGTAGATGCTTATCGGCGCGTTCGCGCTCGGTGACGTCGGCGTAGGTCGTGACAAAGCCACCGCCGGGAAGGGGATGGCCGTCGACTTCCAGCACCCGGCCGTCGGGGCGAACGCGCTTGAAGGCATGGTGCGTGAAGCGACGCGCGAGCTCGAGACGTTCGCGCACCTGAGACTCTTGGTCGCCGGGACCGTATTCATTGCGCGCGGCGTTGAAGCGGATGATGTCGTCCAGTATCACGCCGATGCGCACCAGCGATTCCGGCAAAGCCAGCAGTTGCAGAAAACGCGGATTGTAGGCGACCAATCGGAGATTGGCATCGACTACGCTGATGCCTTGTCCCATGTGTTCTAACGTGGCTTCCAGCACGGCGGACTTGCGGGCGATTTCCGCCTCGACCTGCCTTTTTTCCGTGATGTCCTGAGCCGAGCCGTGATAGCCCAGAAATAGGCCTTCCTCGTCGTAGTGGGGCGCGCCGTGCACCAACAGCCATCGGGGGTTTCCGTTCAGATCGGACAATTCGTATTCGATTTCGAAGGGCTCACGCGCCGCGATCTGCTTGCGGTGCGTCGCGCGCTGCTCGGGCGTGAAGGTGGCGGGTTCGATCTCCCAGCGCGTTTTGCCGATGATGTCTCCCTCGGGGAAGCTCGATCTCTTGGTCGCATCGCCGCTGATATGGGTGAAACGATCCTCGGCATCGGTTTCCCAGAACCAATCGGAAGAGAGCTCGGCCAGCGCGCGCAGGCGTCGCTCGCTGTTGCGCAAATCGCGAGTCATGTCCCTGGCCAGCGCTCTGGCGTGCGCCTGTGAGCGCGCCAGAGCGAGGTAGAGTCCGGCCAGCAGCAGGCTGAACACCGCACCGACGGCCAGCGTTAAGGCTGGCATATATCGGGTTGGGAGTTGTCGCATCCACAACTCGTTTGAGAGTACGCGAATATCCCAGCGTCGCCCGCCGAAGGGCAAGGTGGCGTGCTTGCTGAAGCGCGAGGGTTCGAAATTTGTCGGTGAACCACTATCGAACACCAGTGTACGCGGCGGGCCCCCGCCCCCGTCGCCATCGCCATCGTCTGCACCAATGTCCTCAATGATGGTGCGTTCACCCTCGCTGACCAAGGTGCCGAAGAATTCGCGGAA
Source organism: Rhodocyclaceae bacterium (assembly GCA_043761745.1). Lineage (GTDB taxonomy): Bacteria > Pseudomonadota > Gammaproteobacteria > Burkholderiales > Rhodocyclaceae > Desulfobacillus. The sequence continues at coordinate 9,001 of JAYUNL010000197.1, forward strand.
GGAGGCGTCTGCTTCCACGATCAACACCACGAAGCCTTCAAGCGCCGCGCGACGTTTCTCCACCGTATCGAGGGCAAGGCCGCGACGATAAACCGGGGCGCGCAGCACCAGACGCGGCGGGATCGGCGTGTTGGACGTGTTCGACGTGGTATTTGCGACAGTGTTAGGCGGTGTGTTAGGCAGTGGCACCTGGAAGGGCGCCGAGACGGAAAAAACGCCGGTGTCGCGCGAACGCTGGATCGGCTGGCGGCTGGCGGGTTGGGGGAGTACATCCACACCGATGGCGTTGAAGTCTTGATTCGTGCTTTCGAGGTAGTCGATGACGACGTACTCCGCGCGCTCGCCGGCGGGGCGTATGTCGAAGTTCGGGTAGCCGCGCCCATTCAAACTGCGGTCGCGGCGCACCGCTGCGATGAAATCGGCCTTCTGCGACTGGCGCACATAGCGCTGGAAGGAGACGGCTTGCAAGCCGGGTAGGCGTTCCTTGAGACGCAGATTCTCGGTGTAGTCGTGGAATTCCTTGCGGGTGACGTTGTCGGACGCGAGGAACAGCCCTTGCAGGCCGAGGATGATGTTGGAATAGTCGTTGAGACGCTTGTCGATCTGTGCCAGCGAGACCACGGCGCGGGCCTCGAAGCGGCTGCGCAGATTGTACTCAAGTTGCTCGGTGACGACGAAATAAGCGTAAATGCTCAGCGCCAGACCGGCTGCGAGTATGGTGAGCGCGCCAGTCCAGGCGAAAAGCGAACCAGCGAAAGGCGTCTTGATTGACGAGGCAGGTGGAGAGGAAGCAGCGGTGGGGGATGTTGATGCTTTGGACATGGCCACAGCTTATAATCTGCCTCCCGTGATTGCAAGGCGGTAGCAATAGTGAGTTTGGAACATGCGCCTGTTGACACCGCGTCCGCCTGGGTCAGCCGATTCGCGCCGCTGGTCGCCCCTGGCGGTCTGGTGCTGGATATGGCCTGCGGCGGCGGGCGTCATGCGCGCCACTTCGCCGCCTTGGGTTATTCCGTCGACGCGGTAGACCGCGATGCCATGGTGATCTCCAATCTTGCGCAGGCAAATGCTTCGATTGCCGCTCTGGTAGCCGATCTTGAGGACAGTCCCTGGCCTTACGAGGGGCGGCGCTTCGCGGGTATTGTCGTCACCAACTATTTGCACCGGCCGCTGTTTCCCTTGTTGTGCGAGTCGCTGGCGCCTGGTGGCGTATTGATCTATGAGACGTTCATGTTGGGCAATGAGCGCTTCGGGCGACCGTCGAATCCGGATTTTCTGTTGCGGCCGGGTGAGTTGCTAGTGGCCTTTGGCGCTACGTTAAGTGTCGTCGCTTTCGAGCAGGGCGAGGTTATGCTGCCCAAGCCGGCGGTGGTGCAGCGGATTTGTGCGGTGAAGACTGACGACACTGCGGACACGACGTACACTACGCGGCTGCGTTTGCCTTGATCGTCGTGGCTTCTTCCACCAGGATGCGCTGCGCCAACTGCTGCACGGCGGCTGGCGTGAGATCGTCGGTCGCGTAAAGCACGGCGGCGGCGTAGTTGGGATAGTTGCGGCCTTGCGAGCGCTGGTATTGCGGGTCGTAATGACGTTCCAGCAGTTCGCCCACCAGTGCGCTCCACGCGGCGGCGTCGATGAGCGCATGCCAGCGGGCAATGGTTTCCTTGCCATGCAGTTCCGTCAGGCGCGCCAGTCTTTCCTGCAAATGCGCTGGTTCAGTGAGGAAATAGGCGTAGTCGCGGATTAGGAACTCCACGCGCGCTTGGAGGCTGGCCTCGATACACAGGCAGTCTGCCGTGCGCATGGTTTCCAGCAGCGCATCCGGCACTTGCAGCACGCCGATTTTGCGGCTTTCGGCTTCGACGTACACCGGCCGTGTGGCATCCAGCACTTGCAAGCTCGCGAGGAGATGGCTCTCGAAGCCGCGCTGCGTCGGCTGCGGCGCGTCGGGAAGATTACCCAGTACTGAGCCTTTGTGCGCCGCCAGTTCTTCCAGATGCAGCACCTGGGCGCCTGCGGCGGCCAGCGCCTCCAGCAATCGGCTCTTGCCGCTGCCGGTCGGGCCGGTCACGACACGAAAGCGGAAGCGTCGCGGCAACTCAGCGAGGGTTTCCAGCACATGCTGACGATAGACTTTGTAGCCGCCCGCCAGTTGCGCCGCCTGCCAGCCGACTTGCTGCAATACCAATGTCATCGCGCCGCTGCGCTGACCGCCGCGCCAGCAGTAGATGAGCGGCTTCCAGTCGCGCGGCTTATCGGCAAAGTGCTGCTCGAGATGCTCGGCGATGCGGCGCGCCACCAGCGCGGCGCCGGCTTTCCGCGCGGCGAAGGCGGACACCTGTTTGTAGAGCGTGCCGATGCGTACCCGCTCCTCGTTGGAGAGCACCGGGCAGTTGATCGCGCCCGGCACATGATCCTCGGCATATTCGGCGGGCGTGCGCACGTCAATCACTTCGTCAAACTCGACGATCTGTGCTAGGTTTGCGGGCCTTGGATTTGACACGAATTTATGAACCGCAGAGAGCCCAGCATACACAGAGAAAACCGCATCCAGAATTTTCTGTTTGTCTTGGGCGTTCTTTGCGGTGTATCCCTTCCATGAATATAAAACTGACTCAATTCTCCCACGGCGGCGGCTGCGGCTGCAAAATTGCGCCGGGTGTGCTCACCGAACTGCTGGCGCAGACGCCCTTGCGCGCTATGCCGCCCGAGTTGATGGTTGGCACCGAGACTTCCGACGACGCGGCGGTCTATCGCTTGAACGACGAACAGGCGCTGGTGGCGACGACGGATTTCTTCACGCCGATTGTCGATGATCCTTACGACTTCGGCCGCATCGCCGCGACTAATGCGCTGTCCGATATCTACGCCATGGGGGCGCGGCCCATCATGGCCTTGGCGGTGGTGGGCATGCCGCTCGACAAGCTGCCGCTGGAAGTGATCGGCCAAATCCTCGCCGGCGGCGAGTCGGTGTGCGCGCAAGCCGGCATCCCCATCGCCGGCGGCCATTCCATCGATGTGCTGGAGCCGATTTACGGATTGGTGGCGATGGGGTTGGTGCATCCGTCGCGCGTCAAGCGCAATAGCGCGGCGCAGGCGGGCGACGTGCTGATCCTTGGCAAGCCGCTGGGTATCGGCATACTCTCCGCCGCCTTGAAGAAAGGCCTGCTCACGCCTGCCGGCTACGCCACCATGCTGGCCCATACGACGCGACTCAACACGCCCGGCATGGCCCTGGCCGCCATGGATGGCGTGCATGCGCTGACCGATGTCACGGGTTTTGGCCTTGCCGGCCATCTGCTGGAGATTTGTCGTGGCTCACAACTCGCCGCCAGTGTGCGCTTCGAGAATTTGCCGCTCATAGACGAGGCGGTCGCCTTCGTGCATGAAGGCATTGCCACCGGCGCCTCCACGCGCAACTGGAGCGCTTATGGGCCAGAGGTGGCGCTGCCGCCGGGCTGGCACGATTGGCAGAAAATACTGCTCTCCGATCCGCAAACCAGCGGCGGCTTGCTGGTGGCGTGTGCACCGGCGTGCGCGCAGGCGGTGCTGGATGAAATGCATTGCGCCGGCTTTGCGGAGGCCTGCGTTATCGGTCGGCTCGATGCGGGTGCACCTCGCATGTACGTTGTCTGAGCGCAGCGATGGCGTGATGCCAAGGCAGGGCGCGCCGGTGTAATCCTAGAAACCGCAGTTGACCGCTAGTATTCCTTTGGAAAGCCGCATGAATATTGAATCTTGTGCCTTCGGCTCACTTCATCTAATGGGTGAGCGCGCGACGCACCCGCCTGCACGGCTGGCGGGCCGTCTGGCTGCGTTACTCGTCGTAGCAGGGGCCGATCCTGCGTTCTCCTCGCGCCTTGCCAGCCGACCCGCCAACCGCACATTCGGGCGCGTCCAACTGCGGTTTCTAGGATAATGGCGCCCATTCTTAATTTTCAAATTCCTCACATGCGTTATCTGTCCACTCGCGGCCTGGCGCCCACCCTGACTTTTTGCGACATTTTGCTGGGCGGGCTGGCGCCGGACGGCGGGCTGTATCTGCCGGAATCGTATCCGCAGGTGAGTCGTGCGGAGATGGACGCCTGGCGCGGCTTGCCCTATCACGAGCTGGCATTGCGAGTGCTCTCCAAATTCGTCGACGACATTCCCTCCGCTGATCTGAAGATGCTGGTCGAACGCACCTATACGGCCGAGGGCTATCGGCATTGCCGGCCGGGGCGTAATGCAAATGACATTACACCGCTTACCACGCTGGAACCGGGCCTGCATCTGCTGGAGCTTTCCAATGGCCCGACGCTGGCCTTCAAGGATATGGCCATGCAGTTGCTGGGTAATCTCTTTGAATACGTGCTGGAGACACGCGGCGAGAGCATCAACATCCTCGGCGCTACCTCAGGCGATACCGGCTCGGCGGCAGAATATGCCATGCGCGGCAAGCATGGCGTGCGCGTCTTCATGCTCTCGCCCGATGGCCTGATGAGCGCTTTCCAGCGCGCCCAGATGTACTCGCTGCAAGACGAGAATATTTTCAACATCGCCGTACGCGGCATGTTCGACGACTGCCAGGACATCGTGAAGGCGGTTTCCAACGATGCCGCCTTCAAGGCCAAGTACAAGATCGGCGCGGTGAATTCCATCAACTGGGCGCGCGTGGTGGCGCAGATTGTCTATTACTTCAAGGGCTACTTCGCGGCGACAAATTGCAACGACGAGCCGGTGGATTTCTCGGTACCGTCCGGCAATTTCGGCAATATCTGCGCCGGCCATATCGCCAGGCAAATGGGCTTGCCCATCCGCCGCCTGATACTCGCCACCAACGAGAACGATGTGCTGGACGAATTTTTCCGCACTGGCGTGTATCGGCCGCGCAGCAGCGCCGAGACGCACATCACCTCCAGCCCATCCATGGATATTTCCAAGGCCTCGAATTTCGAGCGCTTCATGTTCGATCTGGTCGGGCGGGACGGTGCGGCGGTGCGGGCGCTGTGGGCCAGAGTGGAGGCGGGCGGCAGCATTGATTTGCGCGGCACGCCGTATTTGGCGCGCCTGGCCGATTTCAATTTTGTTTCAGGCAAGAGCCGCCATGCCGACCGGCTGGCCACCATACGCGCCACCTGGGAGCGCTACGGTGTGATGATAGACACCCACACCGCCGACGGCTTGACGGTGGGCCTGCAATGGCGCGAGGCTGGCGTGCCACTCGTCGTGTTGGAAACGGCGCAGCCGGTGAAGTTTGCCGAAACGATACAAGAAGCGCTGGGGCGCGAGCCGATGCGGCCGGCGGACATGGAGGGCATCGAGGCCCTGCCGCAACGCGTGGACGTGATCAACGCCGACACCGAGGCCGTCAAGGCCTATATCGCGTCTCGGGTATCGTGAATCAGAGGTAGATAACGGCAGGGAAAACCGTCACGGCCAGCACCAGGATGAGCCATTCGAGGTTATGCCGGGCGAGAAAGCCGGTGAAATGCAGGATCAATACCGTGATCGCGACGACATAGTAGAGAATGAACCACATCTGTAAGCTCCCTTGTCTTTCGATAGTGCCGCAGCCATTGCGGCCCGCAGCCCGGCTTTTATACCTGTTTCACCCGGCTAAGGCAAGGCGGCGCGCTTTTCTCCGCGCTATTTCTCGACATGTCGCAGCGATAAATCCACGGCGCGCACGTCCTTGGTCAGGCTGCCGATGGAAATGCGATCCACGCCGGTTTCGGCGATGGCCCGCACGCGCGCCAGACTGACGCCGCCCGAGGCTTCCAGCACGGCGCGGCCGGCGTTGAGCGCGACGGCGCGGCGCATAACGTCGATCTCCATGTTGTCGAGCAGGATCATGCTTGCATTGGCATCCAATGCTTCTTCGAGCTGGGCCAGGGTTTCCACTTCAATCTGGATGAAAACCCCCTTGGGGGCCAGCCGCTGCGCCAGCGCCAGCGCGGGCGCCACGCCACCCGCCGACATGATGTGGTTTTCCTTGATGAGTATGCCGTCGTAGAGTCCCAGCCGGTGGTTGTGGCCGCCGCCGCAGCGCACCGCGTATTTCTGCGCCAAACGCAGGCCCGGCAGGGTCTTGCGGGTGTCTACGATTTTCGCCTTGGTGCCAGCAATGGCTGCGACATATTGGCGCGTTGCCGTCGCCGTGCCGGAGAGCAATTGCAGGAAGTTCAAGGCGGTGCGCTCGGCGGTCAATAGCGCCCGGGTTTCTGCATCGATTTCGCACAACGTCTGATCGGCGTGGATCGCCGCGCCATCCTTCGCAAACCAGCGCACGCGCGCCTGGGCGTCGAGTTGGCGGAAGCAGGCGTCGAACCAGTCTGTGCCACTTAACACCGCATCTTCGCGGCTCACCACCACGCCGCGCGCCGCGCGCCCGGCTGGCACCAGTTGCGCGGTGAGGTCGCCGCTGCCGAGGTCTTCTTCAAGCGCGGTGGCGACGTTTTTGGCGATTTCGGCGAGCAGCCGTTCTGAAGTTTCCATAAAGCCTGCCGTAAAGTGAGTACGAGGTAATTTTACTCGCACGTCTGTTTGATTTGGGAGTTGCAATGCCGGGGGTCATGAATGTCTTGTCCGTTAGTGTCGGCACGCTGTTTGCCGTGGCGTTGTTTGTGGTGCTGGTCTATTGGTATGTCCAGGACATCACCCAGAAGAAGCATTCCGTCCTGCGCAACTACCCCATCATCGGTCACCTGCGCTTTTTCTTTGAGCAACTGGGCGAGTACTTTCGGCAGTATTTCTTTACCGGCGACCGCGACGAAATGCCCTTCAATCGCGCCACGCGGGGCTGGGTCTATCGCCTGGCGAAAAACGAGGGGGGCATTATCGGTTTTGGCTCCACCTACAATATTCGCGAACCCGGTGCTCTCATCTTCGTCAATGCCCCGTTCGCCATCCTGGAAGAAGAGCGCCTGCCGACGCCGGCACTGCTGATCGGGGCGGGTTATTGCGAGCAGCCATTCCTTGCCAAGTCCATCGTCAATATCAGTGGCATGAGTTTCGGCGCCATCTCCAAGCCGGCGGTGCGCGCGCTGTCGCGTGGCGCGGCCCTGGCCGGCTGCTGGATGGATACGGGCGAGGGTGGGCTCAGCCCTTATCATCTCGAAGGCGGCTGCGACATCATGATGCAGATAGGCACCGCCAAATTCGGCGTGCGCGATGCCGACGGACGTTTGTCGCCGGAGCGGCTGAAAACCCTTGCCGCCCATGAAAACGTGCGCGCCTTCGAGATAAAACTCTCGCAAGGCGCCAAGCCGGGCAAGGGCGGCGTGCTGCTGGCGGCCAAGGTGACGCCGGAAATCGCCGCCATACGCGGCATACCGGCGGGGGAGGATTCCCTGAGCCCGAATCGCCATCTGGATATCGCCAATGTGGATCAACTGCTCGATCAAATCGCCCGCGTGCGGGAAATCACCGGCAAGCCGGTGGGCATCAAGACCGCCATTGGCGGTTGGAATTTCATGCATGAGTTGTGCGAGGCGATTTCACGGCGCGGCCAGGAATTCGCGCCGGACTTCATCGCCGTGGATGGCGGCGAAGGTGGCAGTGGCGCCGCGCCGCAAGCGCTGGCCGACCACATGGCGCTGTCCATCGACGAAGCTTTGCCGCGTGTGGTGGATGCGCTCATCGAAGCCGGGCTGCGCGAGCGCGTGAGCATCATCGCCGCCGGCAAGCTGGTGACCTCTGCGCGCGCCGCCTGGGCGCTGGCGGCCGGCGCGGATTTTGTGAATACCGCGCGCGGCTTCATGTTCGCGCTGGGCTGCATCCAGGCGCTGCGCTGTCATACCAACACCTGCCCCACCGGCGTCACCACGCACAACCCGCGCTTGCAGCGCGGTCTGGTGGTGGAAGAGAAGGATCAGCGTGTGGCGAACTACTGCATGAGCATGAACAAGGAGATCGACATGATCGCGCACTCCTGTGGCGTGCATCACGCCCGGGACTTTCGCCGCGAGCATGTACGTATTGTGCAGAGCGGTGGTCAGAGCATCGCTTTCAACATGCTCTACCCCTATCCCGAGCTAGGCGTGTGACCGGTCGCCCCGTGTTGCGCCGAACGGAAGCCATGAAAAGCGGTTAAAAGGTCCGTCTTTTCGACGCATTTGGGCTGCAGGCCGCGCGGATACTTGCTTGTGGCAAAAAAAGGCACTAAAGTTAATCGGTGACCTGCCGTAATGAGAGCAGCGTTGAGATGGCGTTTTCACCGCTTGCCACCCCTTGTTTTCGGCACGATGGCGCGGAAGGTGGGTGCGGAATATGGCGAGGCCGGCGGAAATCGACGGCACAAGCTGGGGCGAAAGTTGAAAAATCAGTTGAAAGTAAGTTGAAGAGAAATTGAAGATAAGTTGAAGATAAGTTGAAGATTTTCGCGCAGTCTCGATTGCCCAAATTTAAGCGATCTTATCCATTGAGGAGAAAACTATGTCGCAAAAACTGACCATCATGGCCTTGTCGGTGATGATGCTAGGCGCTACGGTCGCCCGGGCCGACGACGCCGACAAACCGATGTTTTCATTTGGCGGCTTTGGCACGGTCG
>JAYUNL010000198.1:0-23989 GCA_043761745.1 Rhodocyclaceae bacterium
TCGTCGACTTGTCACATACAATTAGGTTCTTCATCCACGGCTCCTTAAAGTCCATGGGCTAACATCATATCTAATTTATTGAACGCAATGTCGTATAAGACGTTCCGCGACAGTGCCTCTAACGAACTCTGGTTTTCAGCGAAATACCCCTTGCAAGGCTTTAGTTTTTCGTCGATTAGGGCAACCAGTTGCTTCCCTAGCTCCTTTTCTTCAATGGTAAATTGGCCGCAGCTTACAAAAACCAAAGGCTCTTCAAGAACGGAAGTTTCCTCTTGCATGTTAATTGCGTTTGGCATGACTTTTTAGTGGAAGGTGAAAGGGACTAAAGCTGTAACAAACAACGGCGGTTTCAACTCTAACGGGTGCGCACTGGGGACGTACCACAGTTCTTCCTTTCAGTCGCTCACATACCGAGCCAGAGCGGCCCACTCGATGTGCCCTCCCGAACATGAATAAAATACCTGGCTACCAAACCCGCTTGACACCGTACTTTCGAAAAATCGGGTCGGCGGTGATCACCGGTAATTTTTCGGTCAGCGCTTGTGCGATGAGCAGCCGATCGAATGGATCGCGATGATGCAACGGCAATGCCTCCGTGCGTGCGATGGCGCGAAGGCTTATTTCCAATTGTTCGAAACCATGTTGATGCAGCTCCGCCGTAAAGAATCGGTCAACAGGCGCCGGGATTTTGAGTTTCCCCAGCTTGGACTTGATCGCGATCTCCCACGCGCAGACCAAACTCACCACGCACATATTCACTGGACTCGTAATGACCTCACGTGCCTTGACGGACAACTTTGGCGAATCTTCGGCCCACCAAAGAAAGGTGTGCGTATCCAGCAGCACCCGCATCAAACGTAATCCTCAAAGCCTTCAGGAATCGCGTCGAAATCCGGCGCCATCCATATCTGGCCTTTGGCTGAGCCGGGCTTGCGCGGTTGCTTCGGCTTGTCCAGCGGCACAAGCTTGAGCACTGGCTTGTTATCCTTGGCGATAACGACCTCTTCACCCAGCATGGCCTTCTGGACCAACTCGGAAAAATGGGCTTTCGCTTCGGCGATGTTGTATTTGGACATGGCGTAACTCCACTAAATCAATGTTGGTCATCTTATATGACCAACATTGACTATGCAAGTTCACCCCGCCAGTCCAAAGAACGCTTGTATCCGTCCCAGAATATTGGCGTGCTTGCGCGCCTGGTCGCGGGCGCTGGTTTCCAAGCCTATGGCTTCTTTGGCGTGTTCGAGTTGCGATTCGCGCTCTACGAGGATGGCGGTCATTTCGCTGGCGATGGCCGGGCGGGAGCGGATGATGTCTTCGAAGCCGGCTTTGTCGAGGCGATAGCATTCAATGTCGGTCTTGGCGCTGACAGTGGCGCGACGCGGTTCGCCGGTGAGCATGCCCATTTCGCCGAAGACGCTGCCGGCCGGCAAGCTTGTGAGTAGGCGACGCTGGCCGGCACGATCTCCAGTCTCCTCGAGCCAGACTTCCACTTCGCCGGCAACGAGAATGTAAAGCCAGTGCGCCACCATGCCCTGGCGCGTGACCGCATCGCCTTTGGCGAAGGGCGCGTACACGAGGCGATCGGCGAGGGCTTTCAACTCTTCTTCGCTGAAAGAGGCGAAGATGCCCACGCCACGCAACGCCTTCAAGCGGCGGTTGATTTCGCGCGCATGTACTTCTCCGCGATAGGCCTCGTTCTGCGCGATCATGTGCACCGAATATTCCGGCTCGGCGATGCGAATGTCGGCGCGCTGCAATGCGGCCAGAACATGGGTGCGCACCAGTGAATCGGTTGGGTCGTCCGCGCGCGGATCGGTCAGCCAGTAGCGCAGCGCATAGCGGCCGGCGCTCGGGCCGAATTCCATGAGCACGCAGTTCGGCTGCGGCTCGCGCGCCACGTTGGCAATGTCGGCATTGGCAATGGCCTTCTCGATGAGCTGGATTACGCGCGCCGGCTGTGCGCTGTAATCAATGTTGAACCAGATCCAGCGCCGCCAACCCTGCGTCGCCTGCTGCGGGCTCCAGATGACCGTGAACTTGCTCTTCATGAGTTGGCTGTTGGGCACCACCATGGTCTCACCGTTGCGCGTTTCGATGGCCGTGTAGCGCCAGCGAATCTCGGTCACGCGACCGACCATGTCGTCGATCTTTACCCAATCGCCGATCTCTATGGAGCTGTCGAGTTGCAGCGCCACGCCGCCCAGTACATTGCCCAGGGTTTCCTGCATGGAGAACGCCAGCACTGCCGTGATGACCGCCGAGGTGGCAACGATGCCCGACAAATCAACCCCGGCCAGGCGCATGCGCACCAGCACCAGCGCGATATAGGCGAGGATAACCAGCAACTCCTCGACGATGCGCGGCGGGCGCAGCCCCACGCCAGGCAAGAGCACGCGAAACAACAACAGGCCGGTGAAGCGGATCAGCGCAAGGCCAGAGCCGATTACAAACAACTCATGCGCCGCCGCAGCGCCGGTCGCCAGGCCGCGCGCATGCAACAAGCCGGCACCGAACTGGCCGCCCAGGCACAGCAGAAAAAATCCCAGGGTGTACACGACCGTGCGGCGCGACGTCGCAGGGGAACGCCACAACGCTAACGTCAGCAACGCGGCGGCGACCAGCACGTAGGGCACTTCCTCGCGCCAGAAATATGTCCATGCCGTTTGCAGTAGCTCGCTCATTGCGGCTCTCTCAACTTCTTCACGCTTCGCCCGTGAAGGCGGCCTTCACGGTGGGCCACTGGCGGCGCGAAACGGGCAGCTTTTCTCCCAGCCCGGCCAAGAGCACCGTCCAATGCGTCTCGCCATCTTCGATGCCGCTCTTTTCAAAGCCGGCGATGGCCAGACGCGCGACCAGACAATTGCGATGCACACGCACGAAACGCTCACCGAACTCCTCCTCCAAATGGGTGAGCGATTCGTCGAGCAGGAACTCGCGCTCCTTGGTGCGTGCCGTGACGTATTTCAGTTCCGCCTTGAGATAGAGCACATCGACCACCGGCACCAGCAGGATGCGGCCGCGTTCGGCCACGCTCAAATGCTTGCGCCCGGCCGGCGCGACCTTCTCCAGTGCGGCGCGCGTGGGCGGCGCGCTGCGGCGCGCCTTCTCCAGTGCCGCGGCGAGACGCTGCGCCCGCACCGGCTTCAGCAGGTAATCGATGGCGTTCAGATCGAAAGCCTGCACGGCATATTGATCGTAAGCGGTGGTGAAGACGATGGCCGGCGCGGCATCGAGGCGAGATAGGTGCTGCGCCAATTCGATGCCGTCCATCTTCGGCATGCGGATGTCGATCAGCGCGATATCGGCCGGGGTGTTCGCCAACCGCTCTAGCGCCTCCTCGCCGTTGGCTGCTTCGCCAACAATTTCGTTGGGCACTTCATTGACGATGTCGGTAAGCAGCACACGCAGACGCGAACGCGCCGGCGCTTCGTCGTCGACAATGAACACTCGCAAGGGCTGGTTGGTCATGGCATTTTCGCTCGGTAGGGCATACGTATGTCGGCGCAAAACACGCCGTCTTTTCGTGCGGTTTCCAGGCGGGCTTCGAGATCGAAGAACAGCATCAAACGCTCACGGATATTATCCAGCGCCATGCGGTTGCCGGCGTGGCGGACGTCTTCGGGTGGCAGTGGATTGCGCAGAGCAATGTGAATTTCATCGCCGTGCCGCTTGGCGCTGATAGAGATGGTGGTCGGCTCGGCCGAAGGCTCGACGCCATGATAGACGGCATTTTCCAGGAGAGGCTGCAACATCAGCGGTGGCACCATGGCGTCATTCGGGCAAGCCTCGATATCCCAATCAACTTGCAAACGCTCACCCAGGCGCAAGCGCTCCAGATCGAGATACTGGCGGCACAAGGCTACCTCGTCGCCAAAGGGCACCAGCTCGCGGTTTTCCGCCATCAGCACACGGAACAAATCGGACAGCTCTTCGAGTGCTTGCTCGGCGCGCTTGGGGTCACTGCGGATAACGCCCAGCACGGCGTTCAGACTGTTGAACAGAAAATGCGGCCGGATGCGCGCCGTGAGCGCCATCAGGCGCGCTTCGGCCAGCGCCGGCGAGTAGGCGCGGCTGCGCAGATTGAAATAGAACAACACGGCCAAGGCAGACAGCGCGGCGAGCAGGGCGACACGCACCGGCGACGCCGACAGGCCTTCCGCCACGAGTGGATTGAATGCGACTTGCACCAAAACAGCGACACCGGCACACAGCGCGGTCACAACTGCCACACCGAGCACATAGGTCAGCCGCGCCAAGGGAGTCGACAAGCCGCCGAGCACGATCATGGTGGCGATGAGCGAGGGCTCGACAGAAGCCGACAACTCCACCAATTCGCCGGGCAGGCGCGCGAATTCGCTGTTGCGCGCCAGGGCCGCGCAAAAAGCCAGCAGATTAACCGCCAGCAGCGTACGCAACATGACACCCAGATTGTGAAAGTCCGGCAGACGCGTGGTGTCGGAGTTTTGCCGTATACTCATAAAAGATCGGTTTCGGGTTGCTAGTTTCGGGTTTCGGGTTGATCCTGGCTTGCGGCCGTTATGCGATCTTGGCGCATCGCGTAGATAGGTTTGCGGTAGATCAAGTCGCTGTGCCGCCGACAACCCGCAACCCTAAACCCGCAACCTCAAACCCGAAACCCTTCTTTAGCGATTATGACAGAACAACACAACGACACCAGTAGCCATGCCTGGTCAGGCCGCTTCAACGAGCCGGTGGCGGAACTGGTCAAGCGCTACACCGGCTCGGTTTTTTTTGATCAACGCCTGGCGCTGGTGGATATCCGCGGCTCGCTGGCCCACGCCAAGATGTTGGCGCGCCAAGGCATCATCGCCGCACAAGACCTTGCCGACATCGAGCGCGGCATGGCGCAGATCAAAGCTGAAATCGAGCGCGGCGAATTCGCCTGGTCGCTCGATGACGAAGACGTACACCTCAATATCGAAAAACGCCTCACCGCGCTGGTCGGTGACGCCGGCAAGCGCCTGCACACAGGCCGCTCGCGCAACGACCAGGTCGCCACCGACATCCGCCTCTGGCTGCGCGAGGCCATGGACGAACTCGACAATCTGTTGCGTGCTTATCAAATTGGTCTGCTCGATCTGGCGGAGCAGCACGCCGCCACGCCCATGCCTGGCTTCACGCATCTACAGGTAGCCCAGCCTGTCACCTTCGGCCACCATCTCATGGCCTATGTGGAAATGGCGACGCGCGACCGTTCGCGACTCACCGATTGCCGTATACGCGCCAATCGCCTGCCGCTCGGCGCGGCGGCGCTGGCCGGCACGTCTTACCCGATCGACCGCGAGTTCGTCGCACGCGAACTCGGCTTTGACGGCGTCTGCGCCAATTCGCTGGATGCCGTATCCGATCGCGACTTCGCCATCGAATTCACCGCCGCCTGTGCACTGGTGATGGTACACATCTCCCGCTTTTCCGAAGAGCTGATTCTCTGGATGAGCCCGCGCATCGGCTTCATTGATCTCGCCGACCGTTTCTGCACAGGCTCTTCCATAATGCCGCAGAAAAAAAATCCCGACGTACCGGAACTCGCGCGTGGCAAAAGCGGGCGCATCTTTGGTCATCTGATGGGATTGCTCACCTTGATGAAGGGCCAACCGCTGGCCTACAACAAGGACAACCAGGAAGACAAAGAGCCGCTGTTCGACACGGTCGACACCGTGCGCGACACGCTGGCGATTTTTGCCGATCTGGTGACGGGCATCCGCGTGAAAGAAGAAGCCATGCGCGCCGCGCTGCGCCAGGGTTATGCCACCGCCACCGATCTCGCCGATTATCTGGTGAAAAAGGGCCTGCCCTTCCGCGACGCGCACGAGGCCGTGGCGCAGGCGGTGCGCGCCGCCGAAGCGCGCGGCTGCGACCTGCCCGATTTACCCCTGGCGGAACTGAAAAGATTCTCGCCGCTGATCGACGACGATGCACTCGCCGTGTTGTCCGTTGAAGGTTCGCTCGCCAGCCGCAATCACATCGGCGGCACCGCGCCCGAGCAGGTGCGCAAGGCAATTGCCGCTGTCCGCCAAACGATTTGATTTTTTGATTCGTTAAAAGCTCACCCCCTTCCCCGCAAGATGGATCAACCCGAAAAAATCGGCAAATACGAAGTCCGCGAGAAACTCGGCGAAGGCGCCACCAGCGACGTGTGGCTGGCCTGGGATCCTTTCGCCAATCGCGAAGTCGCCGTCAAGGTGATCTTCCCGGAAGTCCTGCGCGACAAGGACAAGGGCCGACTCTATCGCCGTTTGCTCATCAACGAAGCCTCGCTCGCCGGCAAGATGGTGCATCCGCATATCGTGCAGATTTACGACGCGGTGGTGGATGAAGAGCAAAGCTACATCGTCATGGAATACGTGTCCGGTGGCACCCTGGAGCAATTTGTCCCGGCCGACAATCTGCTGGCGCTGCCGCGGCTGGTGGAAATCATTTTCAAATGCACGCGGGCGCTGGACTACGCCTATCACCTGGGAATCACCCATCGCGACATCAAGCCGGCCAATATCCTGCTGGCCTCGGGTGGCGACATCAAGATTTCGGATTTCGGCGCCGCGCTATATTCCGGGGGCGATGAAACACGCACCCAGGTTTCCGGCATTGGGTCGCCCGCCTACATGTCGCCGCAGCAAGTGCGCGAAATGCCGCTGACCCATCAGACCGACATTTATTCGCTGGGCGTGGTGATGTATCAATTGCTCACCGGCCGGCTGCCTTTCCAGGCCAGCAACAACTACAGCATGGTGTATCAGATTACCCATGTCGATCCGCCGCCGCCTTCCACTTTCCGCAGCGATATACCTGCCAATCTCGATGCCGTGGTGGCGCGCGCTATGCAGAAGGACGTCGACGCGCGCTATGCAAACTGGGAGGAATTCTCACACGATCTCGCGCAAGCCTTCCGCAATCGCCAGTTGAAAGAGCGCAAGCAGCAAGAGTTCGCCGACAGCGAAAAATTTGAGACCCTGCGCGCCCTGCCCTTTTTCAAAGACTTTAGCGACGTGGAGCTGTGGGAAGTGTTGCGCTTTTCCACTTGGGACAGTGTCACGCCGGAAACGGTCATCATGAAAGACGGCGAGCCCGGCGATTTTTTCTGCTTCATCGCCGAGGGCGAGTTGAAAGTGGTCAAGCGCAGCCGCATGCTTAACGTGCTCACCACCGGCGAATGCTTCGGCGAAATGGCGGTGATCGGCAATACCTCGGGTGGACGCAATGCCGATGTCGTTGCCGTCACCGACGCCAAGATCATCACCATTAACGGCAACGCGCTACGGCAGGCCTCCGAAGCCTGCCGCATGCATTTCTACGCCGCCTTCCTCGAGGTGCTGGTCAATCGTCTGGCGCTCGCCAACGCAAGACTTGCGTCGGTGTAAGCACGGTTATCACGCTGATTTTGGCAAGCCAAATGAAGCCGACGGCAAGCTTGTCCTAACGCGTGGCATCGCGACGAAGCTGTTTGACTGTTTGACCGTTTCAAAGAACCTTTCCATGCGACTCACATTCCTTGTCGACGGCGCCATACACTGAATAAGCGCCATCTCGTGGTCGTGTGTCGGTGTTTTTTCGCACGGTAAAAACACCCGCCCGCCCCGCTTCCGTTGCATAATGCAAACGACATCCTAGGCCTGTTCAGGGAGGGCGCTTGAAATGTGTGCCAGTGTCAGTGCCCCGGACAACCCGATCACCCGCAAAGCAGGGGCATGGACGTATTTCACCCGGCCCGGCATCGGCAAGAAATTCCTGCTGCTGTTTGTCGCGCTGGCCTTGATCGGTCTGGGCAACTGGGTTGTCGTCGAACAGCCTCTCGCAGCTCAAAGGCGCCGCCGCGCTCGTCAATGCCACCGGCAGCCTGCGCTGGCTCAGCCAACGGATTGAGCTCGATACGTTGAGGATTGTTCAAGGCTACGGCGTGGAACGCGCAAGCATAGACGCTCATCTCGACCGATTCGACGAAACCGTTCTTACGCTTCTGCGCGGCGGAGAAATGCAAGGCATAGCGTTTCTCCATTTGCCGGAAAATCTGGCCGGATCCATCGAGGCCGTCCGTCAGGATATGGCCGATTTCCGCGCGGATGCCAACGCGATTCTAGACGGTCATGCGAAGCATCAGGACGTTACCGGGGCAGTCGCTCACTTACATACGCACGGCGACAACATCCTCCATGCCGCAGATCGCATATCGGCAAACCTGACCGCCGAAATTGCCGTGGCCGAAAGTAAGGCCGTAAGGAGTTTGTACGGCCTAGCCTTGCTGGATATGGCGCTTTTCATCCTGGCGCTTTGAGTCATCCATATCCGCATCGTCGCCCGCTGCAAAAACTCACGGAAGCCAGCACGTACTTCGCCGAGGGCCGCTATGAGACGCGCAGCAAGATCGCATCGAAGGACGAGATCGGACAACTGGCTGCGGCATTCGACCATATGGCCGAGGAGATCGAGCGGGACGTGCACCAGATATCCGACGATATGCGGGAGCTCAAGCAGTCCGAAGTGAGCCTGCGCAAGCTGTCGCAGGTGGTCGAACACAGCCCGGCGAGCGTGTTTATTACCGATGCGACCGGCAACATCGAATACGTCAATCCCAGTTTCTCCGAGATAACGGGCTACACCAGGAATGAGGCCGTCGGCAGAAACCCCGGCTTCCTGGCACTGGACTCGACTGTGCCGGAGCCGTGTCGCGAGCTGTCGCATGTCATCGCCTCTGGCCGCGAATGGCATGGCGTGCTGCTCAGCCGCAAGAAGAACGGCGAACATTACTGGGGGGAAACTCACATCATGCCGCTCAAGGACGACCAAGGTCGGATAACGCATTTAATCGCCATGCAGGAGGACATCACCGAACGCAAGCGGGCTGAAGAGCAGCTCCACCTGTTCAATGCCGAGCTTGAGCAGCGCGTTGCCGAGCGCACCCGCCAACTGACCACCGCCAACAAGGAACTGGAAGCCTTCAGCTATTCGGTGGCTCACGACCTGCGCAGCCCGCTACGCGGCATCAACGGCTTCGCGCAACTCATTGAGGAAGGCTGCCACGGCTGCAAGAAAGCGGCAGTCATGGACCATCTTGGGCGCATCCGGCGGGCAAGCGCGCGGATGGGTGATTTGATCGACGACTTGCTCAACCTGGTCCAGGTGGCGCGCACGCCGCTCCATCGCGCGACGGCCGATCTAAGCGACATGGCGCGTTACATCCTCGCCGAGCTGGCTGCGTCCGAGCCTGCCCGCCACGTTCGATACGAGGTGCAAGATGGTCTCGTGGTCACTGGTGACCCGTCGCTGCTGAATGACGTGCTTGCCAACCTGCTCGGCAACGCCTGGAAATTCACGGCGAGGCGCGAGGATGCGAGCATCGTCTTCGGCAGCCGGATGGTGAACGGGGAAACGGCGTTCTTTGTCGCCGACAACGGCGCCGGCGTCGACATGAAGTACGCCGACAGGTTATTTGGCGTCTTCCAGCGGCTGCACGGCGCCAAGGACTACGAGGGAACCGGCATCGGTCTCGCCACCGTACAACGCATCATTCATTTGCACGGCGGACGGATCTGGGCGGAAGGCAATATCGGCAAGGGCGCCACTTTCTACTTCGTGATTTCGTCGACTTCGACGTCACCAATGATATGAAAATGGCATGACCGCCCTTAGCGCGCGAGCCCGCGCCGCTGCCACAAGAAATACAGTACCGGAATCAGCACCATCGATACGAGGGGCGCGGTGATCATGCCGCCCACCATCGGTGCGGCGATGCGCCGCATGACCTCCGAGCCGGCGCCGTCTCCGAACATGATGGGCAACAGGCCGGCGATGATGACGGTGGCGGTCATCGCTTTCGGGCGCACACGGCGCGCCGCGCCGTCGATCACCGCCTCGCGCAGCTCGGCCAGACAGGTCGGTCGCTGTTGCGCCACCGCTTGATCAAGATAGACCAACATAACGATGCCGAACTCGGCGGCGACACCGGCGAGCGCAATAAAACCGACGCCCACCGCAACCGAAAGGTTGTAATCCAGCAGCGCCAGCAGCCAGAGGCCGCCCACCAACGCCACCGACAAGGCGACCATGACCAGCAAGGGCTCGACCAGATTGCGAAAAACCATGAATAACATGACGAGGATGAGAACGACCGTCAGCGGAATGATGAGCAACAGGCGCTGCTGCGCCCGCTCCAGATATTCGTACTGTCCTGACCAGGCCAGCGAATACCCCGGCGGCAACGCAATCTGTTCCTGCACCCGCTGGCGCGCCTCGGCCACATAGGCGCCCAGGTCGCGACCGCGGATATCGATGAGCACCCAGCCGCTCAAGCGCGCATTCTCGCTGCGTATCATGTCCGGCCCGTCCTTGATCTCGATCTTCGCCACATCGCCGAGTTCCACCTGGTATTCTTTCTCCGTCACCATCGGCAAGGCGCGCAGCGCCGCCACGGAGGAGCGATACTCGGGCGGATAGCGCAGATTGATGGGATAGCGCTCCCGCCCTTCCACCGTTTCAGAAATGTTCATGCCACCGACGGCGACGGCAATTGTTTCCTGGATTTCGTCGACGCTCATCCAGTTGCGCGCGGCCTCGTCCCTGTCGATACGCACATCGATATAGCGCGCGTTGGCCGGCTTTTCTGCATAGACCGATGCCGTGCCCTCAACGCCTCGCACCACTTGCTCGATCCGGCGGCCGATGGCTTCAATGATCTTGAGGTGCTGGCGCACGCCCCCCCACTTTCACGCCTAGCGGCGTGCGCATGCCGGTGGCCAGCATGTCGATGCGCGCACGGATGAGGTAGACCATCAGCGCCGGCACCAGGGTGATCGACAAACCCGCCGCCGCGGCCATGGCGCAGGTCTTGGTGTAGGCAAGCGGCCCGAACAGCCGCCCCTCCTGGGCTTGCAGGGCGAAGACCGGCAGAAAGCCCAGGGTGATGATGACGAGGGAAAAGAACAGCGGTGCGCCAAGCTCGCCGGCCGCATCTCTGATCGCTTGCACCCGCGCCGCCCCGCTCGTTGCCTTGCCTTCCAGTCGCTTGTGCGCGTTCTCGATCATGACGATGGCGGCGTCCACCATCGCGCCGATGGCGATGCCGCCGAGCGACATGATGTTGGCGTTGATGCCGGCAGCATGCATGACGGCGAACGCCGCCAGTATGCCCACCGGCAGGAACACCACAACCACCAGTGCACTGCGCAGATGAAACAGGAATGCCGCGCACACCAGGGCCACCAGCAGGAATTCCTCAACCAGGCGGTCGCGCAGCGTGGCCACCGCCCGCTCGATCAGCCCAGACCGGTCATAAACCGCCACCACCTCCACGCCCGCCGGCAGGCTCTTGCGCAGCTCGGACAACTTGGCTTTCACCTTGTCGATGGTGGCCAGCGCATTGGCGCCGTAGCGCATCACCACGATGCCGCCCACCGCTTCCCCCTGCCCATCGAGATCGGCGACGCCCTGGCGCATCTGCGGCCCGCTACGCACCTCGGCAAATTCGTCGAGCGACACGGGCAGGCGCCGCAAGGGCATGCCGCGATCCAGGTAGCGCACTTTGCGCAGATACTCAATGCCGGTGAGGTAGCCGTGGCTGTGGATGCGATATTCGGCCTCGGCGATTTCAACGGCCGCTCCGCCGGCGTCGCGATTCGCCTCCTGAATGGACCGCTTCACTTTGCCCAGAGAAATGGAAAAGTTGCGCATGGCGATGGGGTCGAGCACCACCTGGTATTGCTTGACCATGCCACCCACCGTGGCAACCTCGGCCACATCCGACACCGTTTGCAATTCGTTCTTGAGAAACCAGTCTTGCAGGCTGCGCAACTGCGCGAGATCGTGCTGACCACTGCGATCCACCAGCGCATACTGGTATATCCAGCCGACCGATGAAGCATCCGGCCCCAACTGCGGTCGGACGCCTTCCGGCAAGCGACCGACCAACTGGCTCAGGCGCTCCAGCACACGCGAACGCGCCCAGTAGGGATCGGTGCCGTCCTGGAAAATGACGTAGACGAAAGAGTCGCCGTAGAAAGAGTAGCCGCGTACCGTCGCCGCCCCCGGTGTGGACAGCATGGCGCTGGCGAGCGGGTAGGTGATCTGGTCTTCGACGATTTTCGGCGCATGGCCGGCGTAGGAAGTGCGGACGATGGCTTGCACATCCGATAGATCCGGTAGGGCGTCCAGCGGCGTCTTCCATACCGAATACAGACCGCCACCCACAAGCGCCGCAGCGAGCAGCAGTACTGCCAGGCGATTGTGGATGGACCAGCGGATGATGCGGACGATCATTGCATGAGCGGCGATCTCAATTCGGCATCGGCTGGCCGTCGTGGCGTTGAACCGATCCGGCAGTCGCAAGCCCAGGCTTAGGCGGCGCGTCATGGTTGCCGTGATTGTGCGCCGGCAGGCTGGCGCCCGAGGCCTGGTGCTGACCGGACATGCGCGCAAACTCGGCTTGCAGGTTGCTCTCCGAATCGATAAGGAATTGCGCCGACACCACGACTTGATCGCCTTCCCGCAGGCCCGCGACAATCTCAACCTGGTCGCCACTTTCCAGACCGGGCATCACGATCACCGGATCGTAGCGTCCATCGGCCAGCGTCCGCACCACCCGGCTTTCATGCTCGGTGCGAATCAGGGCGTCGCGCGGCACCAGCAGCACGTTTTTTTTCGGGTCGCCAAAGATACGCACTTCGCCGGTCATATTGCTCATGGCGACGCCCTCCGCCATCGGGAAAGTCAGGCGAACCACATAGGTACGCTTCTGTAAATTAAGCTGGGCGCCCTCGACCGCCACGGTGCCGCGCCACACCTTGTCCGGTATGTGCGACAAACGCAGCTCGGCACGGTCGCCAGATTTCATCCATTGCATCTGGCTGCGGAAAATATCCACATCCACCACCGCCTCGACGTTATGTGCCGGCGCTACTGCCAATCGCGCTGGCACCAAATGCATGCCGCAAACCGGACAGTTTCCCGGTTCATGCCTCACAACGTCCGGATGCATGGGGCAGAAATAGGCATCCGCAGACGCCTCAACAACGCTTGCCGACACTGCAGTTTTGACTGGCTGGGCACGGGCACCGTCCGACGCCGGCCCATAGCGCACCAGCACAGCGCCGGCGGCAAAGCCGACCAACAACGCGGCCGCAATCATCAAACGGGGACCCATGTCATTGTCCTGCGAGTCGATTGCCGTCCGGCGTCCAGCGCCAGATTTTCGCAGCTTGTACCAGCGATTCCAGCCACGGCTTGCGCCGCTCGGCCCAGCGGCGTTCTTGTATGACCATGCGCATGTGATCGCGATGTTCGTTGATATCTGCGGCTGACGGCGGTGTTTTCTCGTGCCAGAAATTGCGCATAAATTCGTCGCGGATTTCCTCATCGGTCACAACGATTCGCGACATTTCGGCGGCTTCGAACTTGCGAACCAAGACATTTCGTCGTGTTTCTTCGCGCCATTCATTTAACGTAATGCGAAACTCCGCAAGCGCCTTTGGCACGCCGCCTTTGTTCGCATAGGCGCGCTCCAGTTCACGCAATTGCCGGTCGACCTCGGCCGCCTCCACGACTAGCCCGCGACGTTGCGCTTCCTGCACTTGCAACTCCCGCAACACCATCGCATTGAGCACGCGCACGATGGCACGGCTGCGCTCTTCGGGCGGCATGGCATCAAACAACTGCGGATTCATGGAACGGCTCTGAGCAATGCGCGCTTCGAATTGGGCGCGCCCGATGGATGCCTCATTGACCGTGGCCACGATCTCGGGAAAAGCCGCAGGGGATTCGACTCCCCGGGCCGGCAAGCCGAAGAGCATCAACACCAGCAGGAAGTACTTTGCACGCATGAATCGAACCCTCGTCTTTATCCGTGTGCTGAAGAAAAAAGGGCGACGATAAACCTCATCGTCGCCCCAATGCCGCTCAATTGCTGCCACCACCTCATGGCCAAGGCTTCGCGGCAGGCGACACCATAATGCCTTGCGCCCCCGTATTGATATTGAGATCCAGAGGCAGATCTAGCGATGTTGCCAGCGGATCTATCCACACATCCTCTTTGAGGAAGGTGCGCTTGTAGGTAGTGGTCTGATTAAGCGCAACGTCGCCCACATGCGCGCCACTGCGGCAATCCGGGCAGAACGTCGTGATCGGCACATCGCAAACAGACTGATTGCCGCACAGCGCTTTGGCGCCATAGCCCTCCAGATGCGCCGTCTCTGTCGCCGAACCCGGTGCGCCGGAAGCCAGAACGCGCTCCATGTCGTAGACGCTGAAGTAATTCTCGAAGGTATTGGTGACGTAGGCGTAGTAACAAATGTCGCTGGCTTTGCCGCTGTCACACAAGGCCTTGCGTCCGTAAGTTACGCCATGCGCACCGAGACCCGCCGGGAAAGTGTAGATCGCCATCGGCGTTCCACTGGCATCAAGCCGGGTGATGGAAACATTGAACGAAGCCTTGTTGGCCGTGACCATGAAGCGGCCATGCGTCGTGGCGTTGGCCGGACTCACAGGCGTCTGGATGGGCAGATGCACCCAGCGTACCGGGCTGGCCGTAGTGTCGCGCAGTTTCAGATTACCGCTGGCATCACGTATTGCTGCGGGTATGGCTGACGTATTGCGAACGATGGTGCCAGCCGTCGGATTGATGTCATACACGGACACCGACGCCGTACCGGCATTGTTCGTATAAGCGCGCACGCAGCCACCCGTGCCATAGCCGTTGAATACGGCTGCCGCCAGCGGGCTCTTGCCACCCGTCAAAGCGAACGACTGCTGTCTGGTCTGGCTCACCGAATAAAGCGACACACTGCCGGCCAGCGTATTGGCAGTGAGGAAGTGATCGCCATCGTCGCAGAACCAAATGCCATGGGGTGAGAACTCGCCACGGATCGGCGCACCGACGTTGGGGTCCTGTCCCACAGCCATTCGGTTGACGTCGACTTCCTGCACCCCAACGCCACCCATGATGGTGACGAACCAGCGCTCCGCCGGGCCCGGCGTGACTTGAATGTGCGCCGCCGCAGCGCCGACCGGCGCGCTGAGCATCACCGCTTTGCGCGTGCCATCTATCAGCGTCACGGTGTTGTCGTGCCAGTTGGCGGTCAACGTGACCGGCTGCCCACTGCTGTTCTTGCCCGGCCAAGCGTTGTGGGGATTGTTGCCCACGTCGGGAATATAGGCCTTGACGCTCCAGTTCGCGGCATCGACAACCTGCATGGCGCCATCGGTGTAATCGCCCGGCGACTCTTCCTGGCTCTGTGAGTTCAGCCAGATTTCCTCGCCGCTGCGTCCTACCTTGACCGGCTTGGCGATTGCGTTCTTGGAAGCCTTGGTAAGCTCGGTCGGCGTGTTGCCGTTGGTGCACACTTCGAACTGCATGTAGGGATGCAGCTTGCACTCGTAACGCACGCAACCCGGCGCCAGCCCTGTCGTCTGGTCGGCGTAGTAGTAGCCGGTGCCATCGCCCATGTTGCCTGCATAGCCGATAAAGCCGGAGTCCTTTTGCACGGCCGGATTGGTCATGGTGTGCCAGGTCTTGCCGGTGTTCGTCACAGTGAGGTATTGATTCGCCCCCAGTACCACGCGGCGCATATCATGGTAGGGATCGAGCGCGTTGTCCGCGCCGTGATCGGTATACCAGGGATCGGCATCCAATATATCGACCTTCACTTCGCTGCCCGCCGGCCGCGCCGGTGCCGGGCAACTGCTTCTGTCCGCACCGCTATTGCAGCTATTGCGCAACCAACTGGCGAGGGTGTTCAGCTCGGTGTCGGTAATCTCAGCCGGCCCAAAACCGGGCATGCCGCGGCTGTCCGCCCCCTTGCGAATGAAGTCCTTGGCGGCGGCATCCGATAACAGGGCCAAGCCCGCAATACGCGGCGCCATGACACCGTTGACCCAGGACTTGCCGCCCCAGCCATTAGCGCCGTGGCAGGTCGAGCAAGCCGCCGCGAAAATTTTCTGCGGCGGTTGATTTTGAATGGCGCTGGCCTGCGCCGCCTGAAAACAGCCAGACCCCAGCAGCAGGACCAAAGGCAGAAAAACGCCTTGGCACAATGCAAGTGCGCGCAGCAATAGTGTGAACATGGCTTCCCCCAATGAATAATTTGGCTATGGACGAACGGCCTACTCCTCACGCTCGAACCCGCCGACGGCACAAGTCTCTGGAGGCCATTTGCCTGATATAACTTTAGGTATAGTCACTGGTACACTGCAATGATGCATCTGCATCATTTTTCAGGCCCGTGACCGCGGAGGGGGAACGGCGCTAACGCCGACACCGACGCTGCTATCGCAGCAAGTCGTGACGATGCGCGTAGCTGACAGCCTCGGCTCGGTTATGCACACCGAGCTTGACGTACATATGCTGAATGTGATTTCTCACGGTGACGTAGTTGATATGCAACTCGTCCGCCAGCGCCCTGGCGCTGGCGCCCTCGGCGAGCCGACACAATATCTGGCGCTCACGCCGGGTAAGCGTAGGTGCGAGCTCATCCGGCAGTTGGGACTTGGGCGCATCGTTGCCGACGGACAACGGAGGGGATGCCGAAGCAACCATCGGCCGCAGCATGAAAATGGCGGCTGCTTTGTTGCAGAACACTTTGGGTGCGGGCACGCCCGCCACATTCACAGACACCGGCTCGCCGTGATCGTGTGGAACCGTCAAATCGAAGTTATTGATCGCTTGGCCACGCAACAGAGCGGTACCCACTGGACAATAGGGGTGGCAGAAATTCTGCCCGTCCGACGTGTGGCCACAGAGCACTTCGTAACAATGACGATTCAGTAAATCGGACGAGTCCCGACGGAAAATATGTGTGAAGGCCTTGTTGTGGTAAACAACACGGCGCATGCCGTCGATAGCAAAGATGGCATCGTTCATTTCCGAAAAAACGTGATGCAAGCTCACCATGTCCGACCCGCTCCGCACGTTTGCCCAACTATTCTGTATGCGACATAGGAACAGTGCAAGAATACGCCCAACAATTTCAGCATAGCACAATGAACACGCATCTTTTCCGACAACGAAACTGCGGCGAGGCGTCGATATGTTGAATGCACTCTCCGATGCGATCAGCCGCGCGAGCGGCCAACCATTTCGCGCGCAAGAGCACCAAGAAGCCGACGGCGGCTGCATTCATCGAACCGTGATCCTGCGAGACGGTGAAACGCGCTGGTTCGTGAAGCTCAACGATGCTCGCGCCCTTCCCATGTTTGAAGCGGAATACGACGGCCTTTCAGCCCTGGCCGCCAGCGGCGCGATTCGCGTACCACAACCGCTCTGCCGTGGCGAAGCAGAAGGGCAGGCTTACCTCGTGATGGAATATCTCCCCTTGCGGGCGATGACCAGCGCTGAAGAAGGGCGGACGTTCGGTCATGCGTTGGCCGCGCTGCATCGCCATTCGGCGCCGCATTACGGTTGGCAGCGCGACAACTACATCGGCGCCACCGCGCAGACCAACGCAATCCACGCCGCTTGGCCGAGATTCTTCGCCGACTCGCGTCTGCGGCCGCAGTTGCGTCTGGCCGCCTCGCATGGGCACGGCGGCGCATGGCTCGAGAAAGGCGAGCAATTGGCCGAGCGGTTGGCGGCACTGTTCGTAGATTACCGCCCCACCGCCAGCCTGCTGCATGGCGACCTGTGGCACGGCAATGTCGGCGTGCTGCCCGACGGCACGCCGGCGATATTCGACCCGGCGGTCTAACTACGGCGACTGCGAAGCGGATCTGGCGATGACGGAATTATTCGGTGGCTTTCCAGCAGCGTTCTATGCGGCCTACCGCGAAGCCTGGCCACTCAGCGAGGGCTATGAAACACGCAAGACGCTGTACAACCTATATCACGTCCTCAACCACCTCAACTTGTTTGACCGCGGCTACCTCGGGCAAGCGCAGCGGATGATCGCGACGCTGCTGGCGGAATTGCGCCGCTGAAACTCGCGCTCAGGCGGGCAAAAAATCAGCTCGCGACTTCGATGCCTTCGAGCTTCTTCTGCAATTCACCGGCCTGGTGCATCTCGGTCATGATGTCCGAGCCGCCGATGAATTCGCCCTTGACATAGAGCTGCGGAACAGTCGGCCAGTTGGAGAAATCCTTGATGCCAGCGCGGATTTCCGGATGCTCCAGCACGTTGACCGTGAAAAACCCTTTCAGCCCGCAGGACTTGAGAAGTTGCACGGCTTTGGCCGAGAAACCGCACTGGGGGAAGCTGGGCGTGCCCTTCATGTAGAGCACGACCGGGTGGGTGGAAACCTGTTCCTGCAGAAGCTTTTGGACATCCATTTCAATTCCTTTCATAAAGACCAACTAATTTGCTCAAGTATACTGCCGCAGGCCCACTGGCGTCAAGACAAGCGGGCGCCAACATTCTAAAAACCCGCTACACACTTTCAAAGAATAAATTTCAGCGCGCAGCGAATTTGCGCGCTTGTCTCGCGACTACAAGAGCGTAATTCGCGCGAATTTCCGCTTGCCAACTTGCAGCACTATCGTCGCGCCAGCATGAAGCACCAGCGTTCGATCACTGATTTTTTCACTGTCGAGACGCACGCCACCTTGCTCGATCATGCGCAACGCTTCGGACGTACTTGAGGTAAGTCCGGCTTGTTTCATCACTTGCGCAATCGGCATACCTTCCGCACTGCAAGCAAATTGAAACTCATCCATCTCATCGGGAATCGCACCTTGGCGGAAGCGGGCCTCGAAATCCGCTAACGCCTCTTCCGCCGCCGAACGCGAGTGAAAACGCTCGACGATTTCCTGGGCGAGTATCACTTTCACATCGCGTGGATTGCGCCCATCGGCAACCTCTGATTTAAGTCGGGCAATTTCTTCGTTGCCTTTGAATGACAGCAGCTCGTAGTAGGTCCACATCAACTCATCAGACACCTTCATCAGCTTGCCAAAAATTTCCTTGGGCGGCTCGTTGATGCCCACATAGTTGCCATATGATTTCGACATCTTCTGCACGCCATCCAAACCCACCAGCAAGGGCATGGTGAGGATGCATTGGGGCGTCTGGCCATAATGCTTTTGCAGTTCGCGACCCACAAGTAGATTGAATTTCTGATCCGTACCACCAAGCTCGACATCGGCGCGCATAGCGACGGAATCGTAGCCTTGGCACAAGGGATAAAGAAATTCGTGTATCGCAATCGGCTGACCGCCGGCATAGCGCTTGGAGAAATCATCGCGCTCCAGCATGCGTGCAACGGTGTGCAAAGCGGCCAGCTTGATCATGCCCGCAGCACCGAGCGGCTCGAACCAGATGGTGTTGAAGCAAACCTCGGTTTTCTCCGGATCGAGTATTTTGAAGACTTGCTCTCGATAGGTTCGCGCGTTGTCGAGTATCTGTTCGCGCGAAAGCGGTGGGCGAGTCGCATTACGGCCGGTTGGGTCGCCGATCATGCCGGTGAAATCGCCGATGAGGAACATCACATGATGCCCCAGTTCTTGAAAGTGCCTAAGCTTGTTGATGAGCACGGTGTGCCCAAGGTGCAGATCCGGTGCGGTCGGATCGAAACCGGCCTTGATGCGCAGAGGCCGGCCAGTCTTGAGTTTTTCGACCAACTCGGCCTCGATGAGCAACTCATCGGCGTTACGCTTGATGAGAGTTAGCGCTGCCTGAACATCAGTCATGATTTTGGGTTCCGGCTGCCGGGTTATGGCTTTGGCCTGATTTTTGTTAAACTCGCCCGAGTTTTTTGCCCGTGCGCGACATGAATCTCGAAAAGACGCGAATTTTAGCGCATCTCCACCCCCTGCGCCTGCGTGACGCCCACCCCAAACACCTCTGGGCCGGCATAGCGCTCATGGGCGTGCTGATCTTCAGCATGATGGCTGCCTTCGGCACCGCGCCCACCTCTGCCGAGATTCAATCTTTCCAGCACATGGTAGTCGAACCCTTGCCGCTGCAACCGCTTGAAAGCCGCGACACCGGCGGCACCTTTGTTCACGAAGAGCGCATCCTGCGTGGTGAAAGCCCGGCTGCCTTGCTAGCACGCCTGGGCGTTCAGGACGAACAAGCCTTCACCTTCCTCAAACAGCAGCCCGAAACGCAATCCATTTTCCGCCAACTCAAGCCAGGCAAAGTCGTCACAGCGAAAACCAGCGAATCCGGCGAACTGCTGTCGCTGGTCTTTCCTTTGAACGGAACTAAGGACGATGCGCTGGTTGTTGAGCGCAGCAATGGCCGCCTTCAAGCCCGTCAACAAGCCTTATCGCTCACCGCCCAGACCACCATGAAGTCAGGCGAGATTCGCAGCTCGCTGTTCGGCGCTACCGATGCAATCGGCCTGCCCGACAGCGTTGCGTTGCAGCTGGTGGATATCTTCAGCGGCGATATCGACTTTCACCGCGACCTGCGTCGCGGCGACCGTTTTAGCGTGGTGTATGAAATGCTATACAGCGAGGGGCAGGCCGTTCGCACCGGTCGCATTCTCGCGGCGGAATTCGTGAATCAAGGCAAGGCCTATCGTGCCGTCTGGTTTGAGAGCAAAGATGGTCAGGGTTACTACACGCCTGAAGGCAAGAATACACGCAAAGCTTTCCTGCGCTCGCCGCTGGAGTTTTCACGCATCAGTTCCGGTTTTACCTCGGCCCGCTTTCATCCCATACTACAAAGCTGGCGCGCGCATAAAGGCGTGGATTACGCCGCGCCGGTTGGAACCCGCGTCAAAGCAACCGGCGATGGCGTTGTCGAATTCGTCGGCAAGCAAGGCGGCTACGGCAATTTACTGATAATGCGTCACCAAGGCAGATTCAGCACCGCCTATGGCCATTTGAGCCGCTTTGCGGCGGGCCTACACAAAGGTTCGCGCGTCTCTCAAGGCGATGTGATTGCCTATGTGGGCCAGACCGGCTGGGCAACGGGTCCGCATCTGCACTATGAATTTAGGGTGAACGACATTCAGCAGAACCCGTTGGCCATCAACTTGCCCAGTGCACCGCCCCTGGCGCCTCAGCAAATGGCGCAATTCAAGCAATACGCCGACACCTTGACTGCTCGCCTGGATCTTGTCCGCGGCGTGAATCTCGCCCTGCTTGACTGATCGTCAGCCGCTACAGGCGATCACCAGTAGTCCGGGCAGGGGTACGGCATCCTCCAAGCCATTGCCCGGCGTAAACGACAATGGGGAGCCGAAGCTCCCCATTGTATGGCTACCAGATTCGGTCAAACAGAGAACGAAGAGCCGCAGCCGCAGGTGGAGGATGCGCCCGGATTCTTGATCACGAACTGAGCGCCTTCTAAGCCTTCCGAGAAATCGATCTCGGCACCGACCAGGTACTGATAGCTCATCGGGTCGATCAGCAACGTCACGCCATTCTTATGCATGGCCGTATCGTCTTCATTTTGTACTTCGTCAAAGGTGAAGCCGTACTGGAAGCCGGAACAGCCGCCGCCGGTGACAAACACTCGCAGTTTGAGATCAGCGTTGCCTTCTTCCTCGATCAGTTCACGCACTTTACTGGCAGCACTGTCGGTGAAGACCAGCGGCGCGGGCATTTCAGTTACAGCATTCATGTGAAGCTCCTGAGCAGTGGGACTATGTAAATATAGGGCTGAACAAGCGCCGGGTCAATTACTGGACGCCAACTTCAATTCAACCGATGTCTTGCCACCAACGCCCTGGTGCACAAGGCGACCTTGCACGATGGCGCCCAAGTGCATTTCCAGTGTGTTGTACTGTACATCGCCTGTGACCTTGGCGCGGGGCTGAAGTTCAAGAAACTCGCTCGAATGTACCTGCCCGATGATCGTGCCGTTGATAACGAGATGCGAAACATGTATTTCGCCTTCGATGC
The DNA here is from genome assembly GCA_043761745.1 of Rhodocyclaceae bacterium. Taxonomy (GTDB): domain Bacteria; phylum Pseudomonadota; class Gammaproteobacteria; order Burkholderiales; family Rhodocyclaceae; genus Desulfobacillus. Next base: position 21,788 of record JAYUNL010000198.1, read on the forward strand.
GAGCATGCTCGCTCACAACCAGGGTTCCGCCTTCCTCCCCGGTGGCCCGGACGTTCCCCTTTACTTCGCCATCAACGCGAAGGCCGCCGGCAAAAGTCACATCACCTTCAATCTTGGTACCGGCGCCGATCAAGCTGTCGATGCGACTCTGCGGCTTACTGGCTCTTTTTTTCAAGAACATGGCGGTCCTTTCTCAAAGGGTAATGGACTGTGTGGCTCGCATCACGCCATCCTGCAACAAACGGACTTCCACACTGGTGATGCGCGCTCCGGCAGGGAGGTTAAACGTGCCATCTACGCGCTGAAAATGCTTGAAACTGATGCTGTACCGCTGACGGTTCGGATCATTCGCGGCAGGAAAAATCATCATAGCACTTTTGCCGTCCTGCTGCACCGTGACAAGGATCTGGATATTGCCCTTGAATTCACGTTCTTTTTTCCCTCCTTGCGCCGCTGCTAGCACGCGATAGCGATATTGCCCAGGCACGGCATCCGCTTCGACTCTTAAGCGATTCAGCGAGAAGCCGGCTTCCTTGCCCTCCGCCACCGCCAGGTTTTCAAAGAACGCCATGTCTTCCTTGAGCCGCGAGTTCTCCTCCTCCAGCGTCTTCACCTGACGGGCGAGCTGCTGCTGGGCCGTGCGCTCAATTTGCAGCGTGCTCTCGCCGGCATTCACAAAGGCGCGCAACTGGGTAGACTCCTTTTCAAGCTCATCCACTCGATCACGCAGCGCGGTAAGCTCTTGTTGGGATTCCTGGCTATCGAACCCCGCAAAACGGCGGCCAGTGTCATAAATCCAGCCCGCCGAAGCAAGCGATACGGAAAGCACCGCGATGGCGGCAAGCGCTCGTAAATGCCACGGAATATGGGTACGTACCGCGACGCGCGGCGCGGAAATACCGAAGCGGCTGCGCCAACGGCGCAGCCTCACGGCAAAACGGGAATCTGCGTAAGACCGGCGCACTCGTCGAGCCCGAACATGATGTTCATATTCTGCACGGCCTGTCCCGCCGCCCCCTTGACCAGATTGTCGATCACCGACAAGACAACCACGGTGTCGCCGCCTTGCGGGCGATGTAAGGAAATACGGCAAAAGTTGGACGCACGCACCGAACGCGTCTCGGGATGGCTGCCGAACTTCATGACGTCCACGAAAGGCTCATCGCGATAGCGCTCTTCGTAGAGCGCTTGCAAATCGGCCTCTTTGGTGAGGCGCGCATAAAGCGTCGCATGGATGCCGCGTATCATCGGCGTGAGGTGCGGCACAAAGGTCAGACCCACTTTTTGTTTGGCGGCCGCAGTCAGGCCTTGGCTGATTTCAGGCAAATGCCGATGCCCCGATACGCCGTAGGCTTTGAAATTATCCGCCGCCTCTGAGAACAGCGTATGCACCTCCGCCTTGCGACCGGCGCCAGACACGCCCGATTTAGCGTCTGCAATAAGGTGCTCCACATCGACCAGACCACTTTCTACCAATGGCAGGAACCCCAGTTGCACAGCCGTCGGGTAGCAGCCCGGATTGGCGACCAACCGTGCGCTTTTGATTTTGTCGCGATAGACCTCCGGCAGGCCATAAGCCGCCTCGGCGATCAAATCGGCGGAACCGTGTTTCATGCCATACCACTTTTCCCACTCGGCGACATCCTTGATCCGGAAATCGGCGGCAAGATCGATAATCCGCACGCCGATATCAAGTAGCACCCGCGCCTCACTCATCGCCACGCCATTAGGTGTGGCGAAAAAGACGACATCGCAGCGCTCCAGCGCCGCAGCCTTGGGGTCGACGAAACTGAGTGCAACGTGGCCACGCAAGCTGGGAAACATATCGGCGACGGGCGTGCCAGCGTCGCCACGCGAGGTAATAGCGGTCAACGCCGCCTGTGGATGCTGGGCCAACAGACGCAGCAACTCGACTCCGGTATATCCGGTACCGCCCACGATGCCAACTTTGATCATTGCTTCCTCACTGCAAAGAGAGACCATGGTAATTCACGCTAATCGACACATGCAACCCGCGCACAAAAACAAACCTGATTACCAACAAGGCTCAGTTGGTGAGCCAGTAGGGTCTGCATACTGACATCGCTTGATTTTCCAAGGAGACGGCGCGTGTCAAGGTAGTTGTCGCGTCAATCATGCAGTCAACGGTTGCCTATCGTGACCAGCCAAATGCGTCTTTATGATGGAGTCACGTTCCGGATT
>JAYUNL010000199.1:0-8839 GCA_043761745.1 Rhodocyclaceae bacterium
CGCAGGATTATTGGCACTCGAATCCGATCCTTCTCGTATGCAAAGCTTGGCCGGATTCAAATGGATAACATCTATATCATTGAACGCGAATTAGTATCAGTTGCTGTTGCATCCGGACAGTAGCTATCACGTGCGTGAGTTGGCGCGCCTGACCGGCACTACGCCCGGCACGCTGCACAAGGAGCTGGCCCGGCTGGCCGAGGTGGGGCTGCTGCTGCGAGAGGCGCAGGGCAATCAGGTGCGCTATCGCGCCAATCGCGAATGTCCGGTGTTCGCGGAACTGGCGGGGCTATTCCGCAAGACCAGTGGGGCGGTCGGCGTGCTGGCCGACGCTTTGGCCGCACTGCGGCCTTTGCCCAAACTGGCTCTGGTATTCGGCTCGCTGGCGCGGGGCGAAGAAAACGCCCGCAGCGATGTTGATTTGCTCCTGATCGGTACTTGCAAATTTAGTGATGCAATTAAGGTGCTCCACCCGGCACAGGAGAGTTTGCAACGCGAAATCAATCCGGTGATCTATACCGCAGCCGAGTTTGCACGGCGCGTTGCTGCCAAAGACGCTTTTGTCCGAGAGATAATCCGCAACGCAAAACTCTTCGTCATCGGAACCGAGCATGACCTTGGAAAACTTGCTGGCCATTCATCGTCTGTAAAGCTTTGAAGCCACGCCGGCTGGTGTGCAGCGCTTGTTGGCTTCCGCCCGACGCAACCTGGACGACGCGCGTCTGACCAGCGTGAGCGCCGACAACCGCTTCGACGCCGCCTACAAAACCATTATGCAGTGCGCGATGATCGGTTTGTGGGCTAATGGCTACCGCACGGCGACCAGCCAGCCTGGCCACCATCAGACCGCATTGCAAACGCTGCCCAAAACCTTGGGCCTTACGCAAGACGTCGTCATCGTTCTCGACGCCCTGCGCAAACAGCGCAACCTCAATGACTACGAAGGTGATCCCGTTACCGATGCGGCGGTCAGCGAATGCCTGACCCAGGCCGAAGCACTCCTTGCCCATACACTGCAATGGCTGGCTCGTCACCGCGCGGATCTTCTTGCCGTCGAAGAATAGTGGAGTGATGCCCGGAAAGCCTCATCCAGCTTGCCTCTCCGGCCTGTTTTTCTAGGGCGTTGGTGTGCGCGCAGGTGTTGCACTAGCTGAGGCTCAATCAAACTACCGCCAATTCCCCAGCAGCGAGCTTTCGTGGTGCTCTGGGTTTTTTGATGGTGATGCGTGGTTCCAACCCCGCGGCGGTTGCCATGTCCATCAAGGTCTCCAGAGAGAACAGGTTGATTTTGCCGCGCATCAGATCGGACATGCGAGGCTGCGTGATGCTGAAAAGCCGGGCGGCCTCGGCCTGAGTTTTGCCGCTCTGCTTCGCCCAAGCTTGCAGCGCCATCAGCAGCTCAGCGCGCGAGCGCATGCTGGCGGCCTGCTGTGGGGTGTCTTCGATCGCATCCCAAACACTCTCGAATCGTTGCCGTTTGCTCATGGCTGTTTCCTTATCAATTCTTTGTAGTGCTTGCGCGCCAGCTCGATGTCCTTGTCGCTGGTCTGCGCCGTTTTCTTCTGGAAGCAATGCAATACATAGACTGCATCGGCCAGCTTCGCCAGATAGGTCACCCGGAAGGCGCCGGCCTCGTCGCGGATGCGAATCTCTTTCACACCAGAGCCACCGTAGGCATCGGTTTCCAGTCGTCCGGCTCTTCGCCGTGCCGCACCTTGTCGATCTGGAATCCGGCCTCGCGACGCGCGCTGTCGGGAAAAGATCGCAGACACTCAAGCGCGTTGCCAAGGAACTCGGTCGCCTTCATCATCATGGATTAAATATACAATAACTTGTAACAAATTGGAATCGGCGCGTGAGGAAGAAGGATGGGGTTGTGGCTTCAGTCTGCTCGACAATGGCTTGGGATGTGCCCGGAAAGCCGCATCCAGATTGCCTCTCCGGCCTGTTGTTCTAGCGCATGACAATGGTGATGGGCGCTTCTTCTGCGACGCGACGCGCGCGCAACTGCCCGCAACCGCCATCCACATCCTGCCCGGCCGATTGGCGCAGCTTGGTGAGTATGCCGCGCTGGTGAAGATGGCGTGCCATCTCTGCGGCGCGCGCCCAGGAAGGGCGCTTATAGGTGAGGCCCGTGACCGTGTTGTAGGGAATGAGGTTCATCACCGCATATTTGCCGGTGAGGAGTCGGACGATGCCTTCTACTTCTTCGTCGCTGTCGTTGATGCCTTCGAGTAACGTCCATTGATACTGGATGGGGTAGCCGGTGGCACGAGCGTATTCCTCGCCGAGTGCCACGAGTTCGGCCGGAGCTATGCGCGGTGCGCGCGGCAGCAGTTCGGCGCGCAGCGCGGCGCGGGTGGTGTGCAGTGAGAGTGCCAGCGCGGGCTTGACGCGGCTTTGCGGCAGACGTTCGAAGACGCGATAGTCGCCGACGGTGGAGAAGACCAGATTCTTGTGGCCGATGTCGCCCACGGTGCCGAGCAGCTCGATGGCGTCGAGCACGTTGTCGAGGTTGTGCGAGGGCTCGCCCATGCCCATGAACACCACCTTTTTGACGGGCCGCTGGCTGCGGGCGAGCGCGACTTGCGCGACCATTTCCGCGCTGCCGAGCTGACGCAGCAGGCCGCTCTTGCCTGTCATGCAGAACACGCAGCCCACGGCGCAGCCGACTTGCGATGACACGCACAAGCCATCCCGTGGCAGCAGCACACTTTCCACAGTCTGACCGTCTGCCAGTTCGATGAGTAAGCGCGCGGAGCCATCTTCGGCGGGGTGTTGCGAAAGCAGACGCGCGAGTCCATACAAGTCAGCCCGCAGCGCCGGCAGTGCATTGCTCACCTGCGCGGGAAGGCTGTGCTCCGGCCGGCTTTTGCCGCTCTCCAGCGGCAGCGCGCGCGTCCAGTTGCGCAGCAGGAATTCCTCGTGGCAGGGCTTGGCGCCGTGGGTGCGCAGGCGATCTCGGATGTGGGTGATTTGCATGGGAGGGGGAATGCTAGCACTGGCCAGATCATCAGCACCACTACCATTCAGGCCGCCTTGCGCTTGGCGTGCTCAGCGCACAACCTTTCAATTGGCCGAACTATAAGCTTTCAATTGGCCGATATCTGGGCTTACAATTGGCCGCCATGACCGATACGTCCTTGTTTCCCCGCTTCGTGCGCCCCCGATTGGTCGAGGCGCTCGCGGACGCCCCGGCAGTCTTGGTGCATGGGCCACGTCAGTGTGGCAAGACAACGCTGGCGCGCATGGTCGGCGATGCGGCAGGTTACGCCTATGTCAGCTTCGATGACGACGTGCTGCGTGCCTCGGCGCAAACAGATCCAGTCGGTTTCGTGGCTGATTTACCCGATAAAGTGGTGCTGGACGAAGTGCAGCGGGTTCCGCATTTGTTTACGTCGATCAAGGCGGTAATAGATCGTAATCGCAAACCGGGTCGTTTTATTCTCACCGGTTCAGCGAATGTTTTGCTGGTGCCGAAGTTGGCGGATTCTTTGGCCGGACGGCTGGACATCCTGCGGCTGCATCCTTTTGCGCAGGCGGAACTGGCAGCATCGCCATCCGGGTTTTTCGACGCGCTGTTCGGCGAAGGATTCAAGGACAGTAAGCGACTACGGCAACCGCGGCTGGGGCGAGAACTGGCCGAACGGATAGTCGCAGGCGGTTATCCGGCAGCGCTTGCACGCTCATCGGCCCGGCGGCGGGCCGCTTGGTACCGCGACTATATTGAGACCCTGGTACAGCGCGACGTGAGAGATATGGCGCGCATCAGCGCGCTCGATGCGCTGCCACGCTTGCTGGCGCTGGCGGCCGGGCAAACGGCGCACCTGCTCAATGTCGCCGAGATGTCAGCGCCCTTCCAATTAAGCCGGCCAACCATACGCGACTATGTGACGCTGCTGGAGCGGGTGTTCCTGCTGGAACAACTGCCGCCGTGGCACAGCAATCGTCTCAGCCGCCTGATCAAAACGCCCAAGCTGCATATGAGTGACACGGGGGTTGCTTGTGCCCTGCTGGGTGTGGATGCAACAGCGTTGGCGGCAGACCGCATGCTTCTTGGACAATTGCTTGAAACTTTCGTCTATCAGGAGCTGCGTCGCCAGGCGAGCTGGCAGGAAGATGCCATCACCTTTCACCACTTCCGCGACAAGGATGGTGTGGAGGTGGATATCGTGCTTGAAAGCGCTGGGCAAAAGGTGGCGGGCGTTGAAGTCAAGGCAGCCGCCACGGTGACGGCCGCCGACTTCCGCGGCTTGCGCAAGCTGAGAGAGATCACCGGCAAACGGTTCAAGGCCGGCGTAGTGCTGTACGACGGTGAAACAACCACTCCCTTTGGCGACGGCCTCTATGCCCTGCCAATACGCCGGCTTTGGGCGACAAAATAAGTCTTAAGGCTTCTTCTGCAAATCCAGCCGAAACTTCACGAACGATCCCGGTGCATCTTCGATGGGCTTGAGTTTGCCTTTGGCGGGATTGCGGGCGGGGACTTTTGCGCCTTTGTTGAGTTTGTCTATCCACTGCTGCCAGTCGGTCCACCATGAGCCGGGGGTTTGCTTGGCGCCTTCGAGCCAGGCATCCGGTTCGGCGGGGAGCTTCTTCGTCTCGTTGGTCCAGTAGTGATATTTATTCGCGGCGGGGGCGTTGATGATGCCGGCGATGTGGCCGGAGCCGCCGAGCACAAAGCGCACCGGGCCGCTGAGCCGCGTGGCGCCGAGGTAGGTGCTCTTCCACGGCGCGATGTGGTCTTCGAGGGTGGAGATGAAATACGACGGCACCTTGATCTTGCCGATGTCGATGGGCTCGCCCAAGAGGGTGATGCCGCCCGGCTCCTTGAGCAGATTCTTGAGATACATGTTGCGCAGATAGAAGCTGTGCATCTTGAACGGCATGCGCGTGGAGTCCGAGTTCCAGTAAAGCAGGTCGAAGGGGAAGGGCTCCTTGCCCATGAGATAGTTATTCACCACGAAAGACCAGATGAGGTCGTTCGAACGCAGCATGTTGAAAGTGGTGGCCATCTCGCTGCCTTCGAGGTAGCCGCGCTCCGACATTTTCTTTTCCAGACTGGCGATTTGTTCTTCGTCGATAAATACACCCAGCTCGCCGGGAATAGAAAAATCCAGCAGTGCGACAAAGAAGGTTGCAGAGACGATGCGCTGGTCTTTTTTCGCGGCGTTGTAAGCGAGCGTGGAGCCGAGCAGCGTGCCGCCGAGACAATAGCCGATGAGATTCACTTCCTCTTCGCCGGTCTGCCTGCACACCGCATCAATGGCGGCGAGCGAGCCTTCGGTCATATAGTCTTCGAAATCCTTATCGGCGAGTTTCTCTTCCGGGTTCACCCAGGAAATCACAAACACCGTGTGGCCCTGGTCGGTGGCCCACTTGATGAAGGAATTGCTTTGGCGCAGATCGAGGATGTAGTACTTGTTGATCCACGGCGGAATGATCAGCAGCGGGCGCTGGTACTGCTCCTTGGTGGTCGGGTTGAACTGGATGAGCTGGAGCAGCGCGTTCTGGAACACCACTTTGCCCGGCGTGACGGCAACATTTTTGCCGAGCTCGAAGGCAGTCGGGTCGGTCATTTTCACGCGCAACTGGCCGTCGCTTTCGATGTCGCGCAGCAGGTTGTTGAAGCCCTTGAGCAAATTTCCGCCGTGGCTCTTCACCGTCTCGCGAAACACCTCCGGGTTGGTGAGCGCGAAGTTGGAAGGTGAGAGCGCGTCGATGTACTGGCGCGTGAAGAAATTGACCTTCTTTTCCGTCTCAATTGGCAGGCCTTCGACGTTGGCGACTACATCATGCACGTGGCGCGCGGTGATAAGGTAGGACTGCTTGATGAAGTCGAAGAGAAAGTGCGATTCCCACTCGGTGTCTTTAAAGCGCTTGTCGTCTTTGTGCGGCTGCGCCACGGGTGGGGACTCCAGCCCGGCCAGGCGCTGCATGCCATGCTGCCATAGCGAGAAGTAGTTCCACATCAGATTCATTTGCGCCTGCGCCACCTTGTAGGGATTGGCCATGAGCTTGGCGGACATATCCATGAAGGCGCGTGCGATACCCATCTCGTCGGTGGGCATGGTCACGCCGTTTTTCATCTGGCGCTGCATGTGCTCGCTGATCAGTTTGGAGGCGCGCTCGGCGACTTCCGCGTAGGCCTTGGCGACTTCTTTGGGGTCGGGGAATGCCGGCTTGGTGGGGTCGTCTTCCGGGGCGGACATGGTGTTCTCCTGTTGTGCTTCAGGACTGCATATAGCGGAGGATGCCTTCGGGGGATTTACTGGCTTGCAATTCGCCGGCCTGTTCGAGGTAATTGAGATGGGCGATGGCTTCACCCATGGCGAAGACGACCTGGTGCGTGTCGAGTTCGCGGTTGAATAAGAGGGGCAACAAATCGCCGGCGTGCTTGGGTGTGTCGCAGACGGCGACGAGCATGTCGAAGCGTTCTCGGTGATGCATATGCAGCTCGGCCACGCGGGTGTGCGCGCCACGGAAAGGTCGGCCGTGCGAAGGCAGCACCAGCGTATCTTCCGGTAGATCGAAAAAGCGGTCGACGGAATCGAGAAACTGCTGGATCGGGTTGCCGTCCGGGTTGCAGGCCTGCACGCTGATGTTGCTGGTAATGCGCGGCAGCAGCATGTCGCCGGCAATCAAGGTACCCAGCGCCGCGCAGTACAGCGAGGCGTGCTCCGGTGAATGGCCGTAGCCGGTGATGACGCGCCAGTCGTGCGGGCCGATGCGTATGATTTGGTTATCGACAATGCGCCGATAAGTCGCCGGCAAATGATCGACGCGGCCTTTGTAGGTCGGCCCGCGCGAGGTCAGGGTTTCGAGGAGGTCTTTGGTGAGCCCGTGGCGGCGATACAGTTCCACCATGGCATTCAGGTCATAGCCGGGCAACTGGTGATACCAGGCATAAGCGGTGAGCATCTCGCCCTGAGTGATCCACACCGGCGCCGCCGCCTTGCGTTCGAGCCAGTTGGCGAGGCCCATATGATCAGGGTGGCAATGCGTCACGATAATATGCTTGACCGGTTTATCGACGCAGCACGCTGCCAGCACACTGTCCCAATGCTGTTTGATGCGGTCCAGGTTGAGGCCGGTGTCGACGATAGTCCAGCCATCGCCTTCGTCGAGCAACCAAAGGTTGATATGGTCGAGTGCGAAAGGCAGCGGCATGCGTATCCAATGCACGCCGGGCGCGATTTCCAGCGTGGCGCCGGGTTCGGCTACCTGTTCGAAGGGATAAGTGATTTCCAAGGTATTGCTCCGAGTTACAGACCAGAGTTACAGACTAATAAGGCGGCAGTGCGATTGATTGATCACTGGACGGAAAGGTGCTTCAATTCACTCTCTAACCAGCGTATTGTCGCACTGCACAAATTGCATTTTATACCTTTCCCAGACCCGAATCCTCCTAAGGAGACTGATGATCGACACCGCCCGCGGCACCGTGCATGAATGGCAGAAGGACCACATGGGCCACATCAATGTGCGTGCCTACATGGAGTTCTTCGAGGAAGCCTGTTGGCAGTTGTATTCGATGCTGGGCCTCACCGCCACGCTGCTGCGCAGCGGGGCTGTGCATTTGGCGGCCGTGCAGCAGAACATCAGTTATATGAAAGAGCTTTATCCCGGCGACACCGTGGCGGTGCGTAGCGGCGTGCTGGAATTGCGCGAGAAGGTGCTGCGCTTTCGCCACGAGCTTTACAACACCGAGACGGGCGAGGTGTGCGCGCTGTGCGAATTCACCGTGGTTTGTCTTGATCCGGTACAGCGCAAGTCGCAGCCTTTTCCGCCGTTTGTGGCAGAAAAGGCCCAGGCACTCATGCTCCCATCGACATGAGTGCGCCGACCGGCCGCGCCCTGGCGGTGATTTATCTCAAGCTGGTGTTGATGGCCATTTTCTGGGGCGGCACCTGGGTAGCTGGACGCATCGCCGTGCAAGAGGCGCCGCCGCTGGCGGTGGCGAGCTATCGTTTCATCTTCGCCGTGGCCGGTTTGGCGCTGCTGGTTTGGACGAGCGGCGGCACGCTGCGCCTGGCGCGGCGCCATTGGGGAACGGTGGTCATGCTCGGTCTCACGGGCATCTTCTTTTACAACTTGTTTTTCCTCTATGGCCTGCGCCACATCGCCGCCGGGCGCGGCGCGCTGGTGGTGGCGCTGACGCCGGTGGTGATCGCCCTGGTGGATTGGCTGCGCTACGGCGACCGCATGAATTGGGTGAAAGCCTGCGGCATATTTCTGGCATTTATCGGCTGCTTTATCGTCATCGCCAACGGCGACCCCCTGGCGCTATTGCATGGCGAGATGGGCGTGGGCGAATGGCTCATCATTGGTTGCGTAGTGACCTGGACCATCTACACCTTCCTCGGCCGCAACGCGGCCAGAGCCATGTCGCCATTGACCGCCACGTTCTATGCTTGCCTCAGCGGTTGGGCCATGTTGTCGGCCGCTGCGGTAGTGGAGGGATCGCTGCGGGTTGCGCCAGATTGGTCCTGGCGCGTGTGGGCATGCATCGCGTTTCTCGGGCTGTTTGGCACGGCGCTGGGCTTCACCTGGTTTGCCGAAGGCGTGAGCCGCATCGGCGCTACGAGGGCGTCGATTTTCATCAACCTGGTGCCGGTGTTCGCCGTGCTGTTGGGTGTGCTGTTACTTGAGGAGCACCTGGGCACGGCGGTGCTGGGCGGTGGCGCGCTGGTCATTATCGGCGTCATACTGTCGGGTCGCCGATCAATGCGGGCCACTGATACCAATTCTAATTTAAAAGTGAATTAATTATCCATGGCCAGGCAACGATAGACTTCACGTTTTCTTGTCCGAATTCAAAAGTTTTCAGCCTTAATTC
>JAYUNL010000200.1:0-5397 GCA_043761745.1 Rhodocyclaceae bacterium
CATTCCCTCCCTTCGCCGTTCCTTTCCTGCTGACGCTGTTGACCTTGGCGCCGCGTCAAGCCGCACTCGACGTGAGTTTGAAATCCTCGCCGTACTTCAACACCGCCCAGGCCAGCGTTGGGCGTCAGAAAGTTACAGCTCGCCGTAGCGCTGAGGGGTTGCAAATAATACGGCATTGCCGTATGCTTCGCAATATGCGAACGGTTGCCGAAACTGCCCTCTTCCAACGATACGCGGCCGACATCTGGAGCGATGATGAACGTAATGAGTTCATCACGTGGATTGCCAGCAATCCCACTGCTGGAGATGTCATTCCTGGTAGCGGTGGTTGCAGAAAGGTTCGTTGGTCACGAGCAGGTCAAGGCAAACGAGGCGGTGCGCGAATCATTTACTTCTGCGCCACCAATGAAACAATCTGGCTTTTGATCGCGTACACCAAGGCCAAATTCGACAACCTACCCTCTGCTTTCTTGGCTGAACTCAAAAAAGGAGTTAAAAATGCCCTCTGACATTGAAGCATTCAAACGGGACCTACTCGAATCGGTCAAACAAATGCGTCGCGGGAAAGCCGCGCGTATTACACGAGTAAAACAACCCGATGCAGCCGAAGCGCGTTCCCGCATGGGCCTCTCGCAACATGACTTCGCCCATTTGCTCGGGGTCTCAGCGCGTACGCTGCAAGACTGGGAACAAGGGCGTCGTGAGCCAACGGGTGCGGCAAAAACCCTCCTGCGTGTTGCTGTATCCCATCCTGAAGTTTTGCTCGAACTTCACACGTGACGCCCAACCCTGCGGTCGAGCGGACCGGGATATGGACTTGGCCGGATTGCGCCTTCACGCACTCAAGGGTGAGCGCAAAGGCATTTGGTCGGTGTGGGTGAGTGGAAACTGGCGGGTCACGTTTCGGTTCGTCGGAAGAGATGTTGAGCTGGTGGAGTATAAGGACTATCACTGAGGTCAATTGCTATGCGTATGCACAACCCCCTCATCCGGGTGAAATCATCAAGTCGCTGTGCTTGGAGCCTGCTGGCCTTACGGTTACCGAGGCGGCGGAAGGTTTGGGCGTTAGCCGTAAAACCCTTTCGGCAATCCTCAACGGGCGCTCGGATATCAGTCCTGCAATGGCGATACGCTTGTCCATCGCATTTAACACCAGCGCCGAGAGTTGGTTGAGCCAGCAGGTGCAATATGACTTGTGGCATGCGGAGCAGGGGCGCAAAGCGCTCAAGGTGATCAAGCTTGCCGCTTAGCCAGCCGCCAAACCAGCCATCATTCCAGCGGATCTGCGCGAAGAGCCGCACAGACTGGTGAATTCAGACTTCAAGGAGGCACACCCGATGAACACGAAAGCAACAGTAAGAACACAGTTTCCGATCAAGCCCATGCAGGCATTGAAGCTATGGATATGTTCATCCAAGGCAACCCTCACGAAGCGCCGCGTCGGCCTTGTCGCCATCGCGATGGGCGCGGGTATCGCCATCGCGCCGCTGGGCAGCCGAGCGGAAGGCTTTGATATCAAACCCGGTGCATGGGAGGTAACCACAACCACTGCAATAGAAGGCATGTTGATGCCAAAAGAAATGCTCGAGAAGATGCCCCCGGCACAACGCGCGAAGGTCGAACAGCAGATGCGGGCGCGCGCCGCCAAGCCGAACACGCACATGACGCACAGCTGTGTCACGAAGGAAACATTGGATCGCAACGAGGTACTCAAATCGAAGAACCCGAAGTGTGCCCGCAAAGTGATATCGAATAGTGCCCGCAAGCTCGAAATCGAAGAGGCCTGCCCGCCACCGCAAGCCACGAAGAGCCACTACAAGTTAGAGGCCAAGTCGGCAGAGAGCTATATTGGCATCATCGACGTCACCCAAAGCGAGGGCGGCAAGGTTCATGTCGATATGAGCGCGCACTGGCTTTCTGCGGAGTGCAAGAAGGACATCGACGACTGATAATGCGCGTTCAAACCCATCCAACATGGCGTTCAGCGAAATAGAACTCAGAAGGTGCGAGAAGGAGCTCGCTCAGTTTATGGAACGTCGCCGTCCGCCCGTCAATATCCGCGACAAGTTCGATATCTCGCATAGAGTCATCGGCCATAGCGTAGAGATTTTCGAGATTCGGCAGCACTGGCAAGATCGATCGAAGAAGATGGAATCGCCGGTAGCCAAAGCGACCTACGTGCGAACCAGGAATCATTGGAAGGTGTTCTGGATGCGTCGAGACCTCAAGTGGCATGGCTATGAACCAAATGCGGAAGTAAAGACCTTAGAGGCCTTTCTGAACATTGTCGACCGTGATGAATACGGTTGCTTCTTCGGCTGAAAATGACGCGCCTGTCGTTATAGCCCTCAACGCTTTCCAGCCTTTCCGAAGGATATGCAACGATGACTATCGACGACTTCATGCAGGGCTACAAGGCAGCGTGGGAGGGGCGCGACGAGCATTTGCTTTGCAGTCTCTTCGCAGAGGATGGCGTTTATCACAACACACCCTTCGCCGAGCAACGTGGCCATGCGGCGATTGCGCAGTACTGGCAGCGCGTGAAATTACAGGAAGACATCCACCTCGATTACGAGATTCTCGCTCGCAGCGACGCGGGCGGCATCGCGCACTGGCAGGTGACTTATCAGGTGGGCTCCGAGGAGTTGTTCAAGATATGGGCAGCGTCGACGGGTACCAACCTGCTGGCGCGCAAAGCCAGCGAGCCGTTACCGCGCTTGGCGCTGGACGGCGTACTGATGGCGGAGTTCAACGAGCGCGGCTTGTGCCAGGTGTGCCGCCTGTGGTGGCACAGCGTGGTGATCGCCAATGATCGATGAGCCATCCATCTCGGCGTGCGAACAAGGTCTGCCGGAGAATTTCACACTAGCGTTCAGCGATTCCGAAGTGTGCGCCGTAGACGTACGCGACGACTCGCTGGTGGTGAGGTTTTCTGCTGCCTATGTGCAGAGTTCGGTGGCCGGTGCGAGGTTACGTGCAGGGTCTGGAGATGATCTTCACTCAAGCCCTATGGGCTGGCGCATTGGGTGAATGCGTAGGGCGCTTGCGCTACGGCAGGCTGTACGTCGACGGAGAATTGCTCTCGCAACTGGCATTGCCCTATCATGCAACCGGCCCAATCACGGCCGAGCTTGAGTTCAATAATGGCGCGGTCTTGTCAGTGACCGCCAGCGCGGTGGATATTCGTTTCGGCAGCGTGCCGCGCTTTCTGGAATCGTTTGCTTGTTAGTCACATGTGGTCTCCGCCGTCCGGTTCACGCTGTGGACGGACCTGAGACGAGTAGCCAGTAATGCGCCTGTGGTCGCTGCATCCCTGCTATCTGGACTCAAAAGGTCTGGTTGCGTTGTGGCGTGAGGCGCTGCTGGCGCAGAAGGTGTTGAGCGGCGGCACCAAGGGCTATCGCAATCATCCGCAGCTCGATCGTTTCAAGCGGCTACGCAATCCGGCGGGCGCATTGGCCAGTTACCTCGCTGCGGTGTGGCAGGAGGCGGAAGCGCGCGGTTACCATTTCGATAAAACAAAAATCGGCCCTTGCTCGCGCGGCAAAGTGATCGCGGTGACGCGCGGCCAGATAGCTTATGAGCTGACGCATCTCAAGGCAAAACTTCAGCGACGCGATCCCGCCGCCTTGGCACGCGTTGAAAACCTTAGACGCGTGAAGCCGCATCCCTCTTTCGAGGTAGTGCCTGGCGCGGTGGCAAATTGGGAAATTACCCGAGACTGATTTGCCGGGGCTGTAATGAATATTGAGTTCCGCGGGCTTTTAATCTATCCTGCGCGGCCTTGATCGCGGCGATCAAATTCTCATAAGCGCCGCTAGGTAACTGGAGCTCAAGTGACCGAATCCCGCAAAGAACATTCCTTTCGTGGCAAGCTCGTAATGGTCGGCTTTGGCTGCGTTGGCCAGGGCGTGTTGCCATTGCTCTTGCGCCACATCGACATGCGGGCAGAGCAGATACTCATCATGACGGCCGATGAGGATGGCATAGGCGTGGCGCGCAAACACGGCGTACCGCACATGGTGACGCCGCTCAATCAGGAAAACTATCTCCAGTTGCTGGAACCGCGCCTTGCCCCCGGCGACTTTCTGCTCAACCTCGCGGTGGATGTTTCCAGCCTGGCTTTGATCGCGCTGGCCCAGAAGAAAGGCGCGCTCTATCTCGACACTTGCATCGAGCCGTGGGCGGGCGGTTATACCGACGTTAACCTGCCGGCGGCCAAACGCTCGAACTATGCCTTCCGCGAAAGCGCGTTGGCCATGCGCCGGCCCGATGGCAAAGGCGCGACGGCCGTGATCACGCATGGCGCCAATCCGGGCCTGGTGTCGCACTTCATCAAGCAGGCGCTGCTGAATATTTCCGCCGACGCGGGCGCACCGCTGGATGCGCCGAAAACACGCGAAGGCTGGGCACGGCTGGCGCAGGGTTTGGGCGTGCGCGTGATGCATGTCGCCGAACGCGATTCGCAAGTGGCGAGCAAGCGCAAGGTGCCGGGCGAATTTGTGAACACCTGGTCGGTCGACGGCTTCGTCGGCGAAGGCTTCCAGCCGGCCGAGCTGGGCTGGGGCAGCCACGAACGCCACTTCCCGGCCGATGGCTGCCGCCACGATTATGGCTCGAAAGCGGCGATCTACCTCGCGCGCCCCGGCGCCAGCACGCAGGTGCGCACCTGGACGCCATTGGCGGGCGCGATCCACGGTTTTCTCATCACCCACAGCGAATCGATTTCCACCGCCGATTACTACACCATCGGTGAAGGCGAGACCGTGCAGTATCGGCCCACAGTGCACTACGCCTATCATCCGTGCGACGACGCCGTGCTGTCCATCCACGAACTCGCCGGCCGCAACTGGCGCATGCAAAAAAAGCAGCGCGTGATGAAGGATGAGATTGTCTCCGGCATTGATGAGCTGGGCGTGCTGCTGATGGGCCACGGCCGCGGTATTTACTGGTATGGCTCGCAACTTTCCATTTCCGAAGCACGTTCGCTGGCGCCGCATAACAGCGCGACCAGTTTGCAAGTGACGGCGCCGGTAATGGCGGGCGTGATCTGGGCCATGAAAAATCCGGCGCGCGGCGTGATCGAACCGGAAGAAATGCCTTATGACGAGATCCTACGCATCTGCCGCCCCTATATGGGCAACGTGATCGGGGCCTATGGCGAATGGACGCCGCTGAAAGATCGCGGCCTGTTGTTCGACGAAGACCTTGATCGCGACGACCCCTGGCAGTTCAAGAATTTCCGCGTGGTTTAGCGTGAAATACAGCCATCGGAGCGCCGCGTGATATCGAGCGTAACGAGCCAATCAGGAACCCCCCGCGAGGGGGGCGAAGGGGGGCGGGCGTTTGAAAGGGGCTGACTTTCATGAGGCGGGGTGCTGTTCCCGCATCATGAAA
>JAYUNL010000201.1:0-44620 GCA_043761745.1 Rhodocyclaceae bacterium
GGAAGATTCGGCCTTGCTGGAGTGGGTCGCCAGCCGCATCGAAGCCCTGAATACCAAATATCAGGATACGCACGACAGCGCGTTTTTTCTGTTTCACCGTCCGCGCGTATGGAACGCGCATGACCATCTCTGGATGGGCTATGAACGCAAACGCGGCAAGCTTTCGGCCCTGAATGCTTTCCTGCGTAATGGCAGTGCGGCGCCCTTCTCCCAGATCGTAGGCAACACCAAAGCCCTGACGGGCACGCAGTACGTCATCACACTGGACAGTGATACGCAACTGCCGCGCGATGCCGCACGGCAGTTTGTCGGGGCCATGGTGCACCCGCTGAATCGTCCGCACTATGACGAGACCCGGCAACGGGTGACGCAAGGCTATAGCATTTTGCAGCCACGCGTGGCTGCCAGTCTGACGGGCGCCAACCGCTCGCGCTACGCGCGCCTGTGCGGTGCCGAGCCGGGTATCGATCCTTACACACGCGCCGTCTCGGATGTGTACCAGGATTTGTTTCATGAAGGCTCCTTCATCGGCAAGGGTATCTACGATGTCGATGCCTTTGAACGGGCATTGAACGGGCGCTTTCCGGAAAACCGGATATTGAGCCACGACCTGCTGGAAGGCTGCTACGTGCGCTCGGGCTTGCTGAGCGACGTGCATTTGTATGAAGAAGACCCGTCCCGCTACAGCGCGGACGTGAGCCGGCGCTACCGCTGGATACGCGGCGATTGGCAGCTCGCACGCTGGTTGCTGTCAGCCGTGCCCGGCCCCGGCGGGCGCCGTCAGAATAATCCGCTCTCCATCCTTTCCCAATGGAAGCTTGTTGACAACCTGCGGCGCAGCCTGGTGCCGGCGGGCCTGACCCTGCTGTTGCTGCTGGGCTGGACGGTGTTGTCGCCAGCGTGGTTGTGGACTTTGGCGGTGATCGGCATCCTGGCCATTCCAGCATTGATTGCCTCATTACTGGAGTTGTTGCAGAAGCCGCGCGATGTGGGACTCGGCCAGCATATTGCTGCGGCGGCGCGCTCGGCCGTTCGACGCTGCGCTCAAGTCGCCTTCACGCTCGTGTGTCTGCCCTATGAGGCCTGCTTTAGTCTCGACGCGATATTGCGCACCGTGGGGCGAATGTTGTTCACGCACAAGCGACTCCTGGAGTGGACTGCGTCGGGTGAAGCGGACCGCAACAACGGCACGGGCCTCGTCGACGCTTGCCGATCGATGTGGATCGCCGTAGCGATTGCCGGCGCCACGCTGATCTATCTGATGGTGGCCCGGCCCTCCGCCTTGCTTTTGGCAGGGCCGATTTTGGGCCTGTGGTTGTTCTCCCCCGCTATTGCCTGGTGGATAAGCCGGCCGCTGGCGGAGCGCGCGGCCAGACTGTCGCCCGAGCAGACGCGTTTCCTGCAAAAAATCGCGCGGCGGACATGGGCCTATTTTGAAACCTTCGTCGGCCCGAACGATCATTGGCTGCCGCCCGACAATTATCAGGAACAGCCCGCTGCCGGTGTCGCTCATCGCACGTCGCCGACCAACATGGGGTTGGCGCTACTGTCGAATCTGTCGGCCTACGACTTCGGCTACATTTCAGCCGGCCAATTTGTCGCGCATACGGCGAACACCCTTGACACCATGGCAACGCTGGAACGGCACCGGGGCCACTTCTACAACTGGTACGACACACAGTCGCTGCAACCGCTGCTGCCCACCTACATCTCGACCGTGGACAGCGGCAACCTGGCGGGCCATCTGCTGACCTTGCGGCCGGGGCTGCTCGCCATTCCCGATTGCAAAATCGTCGGCGCACGATTGTTCGACGGTTTGAGCGACACCTTGAACATTCTCATGGAAGTGGTCGCCGGCCCGGCGCCGGCCCGGCTTGTGCAACTGAAAAATGAGATGGAATCCGCCTACGATTCCCGCCCTACCACGATTCATGCGACACAGCATTGGCTGGCGCGCTTGGTGGCGTCCGCCGCCGAAGTGGCGGTGTGTCTGGAAGCGGCCGTTGAAAGCGAAGCGCTGTGGTGGGCTAATGCGTTTGCGCGCCAATGCCAAGAAGCCCTGGACGATCTGATATTTCTCGCGCCGTGGGCAGCGTCTTCATTATCTGATTTTGGCCCTGGTGAATTTAAGGGGATTGATCACGTCCCGACCCTGCGCCAACTCGCGAGACTGGAAGTGGAATTACCTTCCGGGATGGCGCAGCAGTTGGGCGAAAACGGATTGGGCGACGACGCATTGGGCGACGAGAAATCAGGCGACGAGAAATCAGGCGGACTGAGCGAACTCATCACCCTGGCCAGCCAGCGCGCCAAAGACAGGATCGCAGCCATCGAACGGCTGGCATTGCTAGCCGAAGAATTTTCCATCTTGGACTACGACTTCCTCTATGACACAGGCCGTCATTTGCTGACGATAGGCTACAACGTCAGCGAGCGACGCTGCGATTCGAGTTACTACGATCTGCTGGCGTCCGAAGTGCGCTTGTGCACTTTCGTAGCGATCGCGCAGGGGCATCTGCCGCAGGAGAGCTGGTTTGCGCTGGGGCGTCTGCTCACTATTGCGGGCGGCGAGCCTATTCTCGTGTCGTGGAGCGGCTCGATGTTCGAGTACCTCATGCCGCTCTTGGTGATGCCGACCTACGACAATACGCTGCTCGACCAGACCTGCAAGGCAGCGGTGCGGCGGCAGATCGAATATGGCAAGCAACGCGGCGTGCCGTGGGGTGTCTCGGAATCCGGCTACAACACCACGGACGCCAGACTCAATTATCAGTATCGCGCGTTCGGCGTGCCCGGCCTGGGGCTCAAGCGCGGACTGGCCGACGATCTGGTCATCGCGCCGTATGCTTCAGTCATGGCACTGATGGTAGCGCCCGAGGCGGCGTGCGTGAATTTGCAGCGCCTTGCCGCCGAGGGCATCGCCGGCCGCTATGGCTACTACGAGGCGATAGACTACACGCCGTCGCGGCTGCCGCGCGGACAATCGAAAGTCATCGTGCGCTCCTTCATGGCGCACCACGCCGGTATGAGCTTGCTCTCGCTGGCCTATCTCATCCTCGACCGTCCGATGCAGAAGCGCTTCGAATCGGATCCGGTGTTCCGCGCTACGACGCTGCTGTTGCAGGAACGCGTGCCCAAGGCCACCGTGTTTCATCCGCATACGGCCGAGCTGTCCGAATTGCGTAGCGCATCTGGCGATACCGAGTCATCGGTGCGCGTGGTCAGCAACCCCGATGCGCCGTCGCCGGAAGTGCAGTTGTTGTCGAATGGCCGATACCACGTGATGGTCACCCACGCCGGTGGCGGCTACAGCCGATGGAAAGACCTCGCCTTGACGCGCTGGCGCGAAGACGCCACCCGCGACAACTGGGGCGCCTTCTGTTATCTGCGCGACGTGGCGAGCGGGCAGGTCTGGTCGGCGGCGCATCAGCCCACGCTCAAGCGGGCAGACAGCTACGAAGCGATTTTCTCGGAAGCGAAGGCGGAGTTCCGCCGCAGCGACTTCGGTTTCGACACGCACACCGAGATCGCCGTTTCACCTGAGGATGACGTCGAACTTCGTCGCATCACCATCATTAATCGCTCACGTGTCTCCAGAACGATCGAGTTGACGAGTTATGCGGAAGTCGTGCTGGCATCACCGGCTGCCGACGCTTTGCATCCGGCGTTCAGCAACCTCTTTGTGCAAACGGAAATCATCCGTCAGCGACAGGCGATACTGTGCACCCGCCGGCCCCGCTCCGAGGACGAACCGGCGCCGTGGATGCTGCATCTGATGGCCGTGCACGGCGCGAAGATTGTGGATATCTCCTATGAAACCGATCGCCTGCGTTTCATAGGGCGTGGCAACAGCGTGGCCGATCCGCAGGCGATGACGGATGCCGGGCCGCTCTCGGACACGGACGGCTCGGTGCTCGATCCGATTGTTGCCATTCGCTATCGGATCACCCTCGAGGCGGAACAGACGGCGACAATCAACATTGTCTCCGGCGTAGGCGAAAGCCGCGAGGCGGCGATGAGCCTCGTCGAGAAATATCAGGATCGGCGTCTCGCCGACCGCGTTTTCGAACTGGCGTGGACGCACAGCCAGGTGATCCTGCGGCAGATCAATGCCACCGAGGCCGATGCGCAACTTTACGGACGCATTGCCGGCCTGGTCATCTACGCCAATTCCGCCTTGCGCGCCGATGCTGCCACCCTCGTGCAAAATCGTCGCGGGCAATCCGGTCTATGGGGTTACGCCATCTCCGGCGATTTGCCCATCCTGCTGTTGAAAATTGGCGACCCGGACAATATCGATCTGGTGCGCCAACTGGTGCGCGCTCACGCTTACTGGCGCCTGAAAGGGCTGGCCGTGGATCTAGTCATCTGGAACGAAGATCAAACCGGCTACCGGCAGCAACTCAACGACCAGATCATGGGGCTGATTGCCGCGGGCATCGAAGCCAACGTGATCGATAGACCGGGCGGCATATTCGTCAGAGCGGCGGAGCATATGTCGAATGAGGACCGCATCCTGCTGCAATCCGTGGCGCGTGCGATTCTCGCTGATAGTCGCGGTGCACTGGCGGAGCAGGTCAATCGTCGCGGCAACCGGGTGGCATGGCCGCCACTGCTAAAGCCCAGCCGAACTTACCGCGCCGATGTCCAGCCGGCGGCCGAGTTGCTTGGCGCGGCGCGCGCCGACTTGATTTTCTTCAACGGTCTGGGCGGCTTCACGCCCGATGGGCGCGAGTATGTCATCACCACCACACACGGGCAGGTCACACCGGCGCCGTGGGTGAATGTTCTGGCCAATCCACACTTCGGCAGCGTTGTCTCGGAGAGCGGCGGTGCCTACACCTGGAGTGAGAACGCCCACGAGTTCCGTCTCACGCCCTGGAATAACGACCCGGTGAGCGATACCAGCGGAGAGGCTTTTTATCTGCGTGACGAGGAGAGCGGCCATTTCTGGTCGCCGCTGCCGCTGCCTGCGCGGGGCGCCACGCCCTACGTCACTCGCCACGGCTTCGGTTACAGCGTATTTGAGCACTCGGAGGACGGCATACGCTCCGAGGTCTGGGTGTATGTCGCGCCCGACGCGGCGGTCAAGTACATCGTCATCAAGCTGCGCAATGAGTCGGGTCGGTCACGCAAGCTCTCCGCCACCGGCTACGTGGAGTGGGTGCTGGGCGATCTGCGGCCGAAATCGGTCATGCACGTCATCACCGAAATTGACCCCGATAGCGGCGCGCTGTTCGCGCGCAACCCCTACAACACGGATGAATTTGCCGACCGGGTGGCGTTCTTCGACGCCGGCGAGGCCGCGCGCAGCCTGAGTGGCGACCGCAACGAATTCCTCGGGCGCAACGGCACGCTGAAGAATCCGGCTGCCATGGCCCGGCAGCGGCTATCCGGCAAGGTGGGCCCCGCGCTGGATCCCTGTGCCGCGATTCAGCTTCCGTTCGAGCTGATCGCCGGGCAAGAACGCGAAATCGTGTTTACGCTCGGCCTCGGGCGCGATGCCAACGATGCCAGCGAATTGATACGACGCTCGCGCGGCACCGCCGTGGCGCGTGGCGTGCTGGAACAGGTGTGGCAGCACTGGAACCGCACGCTCGGCGCGGTGCAGGTGGAAACACCCGATCCTATGCTTAACGTCCTGACCAACGGCTGGCTGGTGTACCAGACGCTGGCCTGCCGCTTTTGGGCGCGCAGCGGCTACTACCAGTCGGGCGGCGCCTTCGGTTTCCGCGATCAGTTGCAGGACACCATGGCGCTTATTCATGCCGAGCCGCGACTGGTGCGCGAGCATCTGCTGCTGTGTGCCGCCCACCAGTTCCCGGAAGGGGATGTTCAACATTGGTGGCATCCACCGTCAAACAGAGGGGTGCGCACGCATTGTTCCGACGATTACCTTTGGTTGCCGCTGGCGACATGCCGTTATGTTCAGGCTACCCGAGACAGTGGTGTGCTGGACGAACTCATCCACTTCATCGAAGGCCGACCGGTCAATGCGGAGGTGGACTCGTACTACGATCTTCCCGGCCGCTCCGCACAAACCGGCACGCTCTATGAACATTGCGTGCGCGCCATTGTGAATGGCCTGCGCTTTGGCGAGCACGGCTTGCCGCTGATGGATGGGGGGGACTGGAACGACGGCATGAATCTCGTCGGCGAGCATGGCCGGGGAGAAAGCATCTGGCTGGGATTTTTCCTCTACGAGGTCCTCACTAAGTTTGCCGAGCTGGCGGGTCTGCGCGGCGACGCCATGTTTGTCGAACGCTGCCAGAGCGAGGCCGCGCAACTGCGGCGCAACCTTGAGCAGAGCGGCTGGGACGGCGATTGGTATCGTCGCGCTTACTTCGACGATGGCACGCCGCTGGGCTCGGCGGAAAACACCGAATGCCAGATTGATTCCATATCGCAAAGCTGGTCTGTGTTGTCCGGCGCTGGCGATCCGGCCCGTTCGCGCATGGCTATGAATGCGGTGGACCAGCGCCTGGTGCGGCGGGAGCATGGGCTGATTCAGCTTCTCGATCCGCCTTTCGATACGTCGGCGCTCAATCCCGGCTATATCAAAGGCTATGTCCCCGGTGTGAGAGAGAACGGCGGGCAATATACGCATGCCGCGATCTGGACTGCGATGGCCTTCGCCGCATTGGGCGACAGCCGGCGTGCATGGGAACTCACCACCATGATCAATCCGGTGAACCATGCGCAATCGCCCTCGGGTGTCGCGACTTACAAAGTGGAACCTTACGTGATCGCAGCCGATGTCTATGCACTCGCTCCGCACATCGGCCGTGGCGGATGGACGTGGTACACCGGCTCGGCCGGCTGGATGTACCGCTTGATCGTCGAATCGCTGTTGGGGCTTAGACTGGAAGGGGAGAGCCTGCGTTTTGCCCCGTGTCTGCCCGACGATTGGACGGCGTTCAAGCTGCATTATCGGTATCGCGAAACGGTCTACCACATCGCTGTCGTGCCGCTGCGCGCTGGCGGTGAAGCGGCGGGCAAGGGTAGCGTCACCGTCGACGGCGTCATGCAGAAAAGCCAGGCGATTTTCCTGGTCGATGATCGTCGGGATCACGCGGTCGAGGTGAGATTCACCGTTGTCGATACGCGCGCGACGTAATACGCAAAGAGCAAGGCTTAAGCGTCGCGCTGGCCGTACTGTGGGTGTATCGGCCTGTCTGGTGGCGCTACAGGATTGAGGTAGAATGCGGGCGGTTTCTCCACCTAGCCCAAGACGCGCTTCGCGGTATCCCTTCAGCGTTCTACGCGCCGGGCCCGCCAAAATCGCCAGCCTATGCCCGAGTTTGATGACTAGCGCCTCCCTCCACAGCCTTCGCGCTGATGTCGGACTACCCATAGGCTGATGCAACAACCCGCTTCCTCCCCTAAGAGCAGCACCGCCGCGCTCGCGCTGGCGGCGCTGGGCGTGGTCTATGGCGATATCGGCACCAGCCCGCTCTATGCCATGAAGGAGGCCTTCGCCGGCAACCATCCCGTGCCCTTCTCGCCGGAGAATGTGCTGGGCATCCTGTCGCTCATTCTGTGGGCGCTGATCGTGATCGTCGCCATAAAATATGTCGTTTTCATCATGCGCGCCGACAACCGCGGCGAGGGCGGCATCATGGCGCTCATCGCCTTAGCCTTGCAGGACGCCAAGGGCAAGCCGCGCCGGGAGCGCTTCATCGTGATCATCGGCATCCTGGGTGCGGCGATGTTCTTCGGCGATGGTATGGTGACGCCGGCGATTTCAGTGATCTCCGCGGTCGAAGGCCTGGAAGTGGCGGCGCCGGTTCTCAAGCCTTTCGTCATCCCGGTCACGCTGATCGTGTTGTTTGGTTTGTTTTTCGTGCAGAAGCGCGGCACGGCGACGGTGGGCGCGCTGTTCGGGCCGGTGATGATGGTGTGGTTCGCCGTACTCGCCACGCTGGGTGTCATTAACCTGATCCAGGCGCCGCAGGTGTTGCTGGCGCTGAATCCGGGCTACGGCGTGGGTTTTCTGATCCATAACCCGGCGGTGGCCATGGTCGCCATGGGCGCGGTGGTGCTGTCGGTGACAGGTGCGGAAGCGCTCTATGCCGATATGGGACATTTCGGCAGCAAGCCGATTCGCCTCGCCTGGTTCGGCTACGTGCTGCCGGCGCTGATGCTCAACTACTTCGGACAAGGCGCGTTGTTGTTGCGCGATCCTGCCGCCATCCAAAATCCTTTTTATCTTTCCGCGCCGGCCTGGGCGTTGTATCCGCTCATCGCCTTGTCCACGTTGGCGACGGTCATCGCGTCGCAGGCGGTCATCTCGGGGGCTTTCTCGATTACCCGCCAGGCCATGCAACTGGGTTTTGTGCCGCGCGTCGAAGTGCAACAGACGTCCGAGAAAGAGCAGGGGCAGATATATCTACCCGGCGTGAATTGGGGTCTGGCGCTCGCCGTGGCGGTGCTGGTGCTGGGCTTCCGTTCGTCCAACAATATGGCGGCGGCCTATGGCCTGGCCGTGACGGGCGACATGGTGATCACTTCCATACTCGCCACAGTGGTCGCGGCGCGTGTGTGGGGTTGGGGCTGGTGGCGCGCCGGCGCACTGTTCGCCTGCTTCCTGGTGGTGGAAATCACCTTCCTGTTCGCCAATATTGAAAAGATTCCGGATGGTGGCTGGTTCCCGCTGGCCGTGGGCGTGGTCGTATTCACCCTGATGACAACCTGGAAGCGCGGTCGCGAGTTGTTGTTCGAGCGCGTGCACGCTGATTCTTTCGAGCTGGACGCCTTCATCGACAGCCTCACCTACGCGCCGCCACCGCGCGTGCCCGGTACGGCGGTGTTCATGACCTCCAGCCCGAGCGGCGTGCCCCACGCGCTGCTGCACAACCTCATGCACAACAAGGTGCTGCACGAGCGCGTTGTGTTGGCGACGGTGAATATGCATGACGTGCCCTTTGTGCCGGAAATAGATCGTGTCGAAGTGCGCAAGATTAACGATCAGTTCTGGCAGGTCGTGGTGCAATACGGATTCAAGGACGAGCCGGATATTCCCAAGGCGCTTGAGCATTGCGCCGCGCTGGGACTCAAGTTTCACATGATGGAAACTTCGTTCTTCCTCGGTCGTGAAACGCTGATTCCGCGCCTGAATTCCAGCATGCCTTTGTGGCGCGAGAAAATCTTTGTCGCCATGTTCCGCAACGCCGGCAGCGCCACCACCTTCTTCAAGATTCCCTCGAACCGCGTGGTCGAGTTGGGGACGCAGATCGAGTTGTAGTCGCTACAACTTTCGGATTTTTTCCAGTAGCACCGTGGTCGAGCGTTCGTGGCGGAAGGGGATGGAATGCACGCGGCCGCCGCGCGCCAGTACTTCGTCCGCGCCGACGATTTGTTCCGGCGCCCAGTCGCCGCCTTTGACCAGCACGTCGGGCATCACGCTTTCGATCAATGCCAGCGGGGTGTCCTCGTCGAAGCCGATTACCAGTGAGACCGATTCCAGCGCGGCAAGCAGCGCCATGCGGTCTTCCAGCGCGTTGACCGGTCGGTCGTCGCCCTTGCCGAGTCGCCTCACCGACGCATCGCTATTCACGCCGACGACGAGGCTCGCACCGAGCGCGCGCGCCTGGGCGAGGTAAGTCACATGGCCGCGATGCAGAATGTCGAAACAGCCATTGGTGAAGACCAGCGGGCGCGGCAAGTGGGCCACACGTTCCTCCACCTGTGCCGATGTACAGAGCTTGGTTTCGAAGGATGGAGCGGTGGTGTGCATGGTCAGGAGGCGGCCTTTTAGAGAGGTACCGTGGGGGTGTCGCCAGCGCGTAGGGTGGGCAGCTTCGCTGCCCACGGGTTTTTCGATTCGCCAGCATCCGCGTGGGCAGCAGAGCTGCCCACCCTACGACAACTACGAAAACTACGACTACGCGATGACTACTTGGTCTTGTCCGCAGCAGGATTAGCCGGCTTGTTGTCCAGGCGCCGCGCCTCGGCGTCGTCGATGTACTCGAACATGCGCACGACTTTTCGCACGCCGCTTGTAGTGCGAGTGATTTCCGTTGCGTCGTCGGCTTCCTGGCGCGTTACCACTCCGAGCAAATACACCACGGTGGCTTCGGTGACGACTTTCACATGCGTCGCGCGAAATTTGTCGGCCTCGATGAAGCGGGCTTTGACCTTGGAGGTGATATAGGTGTCATTGCTGCGCGAGCCGAAGCTGCTGCTCCCCACCACTTGAATTTCATTCATTACGCCTTTCACATTCACCACCCCGGCGGCGATTTTCTCCGCCTCGTCCTTCGCTGCGGCATCTGGCGCTTCACCGGTCAACAAGACTTTCATGTTGTAGCTGGTGACATTGATATGTACCTTGTCGCCCAGCCTTTCGTTGAGCCGGAGCATAGTGCGGATCTCGATGGCTTCGTCGGCAAGATAGGTTTCGGAAGGACGACGGTCGGTGATCATCAGCACGCTGGCGCCCGCCCCAGCCGCGACGATGGGGAAGCAGCCTTGCAGCGCGGGCAACGTGGCGGCCAACAGGGCTGCGGCCAGCAGCGTGGAACGAGTGGAACGAATAGAGCAATGTGTCATGCGTCTTCTCCCAGCAATAAGCAATCGATACCGTCGCAAAGGCAGTGCACCGTGAGCAGATGCACTTCCTGAATGCGCGCGGTGCGGTGGGACGGCACGCAAATATGCACGTCGCCCTCCTTGAGTAGTTCGGTCATTTTTCCGCCGTCCTTGCCGGTCAGCGCCACCACGCGGACTTCGCGGTTATGCGCGGCGCGGATGGCTTCCATCACATTGGGTGAGTTGCCGCTGGTGGAAATGGCCAGCAACACGTCGTTAGGCTGACCTAGTGCGAGCACCTGCTTGGAGAACACCTGCTCGTAGGAATAATCGTTGGCGATGGAGGTTAGCGTGGAGGTGTCGGTAGTGAGTGCCACGGCAGCCAGCGGCGGGCGCTCTTTCTCGAAGCGGTTGAGCAATTCGGCAGCGAAGTGTTGCGCATCGGCCGCCGAGCCGCCATTGCCGCAAGCCATGATCTTGCCATTGGCGAGCAGGCTTTGCACCATCAGTTCCACCGCTTCAGCGATGGGTGCGGCGAGCACTTCCATGGCGGAAAGCTTGGTTTGGGCACTGTCGTTGAAGTGCTCGGAGATGCGTGCAATGAGATTCATGGGTGAGAGAAGAGTAAGAACGGGAGTGCTCAGAATTTTAACACGGGCCCGCACTCCGCCCTGTCGCTAGAGCCCGAGGTAGACGTCGACCAAAACGCGCTTCCAGGGATTGCGATGTTGCGTCAGACGCGCGATACGCGCCTCGACTTTGCCGCCCTTGTCCATTTCTTCCGCCACGGCGCGATTCTCGGCACGCGGGAGATAGCCGAGCTTGACGCTCTGCCATTCCACGCGCACGGCGTTGGCATCGTGAGCATTGTCGGGTTCGCGCACCAGTGTGAGCTTGTCGCCTTCATGCATGTCGCCCCACTGCGCTTTGCCGGCGTAATACTGAAAGCCCGCTAGCGGCGAGCTTTGCACCAGTATCTTGATGGACTGCGCCCGCGCCGCTTGCGGCGCCAATCCCATCAATCCAATCAGGGAAACTGCCCAGAGAGCTAAGCAGAGAGCCAGTCTACGCGGCATCGAAGGCATTGCGTATCCATTCGACATTCTCGCCATCGAACAACACCGCATCGAAGCGGCAGTCGGGCAGCGGCTTGCCGGCTAGATAATGGTTGGCCGCGTGGATCAGGCGTTGCTGCTTCGCTACGGTGATGCTGGCGGCGGCGCCGCCGAAATTGCGGTTGCTGCGCAGGCGCACCTCAACGAACACCAAGGTAGTGCCGTCGCGACAGACCAGATCGATTTCCCCGCCACGACAGCGATAGTTGCGTTCGATCACCTTCAAGCCGTGACGCGTCAGATGCCGCGCGGCCAGTTCTTCCGCTTGCGCCCCGGCAGTGAGGCTCATGGCTTGCGCACAACCCGACCGCAACCGACAATGCAGGCGGAACAGGCATGACCTTCAAGGCAATGGAAATGGAAATGGAAACCGAAACCGAAGAACTTCAAGGCGAACCCCAGACGCTCAAGACGTCGGCATTATATGTGGTGGCGACGCCGCTCGGGAATCTTGCCGACATCAGCCTGCGCGCGCTGGATGTGCTGCGCCGCGCTGATGCCATCGCCTGCGAAGATACGCGCCACACCGCCCGCCTGATGCAGCGCTACGGCATAGCCACGCGACTCTTCGCGTTACATGAGCACAACGAAGCCGAAGCCGCGCAGAAGCTCATCCAGTTGCTGCAAGCAGGCAAGATCGTCGCCCTGGTTTCAGACGCCGGCACGCCCGCCGTGTCTGACCCCGGCGCCCGCGCCGTTGCGGCGGTGCGCGAGGCCGGTTATGAAGTGGTGCCGGTGCCCGGCGCCAATGCCGCCATCGCTGCGCTGTCTGCGGCGGGCGTGCCCGATCCGCACTTCCTTTTCTACGGCTTTCTGCCCGCCAAGCCAGTGGCGCGGCGCACGGCGCTTGAAGCGCTTAAGACCATGCCCTGCGCCCTGGTGTTTTACGAAGCGCCGCATCGCGTGGTGGAAACCATTGCCGATCTGGCTGCGGTGCTGGAGCCGCAGCGCCGGCTGGTCATCGCCCGTGAACTCACCAAACTTTTTGAGAGTATCGTCAGCCTGCCGCTCGGCGAAGCCCCAGCCTGGCTCGCCGCCGACGCGAATCGTCAGCGCGGCGAATTCGTGCTGATCGTCTCTTCCGTGCCGGTTACCACCGATATTTCCCCCCAAGCCCAACGTGTGCTGCAATTGCTATTAGAGGAACTGCCGCTCAAACAGGCCGTCAAGCTCGCAGCGGAAATCAGCGGCGAGAGCAAGAACGCGCTCTATGATCTCGCGCTGGCGCAAAGGAACGAGCCGACCGGCCGGGTATAATTTCGCGCATGCAAACCCTCACCCTCACACTTACTCAACCCGACGACTGGCATTTGCACTTGCGCGACGGCGAAGCGCTGGCGGCGGTATTGCCGGATACGGCGCGGCAATTCGCTCGTGCGATTGTCATGCCCAACCTCAAACCGCCGGTGACAAGCACCGCGCTGGCTGTGGCATACCGCGAGCGCGTACTGGCCGCCGTGCCGGCAGGGCTGCGCTTCGAGCCGCTGATGACGCTGTACCTCACCGACAACACGCCGCCGGACGAAATCGACCGCGCGCGCGACAGCGGTTTCGTGCATGCGGTGAAGTATTACCCGGCCGGCGCCACGACCAACTCCGATTCCGGCGTGACCGATTTGCAGAAATGCAACGCCACGCTGGCGCGCATGGAAGCGCTGGGCATGCCGCTCTTGCTGCACGGCGAAGTGACCGACAGCGACGTGGATATTTTCGACCGCGAGGCGGTATTCATCGAGCGTGTGCTGAGGCCGCTGCTTAAGCGTTTCCCCGGCTTGCGCGTGGTGCTGGAACACATTACCACCGTGGAGGCGGCGCAGTTCGTTGCCGAGAGCGGCCCCAACGTCGCCGCCACCATCACGGCGCACCATTTGTTGATGAACCGCAATGCGATTTTTGCGGGCGGCATCCGTCCGCATCATTACTGTCTGCCGGTACTCAAGCGCGAACGGCATCGCTTGGCGCTGGTGCAAGCGGCCATCTCGGGTAATCCCAAGTTTTTTCTCGGCACCGATTCCGCGCCGCATGGCCGCGCCACCAAGGAAGCCGCCTGCGGCTGCGCCGGTTGCTATACGGCGCATGCCGCGATGGAGCTTTATGCCGAAGCCTTCGAAGATGCCGGTGCGCTGGATAAACTCGAAGCCTTCGCCAGCTTTTACGGTGCGGATTTCTATCGCTTGCCGCGCAACACCGGCCGCGTCACGCTGGTGAAGCAAAGCTGGCAAGTGCCGGCGCAGCAAGCGATGGGGCAGGACACGCTGATACCGTTGCGCGCCGGCGAGAATTTGCGTTGGAAATTCGTCGGATCGGTCTGAGAGAGGAAGCTCAATGAAGCTGCGACAAATCCTGGCATTGGCGACGGTGGCCCTGGCGGCGGCCGGCTGCAAAGACGAAAGCGCGTCGCTTCTGCTGGATGGCCCCTACCACGCGCTCACGCTGAACATACGCACGCAGTGGTGGTGGAGCAAGGAGTTCGAGCTGGAAGCCATCATGGCGCGGCTGCCCGATTGCCAGCGCCGCAGCCGTCTGGATAACGCCGCGCTGGGCGATATTCGCGTGGACGTCTTCCGTCCGCCGGCGGAGACCTATGCGGAGCCTATTCTCATCGTGCGGCAAGGCGCGAACAGCTACGCCGTGAGCGACAAGAGCTGCGAGCTGCAACGCTTTAAAGAGCCGCCCAAGGATACGGGTGTCAAGCTGGGGACGTTTAGTATCGAGACTGGCGCGCTAAAGTTTACGCCGGCGCCTCCTCCGGTTTCTGCGCCCACATCCGCGCCAGCCAAATCCAGTTAGAGCGGAGCGGCCATGCTAGATGCAGTTGCTGCGTTTCTGCTTAGAACGGTTGGAGATTTTGTTCTTGAAGTCTTATTGATTGGCGTTTTCTATTGGCCCGGCTGGCTCATTCTGCGCGTGCTTACGCTTGGAAAATACCCGCCGCCTAGGCCTCGGCCTCACAACCAATACTTTGTATCTTGCATCTCGCTGATTCTGGCGCTGGCCGGCCTTACCTTTTACTTCTCCTGATCCTACGTAAGGTTAGGCGTGATCCAGCATCTTCAAGCAAGGCGTCTTAACGCTAGCAATCGCCTGCGCCAACGCCTCTATCGCCTTCTCTCGCCCAAAGCTATTGCGCCAGGCCAGCGCGACGCGGCGTGAGGGCGCGGGCTGCGTGAAGGGCACGACTTGCAGCAGCGGACTGCGGTAACGTGCGCTGTTGGCGCTACAGGGCAGGACGGTAATTCCCAAGCCGGAGGCGACCATGTTGCGCAAGGTCTCCAGTGAATTGCCCTGTTGCGTATCGGCGCCCTGACGGCTGAGTTCCGGGCAGGTTTCGTTCACCTGATTGCTGAAGCAATGGTTGCTGTTGAGCAGTAGTACCTGCTGCGAAGTCAGTTCCACCGGCCTGATACTGCGGCGTTTAGCCCAGGGATGGTCTATGGGGACGACAACGGAAAACGGCTCGTCGTACAAATCGCGGGTGATGATGCCGGGCCCGCCGAAGGGCAGGGCGACGATGATGGCGTCGAGCTTGCCGTTGCGTAGCAGGACGTCGAGATTGGCGGTGGTGTTCTCTTCCACCTCCAGCGGCATTTGCGGCGCTTTCTTGCGCAGCGAGGCGATCAGTTCCGGCAACAAATACGGGCCTATGGTGTGGATCACGCCGAGCTTGAGTGAGCCTACCAACTGATCTTTGCCTTGACTGGCGACCGCTTTGATTCTGCCCGCTTCCTCCAGCGTGCGTTGTGCTTGCTCGACGATGCGCGCGCCGATGTCGGTGACCGTCACCTCGCTCTTGCCACGCTCGAAGATCCTCGCGCCCAGTTCGTTCTCGAGCTTTTGCACGGCGATGGAAAGCGCCGGCTGGCTGACGAAGCAACGCTCCGCCGCGCGCCGGAAGTTGAGTTCCTGCGCAACGGCGACGATGTAGCGGAGTTCGTTGAGGTTCATGGAAGTATTGTTTTGCCACGGATTACGCGGATGAACGCGGATTGTTGGTTTGGCTTCTTTCCGCGTTCATCCGCGCTCATCCGCGTCTAAGGTTTTTGGTTACCGATAGCCTTAGTATATCAACGTCTGTAAAACATTCAATTGGCCTTATGAGTTGTACATCCCTAGACTGCGAAGCGTATTGTGATTGCTTCCATTCATTTCAAGGAGACTGCCATGCAACGACCCGAGATCAAAACCTTGCAAAACCTCGAATCCGCCTTCGCCGGTGAATCGATGGCGCATATCAAATACCGCTACTTCGCCAAGCTGGCGCGTGAAGCCGGCGATGAAGAAACCGCGCACATCTTCGAAGAGACCGCCGCCCAAGAGGTGATGCACGCATTCGGCCACCTCGATCTGCTTTATCCCAAGGCCGAGATGACGCCGGCCAAGGCCTTGCAGATCGCCATCGACGGTGAAACCTACGAATACACCGAAATGTATCCGGGCTTCCGCAAGACGGCCGAAGCCGAGGGTCACAGCGCCGCCGTCAAGGAGATCGACGAACAAATCGCCGAATCCAAAGAGCACGCAAAGAACTTTCAGGCCGTGTTGAAAAAAGCCGCCCAGCGCTTTGCTGCTCTCGCCCGGGTTGAAGAACGGCACGCGAACCAGTATCGTGCCGCACTCGCGAAGATCGCATAACGAGTAATTTCCCCGAGATTGACCCTAAACAGAGAGAGGATTTTGCAAATGAAACAGTATCAATGTGTGGTGTGCGGCTTCATCTACGACGAAGCCTTGGGCTTGCCCGACGAAGGCATTGCGTCGGGCACGCTGTGGGCAGATATTCCGGATAACTGGTCCTGTCCGGATTGCGGCGTAGCGAAGGCCGACTTCCAGATGGTGCAAGTCTGAAGCGATGAATCCCATCGTCATCATCGGTTCGGGGCTCGCGGGCTGGACGCTGGTCCGCGAGCTGCGCAAGTCGAACAAGGATGCGCCTGTCGTGTTGATCAGCGCGGATGCGGGGGACTTTTATTCCAAGCCCATGCTCTCCAACGCGCTGGCGCAGAACAAAACCGCCGCTCAACTAGTGACGACGCCGGCCGCGACCATGGCCGAACAGCAAGGCATCACGCTCATGGCAAGAACGCGCGTGGAAGCCATCGATCGTGAGCGCAAAGTGCTGACCACCTCCGCCGGCGAACAGCCCTACAGCGCGCTGGCACTGGCGCTGGGCGCTGACCCCATCCGCCTGCCGCTGGGCGGCGATGCGGCGGGTGCGGTGCTGTCGGTCAACGATCTCGATGACTACGCCCGCTTCCGCGACGCCATCGCCGGCAAGCGGCGTATCGCGGTGATCGGCGCCGGATTGATCGGCTGCGAATTCGCCAACGATCTTGCTGCCGCGGGTTACGTCATTAACGTGTACGACCCGACCGCGCATCCGCTCTCCAGCCTGTTGCCCGAAGCCGCCGGGCGCTCGTTGCTCTCGCCGCTTGCGGCACTGGGTGTGGCCTGGCATTTCGGTCGCTCGGTGCGCGCGGTGGATCGAGCGGGTGAAGGTTTCCGTCTCACGCTGGATGATGGCACGCTGCATGAAGTCGATGCGGTGCTCTCCGCCGTCGGCCTGCGCCCGCGCACACTGCTTGCGAAAGAAGCGGGCCTCGACGTGAATCGCGGCATCGTCACCGATGAATATCTGCGCACCAGCGATGCCGCCATCTACGCCTTGGGCGATTGCGCCGAAACGCAAGGGGCTGTGCGGCCCTACGTGCTGCCCATCATGCATTCGGCCCGCGCACTGGCGCGTACGCTCGCCGGTGAAGCAACCGCAGTCGTTTTTCCGCCCATGCCCGTGATGGTGAAAACACCCGCCTGTCCAGCCACCGTCGTGCCAGTGGCGAGAGACGCGGTTGGTAGCTGGGAAATCATCGAACATGAATCCGGCGTCAAAGCCACCTTCAGCAGCGCCGACGGCAAACTGCTCGGCTTCGCGTTGACCGGCAAACTAGCTGAAGAGCGCATGGCGCTGGCCAAATTGCTCGCTGGCTGAAGCCGACTTCGCATCCTTTACGGCGCACACACCGGCCTGCGTGCTAAGCTCTTGCCCCGATAATTTCCCTATTTTCGGAGTGCCCCATGTCCCTCTTGCCCAACGTCGACCCGGAAGGGCTGCTCGAATATTCCGTGGTCTATACCGACCGCGCCATCAATCACATGTCGAAAGTCTTTCAGGGTGTGATGAAAGATATTTCGGCCATGCTCAAGCAGGTCTACCACGCCAAAGCGGTGGTGGTGGTGCCGGGCAGCGGCACTTTCGGCATGGAAGCCGTGGCGCGGCAGTTTGCTGCCGGCAAGAAAGTGCTGGTGATACGCAATGGCTGGTTTAGTTATCGCTGGACGCAGATCTTCGAGATGGGGAATATCCCATCGGAATCGACGGTGCTGAAAGCGCGCCGCATCGAGGAGGGCAAGCACGCGGCGTTCGCACCCGCGCCTATCGAAGAAGTTGTCGCAACTATCAAGGCGAAAAAGTCGGATTTGGTTTTCGCGGCACATGTGGAAACGGCTTCCGGCATGTTGTTGCCTGACGATTATCTGCGCGCCGTTGCCGATGCCGTGCATTCGGTCGGTGGCATGTTTGTGCTCGACTGTATTGCTTCGGGCACGATCTGGGTGGATATGGCAGCGACTGGCGTCGACATCCTCATCAGCGCGCCGCAAAAGGGCTGGAGTGGCCCGCCTTGCTGCGCGCTGGTGATGCTGAATGAGCGTGCGCGTGCCGCTATCGCTAACACCACCTCCAGCAGCTTCGCCTGCGATTTGAAGAAGTGGCTGCAAATCATGGAAGCCTACGAGAACGGTGGTTTCGCTTACCACGCCACCATGCCCACCGACTCACTCGCGCGAGTACGCGACGTCATGAAAGAAACCGAGCACTACGGTTTCGACAAGGTGCGCGCCGAACAGCAGGAACTCGGCGACAAAGTGCGCGCGCTTTTGGTGAGCAAAGGGTTTAAGAGCGTCGCCGCGCCGGGCTTCCAGGCGCCCGGCGTGGTGGTGAGTTATACGGACGACCCCGAAATTCAAAACGGAAAAAAGTTCATCGCGCTCGGCCTGCAAAGCGCCGCCGGCGTGCCGTTGCAATGCGACGAGCCGGCCGACTTTCAAACCTTCCGTATCGGGCTCTTTGGTCTCGACAAACTGCATAACGTGGATCGCACGGTGCAGTACATCGAAAAGGCTATCGACGCGATGCGCTAGTTCCGTAGGGTGGGCAGCTTTGCTGCCCACGCCAAAGATGACAGAAGCGCAGAACGCGTGGGCAGCGGAGCTGCCCACCCTACGACTACGACGACTACGACGACTACGACGACTTCGCGATGCGGCGCGTGAGAAGAATGCGCGGGGGTGGCCCAGCAGCTACATGCTAAGATGGTTCCCGAAGTCCGCCAGGCAGCCGCTGTGCACCTTGTGTGCATGGAGGAAAGTCCGGGCTCCGCAGAGCAGGATGCCGGCTAACAGCCGGGCGCAGCAAGTCGAAAGACCCAAGGCGACGGAAAGTGGAACAGAGAGTAAACCGCCGATGGCCTTGTTCAGCGCAAGTTGGATGGGGATCAGGCAAGGGTGAAACGGCGAGGTAAGAGCTCACCGCGCTTGTGGTGACACAAGTGGCACGCTAAACCCCATCCGGAGCAAGGCCAAATAGGGAAGCATAGGCGCTGCTCGCGCTGCTTCCGGGTAGGCTGCTAGAGCGTCGCGGTAACGCGCCGCCCAGAGGAATGGCTGCCCAAGACAGAACCCGGCTTATCGGCGGACTTCACTTTCCCTTCTCGGGCCACTTCGCCCACACTCCTCAGATTCAACATTCAGATACCCTTGTATGTTCCTTGTTTTTTAAGGAATAATTTTTCTCGTTTTTGTCTCAAGGAACGCGCTTAAGTCTTTGTCGCGACAGAGAAATTCCGCTTGACCGAGCCATTTATTTCTACTAAAGTGGGAAAAAGTGGAGCAAAGTGGGAAACGCCGATAAAACATCGGCTTCCCGCATACGGGAGGGATGGAATGTTTCAGGGGGCGGCAGCGCTTAATCTCGACGCAAAGGGGCGCTTGGCCATACCGGCTAGGCACCGCGAGAGCCTTGCTGCCATCGATCCTACGTTAGTGCTTACTGCGCACCCGCATCGCTGCCTTCTGCTCTACCCGCTGCCCGCCTGGGCGCCCATTCGCGACAAGGTGCTGGCCGCGCCCAGCCTCGAACAACAATCCGCCTATCTGAAACGTCTGCTCGTCGGCTTTGCTCGCGAGGAGGAGATGGATGCGGCCGGCCGCCTGCTGATCGCGCCTGAGTTGCGCCAGTACGCGGGTCTGGAAAAGCAGGTCTGGCTGATCGGTCAGGGCAGTCATTTCGAGCTGTGGTCCGATGCCGGCTGGCAAAAACAACAGGAAGCGATCTTTGCCCTGGGCGACAAATTGCTGCCGCCGGGGTTGGAAACGTTAACGCTGTGAGCGCCACCCGCCGGGCCGCCCCAAGGGCGGCGCAAGCCAGAACATGGAGCGGGCGTAGC
Source organism: Rhodocyclaceae bacterium (assembly GCA_043761745.1). GTDB lineage: Bacteria > Pseudomonadota > Gammaproteobacteria > Burkholderiales > Rhodocyclaceae > Desulfobacillus. The sequence continues at coordinate 20,147 of JAYUNL010000201.1, forward strand.
CCGGGAACGACCGTCACCCCCTTCCACGGGAAGGCGGGCGGGGGGATGGCGGTACTGTGAGCGGGAGCTCACAGCACACAACAGTATTGCTGCAAGAGGCGGTCAATGCACTGGCGATCAAGCCCGGCGGGGTGTATGTGGATGCCACCTTCGGGCGCGGCGGCCACAGCCGGCTGATCCTCGAGCGGCTTGATGCACAAGGTACGCAACGTAAACAAGGGTGCTTGATAGCGCTGGACCGCGACCCAGCAGCGATTGAAGCAGGCAAAAGCCTGCTCGATGACAAGCGCCTGAAACTAATTCATGCCGCCTTCAGCGGCCTGGGTGTGGTGTTGAAGGAGGAGGGGGTCGAGTGTGTGGCGGGGGTGGACGGTGTGCTGCTGGATTTGGGTGTGTCGTCGCCGCAGTTGGACGAGGCGCAACGCGGATTCAGCTTTCGCGCCGACGCACCGCTCGATATGCGCATGGATACGAGCCGCGGCATGACAGCGGCGCAATGGCTGGCAGAAGCAAGTCAGTCGCAAATCGCGGAGGTAATAAAAAATTATGGCGAAGAACGGTTTGCTCATGCGGTTGCAGCGGCGATTGTTGCTGCTCGGACAGGGGGGGTTATCGCAACCACACGACAGCTTGCCGAGATCGTGGCGCAGGCCGTCCGCACGCGCGAACCGGGCCAACATCCGGCGACGCGCAGCTTTCAAGCTCTACGGATTCACATCAATCAGGAGCTTGAGGAATTGTCGTTAGTGTTGCCGCAGTGTGTGGAAGCGCTGAAGCCGGGCGGTCGCTTGGTGCTCATCAGTTTTCACTCGCTGGAGGACCGCATCGTCAAGCGCTTTATGCGCGATCAATCCCAGCCACCGCGCCTGCCCGCCGGCTTGCCGGTGCGCGAAGCGGATCGGCCCAAGCCACCGTTGGCGCTGGTTGGCAAACCTGTGTATCCCTCGGAAGCGGAAATCGACGCCAACCCGCGTGCGCGCAGTGCGGTGATGCGGGTGGCGGAGCGGATTTGACGGCATGCTCAGGCTCAACCTCATCCTGATCGCGATTGTCTTGGCCAGTGCGCTAGGTGCGGTGGCGTCCCAGCACAGGGCACGCAAGCTGTTCACGGAACTGGAGCGTGAGCAGGATCGCATGCGCGCGCTCGAGGTGGAGTGGGGTCAGTTGCAGTTGGAGCAAAGCACCTGGGCGGCGCATGTGCGCATCGAAAAAATCGCCCGTGAAAAATTGCATATGAAGGCGCCAGCGTCTGGCCAGGTGATTGCTGTCGAGCCGGCACAGGCTGCTTCGATGCACAACACCACCCCAGCGACGCAGCCCGCCGTGCGAGGAATGGCGCCATGAAGTTCACCAACAGCCCGCTGCTCTCGCAATTGCTGCCGGCCTGGCGTTCGCGCGTGGTCATCGTGGTGATCTTGCTCGCTTTCACCTCGTTGGCCGGGCGTTCTCTCTATTTGCAGGTGGTGCGTAACGACTTTCTGCAACAGAAAGGCGAGTCGCGCTATTCGCGCGTCATCGAACTGTCGGCAACGCGCGGCCGCATCGCCGATCGCCAGGGCGACATGCTGGCGGTATCCACGCCGGTGAAGTCCATCTGGGCCATCCCCGAAGATGCCCAGCTCACGCCTACCCAAATGCGTGAACTCGCGGCGCTGCTCGATATGGATGTGCGCGAGCTGAGTCACAAGCTCGCTGCCGAGCGTGAATTCGTCTTCGTTAAACGCCAGATTCCACCGGACACGGCTGAGAAAATTGCCGCGATGAATCTGCCTGGCATTCATCAGCAGACGGAATATCGCCGCTACTATCCCGCCGGCGAACTCACTGCGCATATGCTGGGTTTCACGGGTGCGGAAGACAACGGACAGGAAGGCATAGAGCTGGCTTTCGAGAGCCAACTGGCGGGCAAACCCGGCAGTCGCCGCGTCATCAAGGACAGGCTGGGGCACATCGTTGAAGATGTGGAAAGCATTAAGCAGCCGCAGGAAGGTCGCGACATTACGCTGGCGCTGGACTCGAAGATCCAGTACCTCGCCTACACCCATCTGCGTCAGGCTATTACCGAGAACAAAGCCAAGGCCGGCGGCATTGTGGTGCTCGACGCCAAGACCGGTGAAGTGCTGGCGCTGGCCAATCTACCGACTTACAACCCAAACAATCGTTTCAGGCTCTCGGGCGCGCAGTTGCGCAACCGCGCGCTGACCGACACCTTCGAGCCGGGCTCCACCATGAAGCCCTTCACCGCTGCGCTGGCACTGGACAGAGGGCACTTCCGTTTCGATTCGCCCATACAAACGGCGCCCGGCAAGCTGGTGATAGGCACAGCGACCATCCATGACGCGCACATGCACGGCACGCTCACGGTGGCGCAGGTAATCCAAAAATCCTCCAACGTCGGCGCCGCCAAGATCGCGGCGACTTTTCAGCCGGAAGAAATGTGGCAGATGTTCGATAGTCTGGGCTTTGGCACGCCACCGCACCTGGGTTTCCCGGGTGAAGCGGGCGGACGGCTGCGTCCTTACAAGACGTGGAAGCCTATTGAACAAGCCACCATGTCTTTCGGGCACGGAATCTCGGTGAGCTTGATGCAGCTCGCGCGTGCCTATCTCGTTTTTGCCCGCGATGGCGATCTCGTGCCACTCTCTCTGACCAAGTTAGACGCGCCTCCCATCGCGGGCAAATCCGTGTTCTCGGCGCAGACCGCGCATGAAGTGCGCGCCATGCTTGAAATGGCTGTGCAGCCCGGCGGCACCGCGCCGCAAGCGCAGATTCCCGGCTATCGCGTCGCCGGCAAGACGGGCACTGCGCACAAGCTCGAAGGCGGCGCCTATGCGGATCGCTATGTGTCTTCCTTTGTCGGTTTCGCGCCGGCCTCCGATCCGCGACTGATCGTGGCGGTGATGATTGATGAGCCTTCTGCCGGCCATTACTACGGCGGCGAAGTGGCGGCGCCGGCGTTCGCGCTGGTAATGTCCGGCGCGCTGCGTGCTCTGGGCGTCGCGCCCGATATGCCGCTCAAGCCTTTGCAGGTCGCGGGTGTGCAAGGCGCCGCCCCGGAAAACATCCCGGTCGTGCGGGAGAGCATGTGATCGAGCGCGCCATGGCCATCCTCCAACAACTCGACAAGCTCGGCGTGCAGGCAAAAAATCTCAGCGCCGATTCGCGCGATGTCGCCGCCGGTGATGTGTTTGTGGCCTTTCCCGGCGCGCGCGTCGACGGTCGGCGTTTCATCGCCGATGCTGTGGCCAACAAGGCCGCCGCCGTGTTGTGGGAGCAGCAAGGCGCGCCAATGGCCGACCTGGCCGTGCCGAACATTGGCGTCGACAATCTGCAAGCGCTGTCCGGCTATCTGGCGCACCTGGTGTATGGCCGGATCACGGAAAAATTGCGTATGGTCGGTGTGACTGGCACCAACGGCAAGACCTCCGTCAGCCAGTGGATTGCGCAGGCTTTTGAATTACTCGGCACGCGCTGTGCGGTGGTCGGCACACTGGGCAATGGCTTTCCCGGCAACTTGACGGAGAGCGCCAACACCACACCGGACGCCATCGCGCTGCACCGCTTGTTTGCGCGCTATCTGGCGCAGGGTGCACGGGCAGCGGCGATGGAAGTCTCGTCCATCGGCCTCGACCAAGGTCGCGTGAATGGTGTGCATTTCGATATCGCCGTATTTACCAATTTGACGCGAGATCATCTCGAATACCACGGCAGCATGGCGGCCTATGCCGAGGCCAAGAAAAAATTGTTCCACACGCCGGGTTTACGCGTGGCAGTGTTGAATCTGGATGACGCGCTGGGCCGTGAACTGTGTGGCGAGCTGGCGGAAAGCGGCGTTCAGCGCATTGGCTACACGCTGCATGCGCAGCCCGGCGATGCGCAAAAAGTCGACGCCTTGATCGCCGCACGAGACATCGCCGCGACGCCGTGTGGTCTGAGCTTTCAGGTATCGACGCCGCAAGGTGACGCCGAGATACAGGCGCCGCTGGTGGGTGAATTCAACGTCGCCAATCTGCTGGCAGTCCTGGCCACTTTGCTCGCTGCCGACGTGCCGCTGGCGCAAGCCGCAGTGGTGCTGGCACGACTCACGCCGCCGCCTGGCCGCATGCAAATCCTCGGCGGCGAGCAAGCGCCGCTGGCGGTGGTCGACTATGCCCACACACCCGATGCGCTGGAGAAAGCCCTGACAGCGTTGCGCAAAACTGCGCGCGTGCGCGGGGGTCGTCTGGTCTGCGTCTTCGGATGCGGCGGCGAGCGCGATCCGGGCAAGCGGCCGATGATGGGCGCGGTGGCGGCGCGCTTGGCCGATGTTGTGGTGCTGACCAGCGACAATCCGCGCGGCGAAGATACGCTGGCCATACTGGCCGAGGTGGCGCAGGGCGCGCCGGCTGCGCGCATCGTCGCCGATCGCGCAGTGGCGATCCACGAGGCTTTGAGCCTAGCGGATGTTCGCGATGTGGTGCTGATCGCCGGCAAAGGCCACGAGACCTATCAGGAAATCGCTGGACGACGCTTGCCATTTTCCGATGTGGCGCAGGTGCACGCGGTGCTCGCAGTGCGCAGCGGAGTGGGATCGTGATGCGCCTCATGATGCGTCTCGTCGAAGCGGCGCAGGCACTGGGCGCGCAAGCCTTGAACGGCGATGCCGAGATACTTCGCGTATCGACCGATACACGCAGCATTGTCGTGGGCGATCTTTTCATCGCGATCAAAGGTGAGCGCTTCGACGGCCACGATTTCGTCGAGGCCGCCTACCAGCAAGGCGCGGCGGCAGTGATGGTGGCGCGTGATTGGGCCGCCGGGCATTCGCTCTCGCAACCTGCGATGGTGGTGGAGGACACGCGGCTCGCGCTGGGTCAGCTCGCCGCCTGGTGGCGCAGCCGCTTCGCCATTCCGCTCATCGGCATCACCGGCAGCAACGGCAAGACCACAGTGAAGGAAATGACGGCGGCCATTCTGCGCGCGCAGGCGCACGCCGACGGCTTCGGCGACGACAGTGTGCTCGCCACCACCGGCAATCTCAACAATGACATCGGCCTGCCGCTCATGCTGTTGCGCCTGCGTCAGACGCATCGCTACGCCGTGATCGAAATGGGTATGAACCACGCTGGCGAAATCCGCTATCTCACGCGTCTGGCGCGGCCCACGGTGGCGCTGGTGAATAACGCCCAGCGCGCGCATCTGGCCGGCTTGGGCAGCGTGGGCGATGTGGCGCGCGCCAAGGGCGAAATCTTCGAAGGCCTGGAGGATGGCGGCACTGCCATCATCAACGCCGACGATACCTACGCATCCCTTTGGCGCGAATGCAACGCGGGCATCGCCGGGCGGCAACTACTGAGCTTCGGCCTCAGTCAGGCGGCGGATGTCAGCGCGCATTGCGAACTGCACGCCTTGGGCAGCACGCTCAATATCGCCATGCCGCAAGGCACGCTGGAAGTCGTTCTCAGCGCGCCGGGTTTGCATAACGCGCGCAATGCGCTGGCAGCAATGGCGGCAGCGTTGGCGGCGGGTGCGACGCTGGCCGCCGTGCATACAGGACTTTTGGCTTTCAGCGGTGTCAAGGGCCGTTTGCAAATACGCCCGGCGCTGGACGGCGCTACGCTCATCGATGACAGCTACAACGCCAATCCTGATTCGGTGCGCGCGGCTATTGATGTGCTGGCAGCGACCCCGGGCAAAAAAATACTGGTGCTGGGTGACATGGGCGAGATCGGCGATCGCGCCGGCCAGTTCCACGACGAAATTGGTGGCTATGCCAAAAGCCAGGGCGTTGATCTGCTGTTTACCCTCGGTGAGCAGAGCGAGGTAGCGGCACATAATTTTGGCCCCGGTGGTTCGCACTACGCCGCCGCCGATGCCCTGATAGCGGCGATTTCCGGCAATCTGGACGCGCACACCGTGGTGCTCGTCAAAGGCTCGCGTTTCATGCGCATGGAGCGCATCGCCGATGCTTTGAGTGTGGATGGGGGCGCTGAGCCCACTGAGCCGGGACATTGATGTTGCAGTGAATGGCGTTGGTTTGCAGCGTGAAACCGGGGGGTGTAGCGATGGAGGAGGCAAAGCAAGTGGGGATGAAGCAGTCGGGGCTTGGGCATGTGGCAGTGGCGTATTTTTTCATCACACGTCTCGCCAGCGCTTCGGCGAGCGAACGCCTATGAGTGCGTTGGCGCTGGTGACGCTGTTGGTGCCGACGGCAATACGCAAGGTGGCGATGTGGAGTTGTGCTCGGCCCGCAGAGAGCAGCGCTGTCGTCCGCTGCCTGAAAGCCGGCGTGCCGGCACTGAGTGGCACGTTGGAGAGCAGTGATCCGGCCTCGCTACGCACCTCCATCGACCTGCTGGCGGCGATGCCGGGTACGCGCATTCTGGTGTTGGGTGACATGAACGAGTTGGTTGAAGAAAACGAGATGCGTGAGATGGGTGCTTATGCCAAGCAGCAGGGCGTTGATCTGCTATTCGCTGTGGGCGAGCAGTCCGAACTGGCGGCACGCCGTTTTGGCGCGGGTGCGCGCCATTTCAGCGATGAGGATTTGTTGATCGCCGCGCTCAACGCGGCCCTCACAGCAGACAGCGCGGTACTGATCCAGGGCACGCGTTTCGCCTGCCAGCACTGCACTGTTGAGGCGCCCGTGGCAGACGCAGCGGATGTCGTCGGTATCGAGCAATTGTGAGCCGGTGTGAGTTGGAAGAAGGGCAAATGAGTGTGGAGAAGGCGGAGGGCATGGAGCGCTTAACGGTCAACACAATAGGACTATGCCGTCGAGCCAGTATTGATGCTGCGACCCAGAGGGGCTGTTTGGCGGGCGAACCCGACCGTGCCTCCGTGTCCTCCGATTTCTCCACACTGTTTTTGGCGGTCGGCTGGGCTGACCACCTTACCCGAGTGACCAGAGGGAGTCGCCGTGCTGCTTGAATTGTCGCTGTGGTTAGGCAAGAGCGTTCGCGCCTTCAATGTGTTTGGCTACATCACGCTGCGCACGGTGCTGGCGGCGATGACGGCGCTGGTCATCAGTTTCATCTTTGGGCCGGCGGTGATCCGCTGGCTTACCGCCAAGAAAATCGGTCAGTCGGTGCGCAGCGACGGCCCGCAGACTCATCTCATCAAGGCGGGTACGCCGACCATGGGCGGCGCGCTCATCCTCATCGCCATTGCCGTCACCACCTTGCTGTGGGGCGACCTCAGCAATCGCTACGTCTGGGTGGTGTTGCTGGTGACGCTGGGCTTTGGTGTGGTGGGCTGGGTGGATGACTGGCGCAAGGTCGTGCATCGCAATCCCAAGGGCTTGTCGGCGCGCGCCAAGTTCTTCTGGCAGTCGTTGATTGGCATCGCCGCCGCGCTGTTTCTCGCCACTACGGCGACGACGCCGGCGCAAACCGAACTCATCGTGCCTTTCTTCAAAACCGTGGCCTACCCCCTGGGGATTTTTGGTTTCGGCATCCTCACATATTTGGTCATTGTTGGTACCAGCAACGCGGTGAATCTCACTGATGGCCTGGACGGTCTCGCCATCATGCCGACGGTCATGGTAGCAGCCGCCTTGGCGATCTTCGCCTATGTGGCCGGCCACGCCGGTTTCTCCAAGTATCTGGGCTTGCCCTACATCCCCGGCGCCGGCGAACTGGCGGTGTTTTGCGGCGCGCTGTGTGGCGCTGGCCTGGGTTTTTTGTGGTTCAACACCTATCCGGCAGAGGTCTTCATGGGCGATGTCGGCGCGCTGGCACTAGGCGCCGCGCTGGGCACCGTCGCCGTGGTGGTGCGCCAGGAGATTGTGCTGTTCATCATGGGCGGCCTCTTCGTTGCCGAAACGCTGTCGGTCATGGCGCAGGTGCTGTATTTCAAATACACCGGCGGCAAGCGTATTTTCCGCATGGCGCCCTTGCATCACCACTATGAGTTGGGCGGTTGGAAAGAGACTCAGGTGGTCGTGCGATTCTGGATTATCACGCTGATGCTGGTGTTGTTTGGACTGTCGAGCCTGAAACTGAGATGAAATTTTCCGGCAAACACGTGCTGGTATTGGGCCTGGGCGAGTCGGGACTCGCCATGGCGCAATGGCTGTCGCGGCAGGGCGCGCAGGTGCGCGTGGCCGACTCGCGCAGCGAGCCGCCATTCGCCGCCGAACTGCACCGCACAGCCGCGCAAGCGGAACTGGTCACCGGCAGTTTCAACAACGCCTTGCTCGAAGGCATAGACGCGCTGGGCCTGAGCCCCGGCCTGGCGCTTTCCGAGCCTATCGTGCAGGAAGCCGTGGCGCGCGGCATACCGGTACTGGGCGAAATCGAGCTGTTCGCACAGGCGTTGCGCGACCTGGGCCTGCGCGATGCCTGCAAGATCATCGCCATCACCGGCACCAATGGCAAGACCACCACTACCTCCATGGTCGGCGCGATGTGCCGTGCGGCCGGCAAGACTACGGCGGTGGCCGGCAACATTAGCCCGGCGGCGTTGGCTGCGCTGATGGCGGCATTGGACGCCGGACAGCCGCCGGAGGTTTGGGTGCTGGAGTTGTCGAGCTTTCAGTTGGAAACCACGCAGGGTCTGGATGCGGATGCGGCAACGGCGCTTAACGTCACCGACGATCATCTCGATCGTTACGCCGGCCTCGATGACTATGCTGCCGCCAAGGCGCGCATTTTCGCGGGCAGCACCGTGCAGGTGCTGAACCGACAGGATGCCCGCGTGATGGCCATGTGGCAGGTTGGTGCGCAGGTCATCCGCTTTGGCTTGGATGCGCCACACACGCCTGATGATTTCGGGCTGAACGACGGCTGGCTGGTGCGTGGCGAAGAGCGTCTAGTGCGCTGCGACGAACTCACGGTCAGTGGTCTGCACAACGTCGCCAATGCCTCGGCCGCCTTGGCGCTGTGCCGCGCTATTGGCTTGCCGCAAGCGCCCGTGTTGCAGGCGCTGCGCGACTTCAAGGGTCTGCCGCATCGCGTCGAAAAAATCGCCGAGCTGGATGGCGTGATCTGGTATGACGACTCCAAGGGTACCAATGTCGGTGCGACGGTCGCCGCGTTGGAAGGTCTCGGCCGCAAGGTCGTGCTCATCGCGGGGGGAGACGGCAAGGGGCAAGACTTTTCGCCACTGGCCCCGGCGCTGGCCGGCCATGCGCGCGCCTTGGTGCTGATTGGTCGCGACGCCACCAGGATCGAAGCGGCGGTGGCCGATTGCGGTGTGCCCATCATGCATGCGCAGGACATGGATCAAGCGGTGCGCAAAGCGGCAGTGGCGGCGCATGCCGGCGATGCAGTTTTGCTGTCGCCGGCCTGTGCGAGCTTCGACATGTACCGTAACTATGTGCAGCGCGCCGAGGTGTATGTCGCGGCGCTGCATGACCTTACCGTTTCGCGCCAGCAGGAGATGCCATGATCGCCCTGCATCTCGGTAGTGCGCGCAGTCGCAGCCCGGCTTCGCCGCAAGAGGTGGATACCATGCTGTTGTGGTCGGCGCTGGCCTTGCTGATGTTTGGCATGGTGATGGTGTATTCCGCCTCCATCGCGATGGCCGAGGGCAGCCGCTTCACCGGCTATCAACCGGCTTACTTCCTGGTGCGCCACGGCGTGTTCGTCACCATCGGCCTGATCGCGGCGGTGGTGGTGTTCCAGGTGCCCCTGCGCATCTGGCAACAAGGCGCCCCGTGGCTGTTCGTGGTCGGTGTCGTGCTGCTGCTGCTGGTGCTGATTCCGCATGTGGGCCGCGAGGTCAACGGCGCACGGCGCTGGCTGCCGCTCGGGCCGGTGAATTTGCAGCCGTCAGAGTTGATGAAACTCTTCGCTGTGCTCTACGCCGCCGACTACACCGTGCGCAAGCTCGCCGACATGGGCAGCTTCCGGCGCGGCTTCGTGCCCATGGCGCTGGTGATGACGCTGATCTGCGGGCTGCTGCTGCGCGAGCCGGATTTCGGCGCCTTCGTGGTGATCATCTGCATTGCCATGGGCATTCTGTTCCTGGGCGGCATCAACGCGCGCCTGTTTTCTATTTTGTTTGTCTTCCTCGCGTTGGCTTTCGTGGTGCTGATCTGGTCGTCCCCCTATCGGCGCGAACGCATCTTCGGCTTCATGGACCCCTGGGCCGATGCGCTGGGCAAGGGCTACCAGCTTTCACACGCGCTCATCGCCTTTGGTCGCGGCGAATGGCTGGGCGTGGGCCTGGGAGGCAGTGTCGAAAAGCTCTTTTATCTGCCCGAAGCCCATACCGATTTCCTCCTCGCCGTGATTGCCGAAGAACTGGGTCTGGTGGGCGTTTTGGTCGTCATCGCGCTCTTCGCGTTGATCGTGCAGCGCGCCTTCGCCATTGGGCGCCAGGCGTTGTTGCTGGAGCGCATTTATAGCGGCCTGGTGGCGCAAGGCATCGGCATTTGGCTGGGTGTGCAGGCCTTCATCAACATGGGCGTGAACATGGGCCTGCTGCCCACCAAAGGACTGACGCTGCCGCTGATGAGCTTCGGCGGCTCGGGGATACTGGCGAACTGCGTCGCGCTGGCGATTTTGTTGCGAGTGGACTGGGAAAATCGCCAGCTCATGCGGGGGTTATCCGTGTGAGCGTCAACGCCTCACTGACGTTGCTGGTCATGGCCGGCGGCACTGGCGGCCACGTCTTTCCCGGCCTTGCCGTTGCCGATTATCTGCGCGAGCGTGGCTGGCGCGTGGTGTGGATGGGCAATCCCGATGGCATGGAAGCGCGGCTGGTGCCGGCGCGCGGCTACGAAATGGTTTGGGTGCGTTTTGGCGCGCTGCGTGGCAAGGGTCTGCTGCGCAAGTTGCTGCTGCCTTTCAATCTGCTTTCCGGTTTTGTGCAGGCGCTGCGGGCGTTTTCGCAAATCAAACCCAATGTGGTTCTGGGCATGGGCGGTTACGTCACTTTTCCGGGTGGCATGATGGCTAGGCTCAGTGGTCTGCCACTGGTGGTGCATGAGCAGAATTCCATTGCGGGGCTCGCCAATCGCGTCTTGGCACACCTTGCGAAGCGAGTATTGACGGGCTTCCCCGAGGCATTGCCGGGCGCCGAGTGGACTGGCAATCCGGTGCGCGCCGATATTGTGGCCTTGCCGTTGCCGGGTCAACGCTATGTAGGGCGCAGTGGCCCGCTCAAGCTGCTGGTGGTCGGCGGCAGCCTGGGTGCGCAAGCCCTTAACGCGACAGTGCCCGAAGCTTTGTCGCTATTGACCGAAGCCGAGCGGCCTGTCGTCACTCACCAGTCGGGCGCGCGGCATCTTGAGGCATTGCGGGCGGCCTACGACAAAGTCGGCATTCAGGCCGAGCTGCTGGATTTCATCGACGACATGGCGGCGCGCTATGCCGAGGCCGACCTGGTGATTTGCCGCGCCGGTGCACTCACCGTAGCCGAGCTGGCGGCGGCTGGCGTGGCCAGTCTGCTGGTGCCGTTCCCGCATGCGGTGGACGATCACCAAACCGGCAACGCGCGTTTTCTCGCCGAAGCGGGCGCCGCGATTCTGCTGCCGCAAACGGAATTCACGCCGGCCACGCTCGCCAACCAGTTGCGCACGCTGACACGCGGCAAGCTGCTCGGCATAGCGCGGAAAGCGCGCGCGTTGGCCAAACCCGACGCGACACGGGCAGTGGCGGAAATTTGCATGAGTGTGGCGCAATGACGAACGGCCGTTTCGGGTTGCGGGTTTCGGTTTTCGAGTTGAACGGTCAACTCGCTACCTCCCACTCGAAACTCGAAACTCGAAACTCGAAACTATGAAACACAAAGTCAGACACATCCACTTCGTAGGTATCGGCGGCTCCGGCATGAGCGGCATTGCCGAAGTGATGCTCAACCTTGGTTACACAGTGAGCGGCTCGGATATTAGCGACAACGCGGCGACGCGACGATTGGCGGAGCTGGGCGCGCGGGTGGTCTTGGGGCATAGCGCGGAGAACATCACAGAGGCCGACGCGGTGGTGGTGTCGACGGCCGTGCGCGGCGACAACCCGGAGGTGATGGCGGCGCAGACTAAGCAAGTACCCGTGGTGCCGCGCGCCCTCATGCTAGCGGAGTTGATGCGCCTGAAACAGGGCATCGCAGTAGCCGGCACACACGGCAAGACCACGACCACCAGCCTAACGGCTAGCATCCTCGCCGAAGGCGGCTTCGATCCTACGTTTGTGATCGGCGGACGTCTCAACAGTGCCGGCGCGCATGCGCGTCTTGGCTCGGGCGCGTTCATCGTTGTCGAGGCGGACGAGTCCGATGCCTCTTTTCTGCACCTGCAACCGGTGATCGCGGTGGTGACCAACATCGACGCCGATCACATGGAAACCTACGGGCATGATTTCGCGCGGCTCAAGCAGGCCTTCGTCGATTTCATTCAGCACTTGCCGTTTTATGGCGCGGCCATTCTGTGCGAAGACGATCCGAACGTACGAGAGATCATCCCTTTCGTTTCCAAGCCCATCGTGCGCTACGGCCTGGCCGAAACGGCGCACATCCGCGCCGTGAACGTGGCGCACCGCGGCGCGCAAATGACCTTCTCGGTGCTGCGACCGGGCAACGCGCCGCAACTGGACATCGTGCTTAACCTGCCGGGCCTGCACAACGTACAAAACGCACTGGCCGCCATTGCGGTGGCCGACGAAGTGGGCGTCGAAGACGATGCCATCGTCAAGGCGCTGGCTGAGTTCAAGGGCGTGGGCCGGCGCTTCCAGCGCTATGGCGAGGTAACCCTGCCCGGTCGCGGAAACTTCACGCTGGTCGACGATTACGGTCATCACCCCGCCGAAATGGTTGCAACGCTGGCCGCCGCGCGCGGCGCATTTCCGGGACGCCGACTGGTATTGGCCTTTCAGCCGCATCGCTACACCCGCACGCGCGATTGCTTCGAGGATTTCGTCAAGGTGTTGACCACGGTCGACGTGCTGTTGCTCGCCGAGGTGTATGCGGCCGGCGAGGCCAGTATCGTCGCGGCGGATGGCCGTTCGATGGTGCGCGCCATTCGCGTCACCGGCAAGCTGGAGCCGATCTTCGTCGAAGACATCGCCACCATGCCGCAACAAATACTGGATGTCGTGCGCGATGGCGACGTGGTGATCACCATGGGCGCCGGCTCGATAGGCAGCGTGCCGGGGAAGTTGGCTGAAGTGCGATGAGCAAAGGGTGACCACGCTGAAATGGACATGTCGGAGTTAACACAATTGGAGCAAGCACAATTGGAGCAAGCACAATTGGAGCATGGGTTGCGCGGAGAGTTGAGATTCAACGAGTCGATGGCGCGGCATGTGTCGTGGCGCGCCGGCGGCACGGCGGCGCGCGTTTATCTGCCCGTCGATCTCGATGATCTTGCGCAGTTCGTGCGGCAGACGCGCATTGACGAACCGATATTGTTCGTCGGCCTGGGCAGCAATTTGCTGGTGCGCGATGGCGGCTACGCCGGCACCATTGTCCTGACGCATCCAGGCCTGTCGACGCTGCGCGTGGATGTTGAGTCTTCGCTCATCTATGCCGAGGCCGGCGTGGCCAGTCCCAAGCTGGCGCGCTACGCCGCGACGCAGGGCTTGGCCGGCGCGGAGTTTCTCGCCGGTATCCCCGGCACCGTGGGCGGCGCGCTGGCCATGAACGCCGGCTGCTATGGCGGCGCGACCTGGCGCCTCATCGATCGTGTGCTGATGCTCGATAGCCAGGGCGAATTGAAGGAACGGCGCGCCGACGATTTCGACATCGGCTATCGCCATGTTGGTCTGTGCGCCGGATTGGACGAGTGGTTTGTCGCCGGCTGGTTTCGCTTGCCGGTGGGCGATGGCGAGGCCTCGCGCGAGCGCATCCGCGAATTGCTGGAAAAGCGCAGTGCCACCCAACCGCTGCAACTGCCCAACGCCGGCTCGGTATTCCGCAATCCACCGGACGACCACGCCGCGCGGTTGATTGAGGCGGCCGGCTTGAAAGGCAGGGAAATAGGCGGTGCCCGCGTCTCCGAGCGCCACGCCAACTTCATCGTGAATCCCGATGGCCGCGCCAGCGCGACGGACATCGAAACCTTGATCGAGCAGGTTCAAACAACTGTGCAGGAAAAGTTCGGCGTCAGCTTGGTGCGCGAGGTGCGGATAGTTGGAGAAACAGCATGAACCATCGATGGTTAAAGCAGTAAGGGTTGAGTGTGAGTAAAACGAATTTCGGAAAAGTAGCGGTACTGATGGGCGGCGCTTCCGCCGAGCGGGAGATTTCGCTCATGTCGGGTAAGGCGGTGCTGGCGGCCTTGCAGCATAGCGGCGTCGATGCGCATGCCTTCGATCCGGCCGAGCGGCCGCTGTGGTTGCTGAAGGAAGAAGGCTTTCAGCGCGCCTTTATCGCCCTGCATGGCCGTGGTGGCGAAGACGGCACGGTGCAGGGTGCGCTGGAAGTGCTGGAGATTCCTTACACCGGCAGTGGCGTGATGGCCTCGGCGCTCAGCATGGACAAATGGCGTACCAAGATGGTCTGGCTGGCGAACGGTTTGCCGACGCCGCGTTATCACATGCTCAAAGCGGACACCGACTGGAAGGCTGTGGTGGAAGAGTTGGGTCTGCCCATCTTCGTCAAGCCGGCGCGCGAAGGCTCCAGCGTTGGCGCTACGCGGGTGACGCGGGTCGAGGATTTGCGCGTCGCCTGGGAGGCGGCTGTCCTGCACGATCCGCTGGTGTTGGCCGAGCAGTTTGTTGAAGGCGAGGAGCTCACTGCGGCGTTTCTCGGTGACACCGCGCTGCCCTTGGTGCGCATCGTCGCACCGGGCGGCGACTACGACTGGCAGAACAAGTATTTCAGTGACGACACGCAGTACTACTGCCCGAGCGGTCTGCCCGAGTCGGCCGAGCAAACCATCCAGGAGTTGGTGATGGACGCCGCACGGCTGCTGGATTGTCGCGGCTGGGGTCGTGCCGATCTGATACTCGACAAAACCGGCAAACCTTGGCTGCTGGAGCTGAATACCTCACCCGGTATGACGGGGCATTCCCTGGTGCCGATAGCGGCGCGTGCGGTGGGCATTAGCTTCGAGGCGCTGTGTTTGAAAATTTTGGAGCAGGCGCGGCTTGGCTAAGCGAAAAAACAATGACGCCAACGGATTTTGGGATAGGCCACCACTGATGAATCTGTTTGCTGACGTACTAATGCTCGCCGCTGCGCTGGCCCTGGGCTATGCGGCGGTATTGGGCGCGGCGCGTCTGCCGATTTTCCCGCTGCGCGAGGTGGTGGTGAGTACGCCACTGCGCGAGGTGACGGCCATGCAGATTGAATATGCCGCGAACAACGCGGTGAGCGGCAATTTCTTCACGGTGAATCTGGATGCGGTGCGCGCGGCCTTCGAGAAATTGCCCTGGGTGCGTAAGGCCTCGGTACGGCGGCGCTGGCCCGGCGGTCTCGAGCTGAATATTGAAGAACATGTCGCAGCGGCGCGCTGGAAGCATGTGGAGGGCGCCGAGGCGCGCTTGGTGGATACCGAGGGCGAAGTGTTCGCCGCGGCTAGCAGCGCCAAGTTGCCGCTCTTCATCGGCCCCGAGGGCAGCGCGCCAGAAATCCTGGCGCGTCACCGCGAGCTGGGCGACTTGCTGGCAGGTATCGGCCGCCAGCCGCAAAGCGTGATGCTATCGCCGCGACAGGCCTGGCAGGTGAGGCTGGACGACGGCGTGCTGATCGACCTGGGCCGCGATCAGACGAAGTCGCCCGTGCGGGAGCGGTTGGCGCGTTTTCTTTCGGTTTATCGCGAGGCCGGCGAGAAGTTGCGCGCCAAGGCGGAAGTTGTTGATCTACGTTATCCGAACGGTTTTGCCGTGCGGCTGGCGCGGGCGGGGAGCCGGTAAAACATGAGCAAGGAAAATAAGGATTGGATTGTCGGCCTGGATATCGGTACGTCGAAGATCGTCGCCATCGTCGCTGAACTGACGCCGGAAGGCCGGCTGGAAATTCTCGGCGTCGGCAGTCAGGAATCGAAGGGCCTGAAGAAGGGCGTGGTGGTGAATATCGAAGCCACAGTGAATGCCATTTCGCGCGTCATTCAGGAAGTCGAGCTGATGGCCGACTGCAAGGTTAAAGACGTCTACACGGGCATCGCCGGCAGCCACATCAAGAGCTTCAATTCCAATGGCATGGTGCCGATTAAGGACAAGGAAGTGACGCCGCTGGATGTGGATCGGGTCATGGAAACGGCGCGCGCCATGCCGATTCCGTCCGACCAGCAGATTCTGCACAACCTCATCCAGGAGTTCATTGTCGACGGCCAGGACGGCGTGCGCGAGCCCATAGGCATGAGCGGTGTGCGGCTGGAAGTGAAGGTGCATATCGTCACGGGCGCCGTGTCGGCGGCGCAGAACATCGTCAAGTGCGTGCGCCGCTGCGGGCTGGAGGTCGTCGATCTGGTGTTGCAGCCGCTCGCTTCCAGCTTTGCCGTGCTGACCGAGGACGAGCGTGAGCTGGGCGTGTGCCTGGTCGATATCGGCGGCGGCACCACCGACATCGCTGTGTTCACCCAGGGCGCCATCCGCCACACGGCGGTGATCCCCATCGCCGGCGACCAGATCACCAATGACATCGCCATGGCGTTGCGCACGCCTACGCTGGATGCGGAAGAGGTCAAGGTGCGTTACGGCGTGGCCTTGCAACAGCTTGCCGATCCCGAGGCGATGTTCGAGGTGCCGGGCATAGGCGAGCGGGGTTCGCGCAAGCTGTCACGCCAGGCGCTGGTCGATGTGATCGAGCCGCGTGTCACCGAACTTTTTGAATTGGTTCAGACCGAGTTGCGGCGCAGCGGCTACGAGGAACTGCTGTCCTCGGGCGTCGTGCTCACAGGTGGCAGCTCGACCATGAAGGGCATGGTCGAGCTGGGCGAAGAAATTTTTCATATGCCGGTGCGGCTGGGCGTGCCCAAGTACGCCGGCGCGCTGGCGGACGTGGTGAGGCACCCACGCTACGCCACAGCGATGGGCTTGCTGATGGAGGGCATGGTGCAGAAGAAACGCGGCATCCAGGCGCATCACACGCGCACCTTCAAGCAGGTTTTGATGGCGATGAAGTCGTGGTTCGAGAAAAACTTTTGAAATGAATAGGGCAATAAGCAGGGAAGTTGGCGGAAATACGAAGTTGTTTTGGGTTTCTTGGCGCTCTTGGCGTCTTGGCGGTGAACATTTTTTTGACGTTGTTTTCTAGAAGGAGGCGAGCATGTTTGAAATTCTGGATAAGGAACCGAGCGGTACGGTGATCAAGGTGGTGGGTGTCGGCGGCGCGGGCGGCAATGCCGTCGATCACATGATTCGTGAAGGCGTGCAGGGCGTGGACTTTATTTGCGCCAACACCGATGCGCAGGCGCTGAGTCGCAGCGGCGCGCCGGTCAAGCTGCAACTGGGCGCCAGCGGTCTGGGCGCCGGCGCCAAGCCGGACGCCGGTCGCAGCGCGGCGCTGGAGGAACGCGAGCGCATCGCCGAGGTTCTGCGCGGCGCGCATATGGTGTTCATCACCGCCGGCATGGGTGGCGGTACGGGCACCGGCGCTGCGCCTATCGTCGCCGAAGTGGCGCGCGAGCTGGGCATCCTCACGGTGGCGGTAGTGACCAAGCCCTTCGCTTTCGAAGGCCGGCGCATGAAAGTGGCCGAGCAGGGCCTGGACGATCTCGCGCAGCATGTGGATTCCTTGATTGTTATCCTCAACGAGCGCCTGATGGATGTGCTGGGCGACGATGTCAGCATGCAGGAAGCCTTCAAGGCGGCAGACAACGTGTTGCGCAACGCTGTCGGCGGCATTGCCGAGATCATCAACTTCCCGGGCCTGGTGAACGTAGACTTCGAGGACGTGCGCACGGTGATGAGCGAAATGGGCCGCGCCATGATGGGCGCTGCCTACGCTTCGGGGATCGATCGTGCGCGCCTGGCCGCCGAGCAGGCTGTCGCCAGCCCATTGCTGGAAGGCATCCACCTCTCCGGTGCGCGCGGTGTGCTGGTGAACATCACCGCTTCCAGCAATCTCAAAATGAAGGAAGTGAACGAAGTGATGAACACCATCCGCGAATTCGCTGCGGAAGATGCCCACATCATTTTCGGCGCCGTCTTCGACGAGGAGATGCAGGACAACCTGCGCGTCACGGTGGTGGCGACGGGCCTGGGTGCCGCTGAGCGCGTGCAGCAGCTCAAGCCACGCATGGAGATGGTGATGCAGAAAACCGGCACGGACAATATGCCAATGGTCGAAACCATTAACTACGGCGAACTGGAAGTGCCGGCAGTCATCCGCAGCGGCCGGCGCCACGCCACGGTCGAAGCCATGGCGGCCAGCGGGGTCGATAAGTACGACATCCCGGCGTTTCTGCGTAAGCAGGCGGATTGATGTTTGAGTTACAGGTTTCGGGTTTCGGGTTTGGAGTTTCGAGTTGCGTGTCGTTGGCCGCCTAACACCCGTGTTTTTGACTCGCAACCCGCAACACGAAACGCGACACGGCCATTCAGGGTGGCGGTAACGCTATGGTAAAATTCGCCTCTTTGTCATAGCGCTTGCCACTCTAAATTAGGCCATGCTGAAACAACGCACGCTCAAATCGCTGATCCGCGCCACCGGCGTCGGGCTGCATTCCGGAGTCAAGGTCACCATGACCTTGCGCCCGGCTGCGCCCGACACCGGTATCGTGTTCCGTCGCGTGGATCTCGATCCGCCGGTGGATTTGCGTGCCGATGCCTTCGCTGTCGGTGACACGCGTCTCGCCTCCTGCCTGGAGCGCGATGGCGCCAAGATCGCCACGGTGGAGCACTTGATGTCGGCGCTGTCCGGCTTGGGTATCGACAACGTATATGTGGATGTCGATGCCGCCGAGTTGCCCATCATGGACGGCAGCGCCGCGCCCTTTGTCTTTCTCATCCAGTCAGCCGGCATCGAAGAGCAAAACGCCGCCAAGAAATTCATCCGCGTCAAGAAAACGGTGCGGGTGGAAGAGGGCGATAAATGGGCGACCTTGGAACCTTATGACGGCTTTCGCCTGACCTTTTCCATCGTCTTCAATCATCCGGTGTTTGATAAATCGAATCCGTCGGTGACGGTGGATTTCGCCGAGCATTCCTATGTGCGCGAAGTGGCGCGCGCCCGCACCTTCGGCTTCATGCAGGACGTGGAGGCCATGCGTTCACAAGGCCTGGCGCTGGGCGGCAGTCTGGACAATGCCATTGTGATGGACGAGTACCGCGTGCTGAATAGCGACGGCCTGCGCTACGGTGACGAGTTCGTCAAACACAAGGTGCTGGATGCAGTGGGCGATCTTTATCTGCTCGGCCACCCGCTCTTAGGTGCTTTCAGCGCGCACAAATCCGGCCACGCGCTCAACAACAAGCTGCTGCGCGCGCTGCTGGCGGATCAAACCGCCTGGGAAATGGTCACCTTCGAGCGCATCGCCGAGGCGCCCGCTTCAGTGGCGCGCTTGTTCGCTTTGCCGGCCTAATCCCCGATGTTTGTGCTACGTGTGCTTGCGGTGTTGGTGGGAATCACCATCGGCGCCGGTATCGTGGCTTTCCTATTTACCCGTGACAGGCGCTTCCTGCGGCTGTCCTGGCGGGTGACGCGCTATGCGATCCTTGCCGCCCTGGTCATCATGGCGCTTTTCGCTCTGGAGCGCGTCGCCGCCATTGTCTAGTCGTTAGCGGCTTCTTTTTACCAGGCGGTCCAACGCGGCTTTCAGCGGCGATTCGCCAGGCAGGGCGCCGGCCAGTTCGCTCAAGCCCGCCTTAACTTCTTCCGCCACTGGCCGTATACGAGTCTTATTGTCAGGGGACTTGTTATATTGCGGTGCAGCATAACTGGGTTGCACTTTTACCTGGATTTGGGTAACCTCGGCTCCCCTTTTAGAAAAACCGTCGATCAGGGTTGGCAACATCTGCCCCAGCCTTGCAGCGACAGCGCCACTGTCGGCGTGAAGAATAACTTTCCCTAGTTTGAAGTTGGCCACCCGGCTCGATTTGGCCAAGAAGTCAGGCGCGATTTCCTGGAAAACGCGCTGGAGTTTTATCAGTCGGTCTGCATGCGCGGAAAGTCGCGCCAGAGCATCGGCTGAGTCGAGATAGGTGTCGAGCGATCGCGCTTGGCGCATTGGATAATTTCTTTGGAGGAGCGGCGTGCATATTATTCTCGTCTCCGACCGTCTGGCAACCGCTAGAAGCATGACCATCACGTTGCGCCACGTTTTCTTGGCGTTCGTGGCTTTTGTATTCCTGATCCTCGCCGTGTCCACGCTGTTTTCTTATGTGACAGTGCGCCACGCCGCTGAAATCCGCTTGCCTTTCTTGCAGAACCTGTTGGTTGCCCAGCGCGAGCAGGAAACGCAGAAGTCGCAGGATTTTCTCCGCGAAAACCTCAATGCCATGGCCGTGCGTATGGGCCAAATGCAGGCGCAACTCATGCGCCTGGATACCTTGGGCGAGCGTTTGGGGCAAATTTCCGGCATCAAGCCGCAGGACGCTAAACCCATCAATAAGCCCGGCCAGGGCGGCCCACTGATTCAACCCACCACGCCACTCACCTCGGCGGATTTGCAGCACCAACTGGATTTGCTTTCCCGCCAGCTCGAGTCCAAAAGCGACTATCTGGGCCTCGTCGAATCCGAAATGATGGATGAGCGCGTCAAGAAAAATCTCCTGCCCACCGCTTTGCCGGTCGACGCCAACTGGAATGCATCCGGCTTCGGCTGGCGCATTGATCCGTTCACTGGCGAGCAAGCCATGCATGAAGGTGTCGATTTCCAGGCCGCCGTCGGCACGCCCATCTCCGCCGCCGCTGGCGGTATTGTGGTTGCGGCCGAGTACCATCCTCAGTATGGAAACATGATCGAGATCGATCACGGCAACGACCTCGTCACGCGCTACGGCCATGCCTCCAAGCTCTTCGTGAAGCAAGGCCAACTGGTGAAGCGCGGGCAAAAAATCGCCGAGGTAGGGACGACCGGCCGCTCCACCGGGCCGCATCTGCACTTCGAAGTGCGCTATAAAGGTGCGGCGCAAAACCCCAACCGCTTCCTGCAGAACGCCCAGCAACTCGCCTTGGCGACCGGCAAACGTCGTTAGCCTCGTGCGCACGCCGCCTCGGCCCGAGGCGGCGTGCTAAAATCCGCCCCTTTGTAACCCCTAGACCGATCCGGTCTCCGCCTCGCAGAGCGCAAACCATTCGCTCTGGTGCGGTGATCGGCAGTGTCGTCCACCCCAACTCGAACTGACCGCTTCATGATCTCCGGCATCCTCAAAAAGATTTTCGGCAGTCGCAACGACCGCCTGGTTCGTCAGTACTCGCAAACAGTGCGCGCCATCAATGCGCTGGAACCCAGCATATCCGCGCTGTCCGACGAGGCCTTGCGCGCCAAGACGGATGAGTTCAAGCAGCGGCTCGCCGCGGGCAGCACGCTGAATGACCTTCTGCCCGAGGCCTTTGCCGTCGTGCGCGAAGCGGGCAAGCGCGCCTTGGGCATGCGGCATTTTGATATGCAGTTGGTCGGCGGCATGGTGTTGCATTACGGCAAGATCGCCGAAATGCGCACTGGAGAAGGCAAGACGCTGGCTGCGACGCTTCCCGCCTATCTCAATGCGCTTTCGGGCAAGGGCGTGCATGTCATCACGGTGAACGACTACCTTGCCTCGCGCGACGCCGAGTGGATGGGCCGGCTTTATCGCTTTCTTGGTCTCACGGTGGGCGTCAATCTTTCGCAGATGTCGCATGCGGACAAACAGCCTGCCTACGCTGCCGATATCACTTACGGCACCAACAACGAATTCGGCTTCGACTACTTGCGCGACAACATGGTGTATACGTCTGGCGAGCGCGTCCAGCGCGGCCTGAATTTCGCTATTGTGGACGAAGTCGATTCCATCCTCATCGACGAGGCGCGCACGCCGCTCATCATCTCCGGTCAGGCGGAAGATCATACTGAACTCTATGTACGCCTCAACCAGGTGGCGCCGCTGCTCACCCGTCAGACCGATGAAAAAGGCGAGGGCGACTACTGGGTCGATGAGAAGGCGCACAGCGTAATGCTGTCGGAACTGGGCCACGAGCACGCCGAGGAAATCCTCGCCCGGATGAGCATCCTGCCTGAGGGCGGCAGCCTTTATGAGCCGGCCAACATCCTGCTCATCCACCACCTATATGCCGCATTGCGTGCGCACAACCTGTTCCACCTCGATCAGCAGTACGTGGTACAGGACGGCGAGATCATTATCGTCGATGAATTCACGGGCCGCCTTATGTCGGGCCGGCGTTGGTCCGAGGGCTTGCACCAGGCGGTGGAAGCCAAGGAAGGCGTGAAGATCCAGAACGAAAACCAGACGCTCGCCTCCATCACCTTCCAGAATTACTTCCGCATGTACGCCAAGCTGTCCGGCATGACCGGCACGGCCGACACGGAGGCCTACGAATTCCATCAGATTTACGGGCTGGAAACGGTGGTCATTCCGACCAACCGGCCCATGGTGCGCGACGACCGCATGGATCAGGTTTATCGCACGGCGGCGGAAAAGCATCACGCTATTACTCTCGACATCAAGGATTGCCATGAGCGCGGCCAGCCTGTTCTGGTCGGCACCACCTCCATCGAAAACTCCGAGCTGCTGGCGGGCATGCTGGAAAAAGCCAAGCTGCCGCATCAGGTGTTGAACGCCAAGCAGCACGCCAAAGAAGCCCTGATCGTCGCCCAGGCCGGTCGGCCGGGGGTGATTACCATCGCCACCAACATGGCCGGTCGCGGCACCGACATCGTGCTGGGTGGTAACGTCGAGAAGCAGGTCGACGCCCTGCGCGCCGAAGATGCCATGGCCGATGACGAACGTGAAAAACGCATCGCCCAGTTGCACGAAGAGTGGCAGCGGCTACACGAGCAAGTGGTCGCTGCCGGAGGCTTGCATATCGTCGGTAGCGAGCGTCACGAATCGCGGCGCATCGACAACCAGTTGCGCGGTCGCGCCGGTCGCCAGGGCGATCCGGGTTCCTCACGCTTCTATCTGTCGCTGGAAGACTCGCTGCTACGCATTTTCGCCGGTGAGCGGCTCAACGCCATCATGGTGCGGCTCAAGATGCCCGAGGGCGAGGCCATTGAGCATCCGCTGGTGACGCGTTCGCTCGAATCCGCCCAGCGCAAAGTCGAGCAGCGCAACTTCGATATCCGCAAGCAATTACTGGAATACGACGACGTCGCCAACGATCAGCGCAAAGTCATTTATCAGCAGCGCAATGAGCTGCTTGAAACCGACGATATTTCCGAAACCATCACCGCCATGCGCCAGGGCGTGATGCATGACATTTTCCATCTATATGTGCCGGCTGACAGTGTCGAAGAACAATGGGATATCCCTGCCCTGGAAGCCGCGCTGGCCGGCGAGTTCCAGCTACAGATCGGCGCCGGTGAGTGGCTGCGCGCCGAACCCGAGCTGACCGATGCTGAACTGCTCAAGCGCATCGTCACTGAAGCGGATCGCAGCTATATCTTTAAAGTGGAACAGGTAGGCGCCGACTCCTTCCACCAATTCGAGCGCAACATCATGTTGCAAAGCCTGGATACCCATTGGCGCGAGCATCTGGCGGCGCTCGATCATCTGCGCCAAGGTATCCACCTGCGCGGTTACGCGCAGAAGAACCCCAAGCAGGAATACAAGCGCGAAGCCTTCGAACTCTTCGAGGGCCTGCTGCAATCCATCCGCATGGAGGTCACCAAGCTGCTCATGACTGTCGTGATCCGTTCGGAAGAACAGATCGCCGAAAGCGAGCCGCAGCCGACCGTGGAAAATGTGCAATATCACCACGCCGATTACGACGAGGCGCTTGGCACGGTCGCAGGATCAGATAAGCCCTCACCGCAGGTGCGTAACGCCCTCAAGGTCGGTCGCAACGATCCTTGCCCTTGCGGTTCCGGCAAGAAGTTCAAGCATTGCCATGGCAAGCTGAGCTAAGGCACCGTACTCGAAACGCCCGGTGCGCCGCAGCGTGCCGGGCGTTTTGTTTTGTGCGCCCAGCGTGGGCACAATCTTAGAATTCGGTGCAAGCGTGGTACTGCCGTGCATACTTGACGAGCCGGATGCGCAGAACCAGCCGCCACCTTCTACCGGAATTGGCGGCGCTGTGTTTGGTAGCGTGTGAAATGTTTGAGGCTTTAGCGTCGGCAAACTTCCCGCTCAAAACGTCATCTGCCAAGACGCCGCCAGCCAGGCATTCGGCATGCTGCCTTTGGTGGTGGCATTGAGCATCAGCGAGGCGACGCCTTCGCCCAGCTTGCCTTCGATGCCCACGCCGGCACGCAGCCAGTCACGCTCGTTGTTCTGGCCGGGCAGGTCGAAGCCGAACAGGCCGATGATCTCGCCCGAAGTACGCATGCCGGTCTTCTCGAAGCGATGCGCTGCTTCCAGCGTGCCCAACAGCCGAGTGTTGCCCGCAGCCAGCGGCTGGCTGGCGTTGATGCCTAATACTAATTCGCGTTCAATGATATAGATGTTATCCATTTGAATCCGGCCAAGCTTTGCATACGAGAAGGATCGGATTCGAGTGCCAATAATCCTG
>JAYUNL010000202.1:0-23482 GCA_043761745.1 Rhodocyclaceae bacterium
ACGGCGGCAGTTGCACGATCAGCGGCAGCAACTGCTCCCGTGATACTTTCGGCTTGACCAGTACCACTTTGCCATTATCATCAACGCCGTGCACGGCAATGACGTTCTTGGCCAGATCGATTCCTACGGTGATAATGCTCATGGACTTCCCCTTTCGTGGTGTTAATGAGGTGCGGAAACTCCATCATGGCACTCGTTGCCGTTCGCGGCTTCCGCCGCAGCCTCGGGACGGGGAAGTCCCTTTCATTCGTTGGGCACCCCAGACAACCGTTTTCCGCATTGACGGGTGTTCGCATTATTGCTAACCTTCATCCATGGCATTTTTTGTTGAGTATTTCCGTACCCGAGTGCTTACCGAGATCGAGTCTTGGCCTGCCGACGTGCTCGCCGATTACGCGAGAATTGTCGAGTTGCTTATCGAGCATGGTCCCAATCTTAAGCTGCCTTATTCGCGAGCTTTTGGCGATGGTTTGTTTGAGTTACGGTTTCGCGGCCGGTCGGGTATTGGTTGGGCGTTCTACTGCTTTCTCGTCGGGAAGCGCGTGTCGTACTTCACGCCTTTATCAAGAAGTCTCAGCAAACACCCGACCACGAAATCAAGCTCGCCCGAAAGCGATTGAAGGAGGTTCAAAATGGCTGATCTGAAATTCCAACCTGTGCGCCATGACCACAAGGCGTTCATTGAAAAGGCTTCCAAGCGTCGCGGCTTTAGCGAAGCCTACGAAGCTCTTGAAGTTGAATATGCGCTTGCTCACGAAATGCTGGCTGCTCGCGCTCGCGCCGGCCTTACCCAGGAGGCCGTCGCTGGCCGCATGGGCACCACCAAGAGCGCCATCTCTCGCCTAGAGTCCGCCGGAAAGCATGCCCCTTCCGTGGCGTCGCTGAAGAGATATGCGGCCGCTGTTGGCTGCACGCTCAAGATTGAACTGGTCCCCACTGGTGCCAAGCGGCGAGCGGCGCCCAACCAGGCGGTCAATCGGACGCTGCGCGATAAGGGCGCGTAGCGTCGGTTACTTTGCACGTTGGAGCGCTCAAATATGGACGCACCCCGCGAAGTTAAAACGGCCATCCTTCTGTCCTGGATGGTCCTTGCCCTAGACTCCATCAACAACATTTACGCACATATCGAGAGACTCGACCAGATTGATGGTTTTTTGTTTCGGTTCATTTTGACTGCGGTGACACTTGCCACCATCTCGATCACGGCGCTATTCATCTTCTTTGCTTCACGAAGACGCAACTGGGCTCGGCGGGCATTGCTCATTTGGACATTTGGCTCATGGACTCTTTGGTTCTTTTGGCCGCCAGTCATTGCGGATTATTCTTGGTGGAAGTGGCTGGCCTCAGGACTGCTGGTGTCGTTGGAACTGATCGCGCTTGTCTTACTGTTCTTCGGCAAAGGCCGTCAATGGTATTTGCCAGTGGCGACCGAATGAATGTGCGCTCTTGTAGTGATAACGGGCCGTGGTGAATTGATTTGGCATAACCCAGGGAAGCAGTATCCGCTTTGAAGGGGAAATGCCAGGGCGAACTCGCGGCCAGAAGCTGATCTTCGACGATTGCGCCGATAGTGGACATTGTTGAGCTTTCCATAACTCGCGACACTCACCACAATCCCGTTCGCCCTGAGCTTGTCGAAGGGCTTCGACAAGCTTCGATGGAGACACCCGAACGGTGTGCAGCCTGAACGGTGTTTGTCATGAATTCCGGAAACATCATTAGCCATTGATATTCGCCTCGGAACGCGGCACGATGCGGCGATCAGTGCAGTTTCCTACCGCTGCGTTGGGCGACAGGTAACTGAACCACACTATCATTCAATAGGCGGCAAGGAGATTCTGATGGTTATTACGAACGGTCAGTCAGGGACGAATGTGTATGAGGTTGCTGACGGAATCTTCCGCATCAACACGCCCGTTGTGATCGAAGGCGCAGGCGGGTTCTCCTTCAATCAATACCTCATCAAGGATGATGAGCCGTTGCTTTTCCACACCGGCCCACGAAAGATGTTTCACCTCGTGCGTGAAGCCGTCGGAAGCGTTTTGCCGGTTGAGAGCCTTCGACACATTGCCTTTTCTCATGTGGAAGCTGACGAGTGCGGCTCGCTCAATGAATGGCTCGCCGCCGCTTTGCAGTCCGTACCGCTGTGCGGCACGATTGCTGCCATGGTGTCGATTGGTGACCTTGCTGATCGGGCGCCCCGCGCGCTTGCCGATGGAGAACTGCTCCATTTGGGCAAGCACTCGGTGCGCTGGTTCGATACGCCGCATTTGCCGCACTCATGGGAATGCGGCTTCTTGACAGAAGAACTCACCGCCACGTTGCTATGTGGTGACCTGTTCACGCAGGGAGGCGCTGACCTTCCACCCATCACGGAGTCAGACATTCTTGGGCCGAGCGAGGCTTTCCGCCACGGCATGGATTACTTCTCACATACGAAGAACGCACGTGTGATGCTTGAGAGACTTGCCTCGACGAACCCAACAACACTCGCGTGCATGCATGGCAGCGCTTGGCATGGCGACGGGGCTGCTTTGCTTCGTGCGCTTGCTGATGCGCTATCCGCGTGATGCGCTACTTCATCCCTGGCCTGCTCATTACGCTCGTCTGTGCCGGTTGTGCTGTCGTGGCGGTTGTTGATGCTGCCGTTACCGTAGCTGCGACTACAGTCAAAGCTGGCGCTGCTGTTGTCGGGGCCACCGTCGATGTTGCTGCGGCTGGCGTCAAAGTAGCTACTGCAAGTACTGATGACAAGAAATAAGGATGCACGCCGTGTCGCTGACGAATCAACATGCAGTCAGTCTCGTCACTCACACTGCACTTATTCCTTGTCGAGCAACGCCAGGCGACGATCGCGCACGGCTTGCGCCAGGATGTCGAGCAACACCACGGAATCTTCCCAGCCGAGACAGGCGTCGGTGATACTCACGCCGTGCTGAAGCGGCTTGCCCGGCACGAGATCCTGGCGGCCTTCCTTGAGGTGTGATTCGACCATCACGCCGAAGATGCGGTCATCGCCGCCCGCCATCTGCCCGGCCACGTCGCGCGCGACTTCCATTTGCCGCTTGTAATCTTTGCGGCTGTTGGCGTGGGAAAAATCGATCATGAGGCGTGATGCCAGGCCGGCATCGCCCAGCTCTTCGCAGGCGCGCTCGACACTGACCGCGTCGTAATTCGCGTCTTTGCCGCCGCGCAGGATGACGTGGCTATCCTCATTGCCGTTGGTCGATACGATGGCCGAATGACCAGCCTTGGTGACCGAAAGAAAATGATGCGGATGCTGCGAGGTACGGATGGCGTCGATGGCGATCTTGATGTTGCCGTCGGTGCCATTCTTGAAACCGACGGGGCAGGATAGGCCGGAAGCCAACTCGCGATGCACTTGCGACTCAGTAGTGCGCGCGCCGATGGCGCCCCAACTCACCAGGTCGGCAATGTATTGCGGCGTGATCATGTCGAGGAATTCGGTGCCGGCCGGCAGGCCCATTTCATTGACTTCGACGAGCAGATGGCGCGCCACGCGCAAGCCCTCGTTGATATCGAAACTGCCGTCCAGATGCGGGTCGTTGATGAGGCCCTTCCAACCGACCGTGGTGCGCGGCTTTTCGAAGTAGACGCGCATCACCACCAGCAGATCGGCGGCGAGACGATCCGCTTCGGCCTTTAGCTTGGCCGCGTATTCCAGCGCCGCGTCAACGTCATGGATGGAGCATGGCCCGATGACGACCAGGAGCCTGTCGTCCGCGCCATGCAGGATGCGGTGGATGGCTTGGCGCGCTTCGTAGGTGGTCTGCACCGCAGCGGGCTGCGCCGGAAACTCGCGCAGCAAATGCGAAGGCGGCGCCACTTCGGAAATGGCGCGGATACGCACATCGTCCGTTATGGCATGCGGGGAAGCCCCACGCGAGGCGTTGCTGGCCGCAAGGATGGGTTTGCTCGGCGTATTCATGATCGACCTTTGTGCCACTCAATGTATTGAAACGCGCTTAGGGTGTGTCGTCCTCGCGCACGCGGGAACCCAATGGCGTCAGAGCAAGACGCTGGATTCCCGCCTACGCGGGAATGACCACATCGGTTGGCTACATTTTAACCCATGGACGATTCCCTCCCGCGTGCAGGGTTGCGAAGCGATACTCACGGTGGCCAAAGACGCCGGCGCAAACAGCGCCGGCTGCACCCCCATTCCCTGCCTCATGAGTTGAGCGCGTTCTTTGAAGACTGGCTGCGTCAGCACGAACCGGGCCGCGCCGATCACGTACTCAACCTGATCCGCCAGACGCGCGGCGGGCATCTCAACAACCCGCGCTTCGGCGCCCGCATGCGCGGCAGCGGCCCTTACGCCGACATGATCCGCCAACGCTTCCGCATCGCCTGCACGCGCTTGGGGCTGAATGAAAAAGAAATGGTGCTGGATTGCAGCCACTTCATTCCGCCCAAGGCGGAAACGGCGCAGTTGGACTTGTTTTAGGTTTCGAGTCGTCCCGGCTTTCAAAGCACCTACTGCGCGCGCCTCCAGCATCAGTCAGACAGTCAACTCACTTTGAGCAAACGCAAAGCCAGGCTCTACGAACTTGTTATGCTGCCAGCAACATTCGCTGCCCACCATGAAGATCGTCCATCTCACTACCGACCAGGCGCTTGCCAGCCTGAAGACCAGTGCCGCCGGCTTGAGCGCTGCCGAGGCGGCGCGGCGGCTGGCGGAGTTCGGACCCAATCGCCTGGAGGAAGTGGCGCGCGAGAATTTACTACTGGGGCTCGCACGTGAATTCACCCACTTCTTTGCGCTGATACTTTGGTTGGCAGCGGCGCTGGCGTTTCTCGCCGAGCATTTCCAGCCGGGACAGGGCATGGCGCGGATGGGTTGGGCCATCATTGGCGTGATCCTCATCAATGGCATTTTTTCCTTCTGGCAGGAGTACAAAGCCGAGCGCGCGGTGGCGGCGTTGCGCCAGTTACTGCCGCAGCAGGTGACGGTGTTTCGCGCCGGCGCGCTTGCCCAACTCGACGCCACGGCGCTGGTGCCCGGCGACATCTTGCTGATCGAGGAAGGCGATCTGGTCGCGGGTGATTGCCGCGTCATCGAGGCTTTCGGTCTGCGCGTGAATGCCGCCACCGTCACCGGCGAATCGCTGCCCAAGGCGCGCAGTGCCGATGTGAGCAATGAGGAATCGCCGCTTTTCGCCCGCAATATCCTGCTGGCCGGTACCTCGGTGGTGTCGGGCCAGGGACGCGCCGTGGTCTATGCGACGGGCATGCACACGGAATTCGGCCGCATCGCGCATCTGACGCAGACGGCAGGCGAAAGCACCTCACCGCTGCAACGCGAGATCGCCCGGCTGTCGCGCATCGTCGCGGCGCTCGCCACGGGGCTGGGCGTGCTGTTCTTTTTCATCGGCCAGGCCATCGGGCTGCCGTTCTGGGAAAATTTTCTTTTCGCCATTGGCATCATCGTCGCCAATGTGCCGGAAGGCCTGCTGCCGACCGTGACCTTGTCACTGGCCATGGCGACCCAGCGCATGGCCAAGCGCAATGCCCTGGTGCGCCACCTACCGGCCGTCGAGGCGCTGGGTTCCACCACCGTCATCCTCTCCGACAAGACCGGCACGCTGACGCAAAACCGCATGTCGGTGCAACGCCTGTGGCTGGGCGATCGTTTCTTCGCGCCGAACGAACTCGACGTAGCGTTACCGGATTACCAGGCCCTCTTCATCAATGCCGCGCTATGTCACAACCTCAAGGAAATCACGAAGCAAGGCCATCACTCCTTGCTGGGCGACCCGATGGAAATGGCGCTGGCGGCGATGGGTCGACAATACGCTGGTGACCTGGCGCGCTACACGCGGCTCGATGAAATCCCCTTCGACACCGACCGCAAGCGCATGTCGGTGCTGTGCGACACGCCCACCGGACGCCTGCTCTACTGCAAGGGCGCGCCGGAGACGGTGCTGGCAGTTTGCGACTCTATGCAGATCGGAACACGCATCACACCGCTCGACGACGCGGCGCGGGCGCAACTGCTCGCGGCGCAAAACGACATGGCTACCGCAGGGCTACGCGTGTTGGCCTTCGCCCACGCCACCATCCACGACGGCTTGCCGGCAGAGGAGCGCGCCCTGACCCTGGCCGGTCTCGTCGGTCTGGAAGACCCGCCGCGCACCGAGGTGGCCGGTGCGGTGGCGCGCTGTACCACCGCCGGCATCCGCGTCATTATGGTCACGGGCGACCATCCGCACACCGCGCTGGCCATCGGCCGGGAAATTGGCTTGATCCGCAGTGACCATCCGACCATCATTACCGGCGATGTGTTGCGCAGTTTCACCTCCGAGCAATTGCAATTGGCACTGGATGCGCCGGAGATACTTTTCGCGCGCGTCGCCGCCGAGCAAAAGATGCTCATTGTCGAAGCCTATAAAAAGAAGGGCGAGATCGTCGCCGTCACGGGCGACGGCGTGAACGACGCACCGGCGCTGAAGTCCGCCCACATCGGCATCGCCATGGGCTTGGCCGGCACCGATGTGGCCAAGGAAGCCGCCGATCTCATTCTGCTCGATGACAACTTCGCCAGCATCGTGGCCGCCATCGAAGAAGGTCGTGCCGTGTTCGATAACATCCGCAAGTTCCTCACCTACATCCTCACCTCCAACATTCCCGAGCTGGTGCCTTACCTCGCCTTCGTGTTGTTCCGCATTCCGCTGCCGCTCACCATCATCCAGATACTCGCGGTCGACCTCGGCACCGACATGCTGCCGGCATTGGCACTGGGCGCGGAGAAACCCGATCCGGGTGTGATGAGCCGGCCGCCGCGCGCACGCGGCGAACGCCTGCTGTCGTGGGGACTGATCGTGCGCGCCTATCTCTTTCTGGGCGTGCTGGAAGCGACGGCAGCCATGGCGGTGTTTTTCTTCGTCCTGCATGGCGGCGGCTGGCACTACGGCGATCTGCCTGGCAAGACCGATCCGCTTTATCTGCAAGCAACCAGCGCCTGCCTGGCGGCGATCATCGTGACGCAAATAGTGAATGTCTTTCTCTGCCGTCACCCGCAAAAATCCTCTCTGGCCTTTGGCTTGTTCAGTAACCCGCTCATCCTGCTCGGCATCGCGACGGAGCTGGGGCTGATCCTGGCCATCATCTACACGCCAGCCGGCAACTGGCTGTTCGGCACCGCGCCCATCAGCCTGGACGCTTGGCTCTATGCCCTGCCCTTCGCGGCGATCATGGTGGGGCTGGAGGAAGCGCGCAAGGCCTGGGTACGCGCCAGGCGCTGAGGCCTCTCAAGAATTCCCGGCCGATGCCGTTATAACAACAAGAAGACGGCTCTGTCTCTCAAAAGTCATCACAACAAGTTCGAAAGGGGTAGACCCATGCTATCAGGCTGCGATCGCACACTGATCAGAAACTGTCGGCTCTTCGGAGGCATCGGCATGGATTCCCTGGAAGGCATCGTTGATTATTGCCCGGTCATGGAGTTGCATCGGGACGAGATTCTGTTGGCGCCGAACCAGGAAAGCGAGTGCGTATATATCGTGCTGGAAGGCCGTCTGGCGGTGCATCTGGCGGATATAGAGGCGCCAGGCAATATCGAACTGGGCCCGGGCGAATGCGTCGGTGAAATGTCGCTGGTCGCAAACCGCACGCCTTCCGCTTATGTTGTCGCCGCCACGGAATGCCGCGTACTGATGTTACCGCCGGACGCGCTGTGGTCGCTCATCAATCACTCGCATGGCGTAGCGCGCAATCTGCTGCACCTGCTCGCCGGTCGGATGAAAAAGGGCGAGCGCGGTATCGTTACGCACATCGCTGAACATCAACGTTTCGAGCACGCTTCCAGCGTGGACGGACTCACTGGGCTGCATAACCGCCTTTGGCTGGAGGGCGCCTTCGCCCGCGCGGTGCGGCGCTGCTCACGTAACGATCAGCCGCTCTCGTTGTTGTTAATCGATATTGATCACTTCCGTATTTACAACGAGAACAATGGCCAGTTGGCGGGCGATGCGCTGCTGTGCGCCCTGACCAGCAGCATCACTCAAAGCCTGCGACCGACGGACCTGGTGGCCCGCTTCGGTGGCGAGGAATTTGCGGTGCTGTTGCCGGAAGCAAGCCTCGCCAACACGCTGCGCGTGGCGGAGCGCTTGCGCGTGGTGGCGACGGAAACGGATTACGGCAACCACCAGGGCGCGGCGCTGCCACCGGTAACTGTCTCTGTGGGCGTGGCTGAAATGCAAAGCGGCGACACACTTGCCGCACTCATCGCCACAGCGGAAGCGGCGCTTTACCGCGCCAAGTTCAATGGCCGCAACCGCGTAGAAATCGCGGCGGAACGCGCCGCTGAATACACGATGCCCGTGCTGCGCCTGGCCGGCTAACCTGTACCACCGACCGTGAGGCCGTCGATGCGCAACGTCGGCTGACCGACGCCGACCGGCACGCTCTGGCCTTCCTTGCCGCAGGTGCCTACGCCCGGATCAAGCTGCATGTCGTTACCGATCATGGAGACCCGCGTCAACGCATCCGGGCCGTTGCCGATCAGCGTGGCGCCTTTCACCGGATAGGTGATCTTGCCGTTTTCGATCATGTAGGCTTCGGCAGCCGAAAACACAAATTTTCCGCTGGTGATATCCACCTGCCCACCACCGAAATTCGCCGCGTACAAACCGCGCTTCACCGAAGCGATGATTTCCTGCGGATCGCGATCACCGTTCAGCATATAGGTGTTGGTCATACGCGGCAGCGGCAGGTGCGCGAAAGATTCGCGCCGCCCGTTGCCGGTAACCGGCACGCCCATCAGGCGGGCATTCAACGAGTCCTGCAAATAACCGACCAGAATGCCGTCTTCGATGAGCGTCGTGCATTGCGTCGGATTGCCTTCATCATCTACCGAGAGCGAACCGCGACGATTGGCGAGGGTGCCATCGTCAACCACGGTGACGCCGCGCGCCGCAACGCGCTCGCCTAAACGACCGGCGAAAGCGGAGCTGCCCTTGCGATTGAAATCGCCTTCCAGGCCGTGGCCGATGGCCTCGTGCAGCAGAATGCCGGGCCAACCGCTGCCCAAGACCACTGTCATAGTGCCCGCCGGTGCGGGCTTGGCGGCGAGATTCACGCTGGCCTGATGCACCGCCTGTTTAGCGTAGTCGCGTAATACCTTGTCGGTGAAATAGGCGTAATCGAAACGCCCGCCGCCGCCGGAAGAACCTTGCTCGCGGCGACTGCCGTCCTGCATGATGACCGTTAGGGACACACGCACCAGCGGGCGCACATCGGCGGCAAGATGGCCGTCGGAGCGCGCCACCAGGATCACTTCGTAAGTACCAGCGAGATTGGCCATGACCTGGGTAACGCGCTTATCTGCCGCACGCGCATAGCTTTCCAGGCGCTCCAGCAGTTTTACTTTCGCGGCGTCGGACAAGGAGGCGATCGGGTCCAAAGCCGCATACAGCGCCGGCGAGGTCGCGCCGCGCAAGAGTGGTACCAGCTTCTCGGCGCCTTGCGCGGCAATCGCGCGCGTGGCCTGCGCAGCCGAGGTCAAGGCGGGCAGGGAAATTTCGTCGGAATAAGCGAAGGCGGTTTTCTCGCCGGAAAGCGCGCGCACGCCCACGCCTTGCTCGATGTTGAAGCTGCCGGATTTGACGATGCCTTCTTCCAGACTCCAGCCTTCCGAACGGGAATACTGAAAATACAAGTCCGCAAAATCGATCTTGTGCTGATGCAGCGTGGAGAATACCGATTCCAGCTTGCGCGAGGACAAGTCGTAGGGCGCCAACAGGCAGGATTCGGCGGTAGCGAAATGGTTTGCGACGTTGGTCATGTCAGTCCGTTTAGTTTCGAGTTTCGGGTTTCGGATTTCGGGTTGAGTGGGTAGAGCGGGCTTCGCTACTTCGTCAGGGCTATCGTCAACGCACACCGGCAGCAATGGCGCTTTCAACCCGAAACTCGCAACTCGAAACCCGACACTCCTATTTAATCGTTTTATGGCTCAACGCCGGCAGATTGGCGCGCACTTCGGCGATGCGTGCCGGATTCATTTCGGCCACCACCACACCCGGTCCCTGTGGCAAACGCGCCAACACCAAGCCCCACGGATCGACGATCATACTGTCGCCGAAGGTCTCGCGGCCACTCGGGTGTTTACCGCCTTGCGCTGCGGCCAGTACGTAGCACAGGTTTTCCACTGCGCGGGCTCTGAGCAAGAGCTCCCAATGCGCCTGGCCCGTGGTGCGGGTGAAGGCCGCCGGCACCACCAGCAAATCGATATCACCCAGCGCGCGATACAACTCAGGAAAGCGCAGATCGTAACAGATCGACAAACCTACGCGGCCAAGCGGGGTATCGAAGGCCACCACATCGCTGCCGGCTTCGATGGTCTGACTCTCGTCGTAACGTTCGGTTCCGCAGGCGTAGCCAAAGAGGTGAATCTTGTCGTAGCGCGCGATGCGCTTGCCCGTGTCGTCATAGGCCAGACAACTGTTGCGCACTTTGTCCGACGTGGAAGCTACGAGCGGCACCGAGCCGCCGACTAACCAGATTTTGTGTCTACTCGCCGTCTCGCACAGAAAATCCTGGATTGGGCCAGCGCCATCAAACTCGCCAGCGCGCAGCTTGTCGGTCTCGTCGCCGGAGATCAGTGCGAAATACTCGGGCAGCGCCACCAGCTTGGCGCCCCGCCCCGCCGCCTCGGCGACCAAGCCTGCGGCATCGCGCAGATTCTGCGCGATGCCCGGGCCGGAGACCATTTGTACTGCGGCGATCAGCACGTCACCCTTCACGCTCACTCATCACTCCTTCTTCGCAGCCTGATGCTGGACTTTGTCCACCTTGGGATCGCTCCAACTGCCGGTGACGTCATATTCATAGGCGAAAATCTGGCCCAGTGGATCTTTCAACACTTTTTGCGCGGCCCAGGCGGCGAGGCCGACAACGGGATTCAAGACCATGGCGCCCACCGACAAGCTGTCGCCCAGCGCGGGCTGCACGCGCACGCGCAGCTTTTGCGTTTCGGCGGGAATGCTGGCTTCGCCGCTCATGAACACTTGGGCGGCGGGGCCGGTGATCTGCAAATCCTGCGTGCTGAGCACGCCGTGCTGCGCCTTGACATTGCCCTTGATGCTGTCGAAAGCAAAGCCTTCGCTGAAGACATCGCGAAAATCCAAGGTAATACGGCGCGGCAAGGATTGCAGGCTGAGGATACCCAAGAGCTTGCCGATGCCCGGCTCCAGCTTGTTGAATTGGCCATTGTCCGCGCGCACGGCCAAGGCGCCGTCGAGCGAGGGGTAATCGATCTGCGTCGGTGTGCCGCTCCAGGACATCTTGCCTTCCAGCTTCGCCGTGCCGCGCTTGACCGCATCGACGTAGCCCAAGCGTTCCAACATCTTGCCGATATCGGCGACGTCGAACTTGAAGTTGAGTTGCGTGCTCGTGCCCTTCCAAATACCATCAGCATTGAGCGTGCCGTCGGGGCTGGCGAGGGTCAGTTTCTCGATGCGCCAGGCGCCGGTTTCGTTGGCAGCCTGTACCTCCAGGCGCCCGAGCCTTTTGCCGCGCAGAATAAAGCTGTCGGCCACCACGTCCAGGCCGGGAAGTTCTCGCGGCGCAGCTTCCAGCATAGCTGGCTGCGAACCCGGCTTGCTTTCATTCAGATTGAGCTGCTTCAAGCGTGCCTTGATGCGCCCCTGGCCCTGCGTCTTCCACGACAACTCGCCGCTGGCTTCCTTGCTGGTCAGTTGCGCCAGCCAGGTGTCATCTTGCAGATTAGCGCGCAGATTCACGTCACCAAAGGAATAATTCGAGAAGGTCGCATCACTGGCGCGCAAGCTGACGAAGTTGATCGGCAGATGGCTGCTGGTTCCGCCGTTCGCGTCGCCGCCACTGGGGCTAGCCAGGAGCGAGCGCCAGAAATCGAAGTTGATGGATTTGAGATTCGCCGAGAAAAGCAGACCTTTATCCGGCATCGGCGGTGTCTCTCCAACGCCGATAAACCCACGTTCGATCTGTACCTTGCCGGCGTCGCGCCGCTGCACCCAAAAAGCGTTCAGCGTCTTGCCGAGCGCCAGGCGCGTTTGCTCGCGCGGCTCGCTGCCCAAAGGCGCGCCACGGCGGCGCACCGTATCGACGTAGGGCGCACGCTCGAAGCGTAGCGGCATCGCCTCATTGGCCGACTTGTTGAAGGGCTCGGGCAGGCTCGATGCGATGCCTTGCAAACTGGATTCGAATGCAATCTCGGCACTCTTTTTGCGCACCAGGATGCTGCCGCGCCAAGGCGTGGTTCCTGAGAGGTGATCGAACAGACGCAACTCGGTGTTCTTGCGCAGTTCGGCCACGCTGGCATTGCCGGCGGCATTGATGGCGACGGTGCCATCGCTGCGTGTGGCCACGCTCACCGAAAGTGGCGTGCCCAGCAGATTGCCGCGCGCCTCCTTGATTTGCACGCTACTACCTGTGAATAGCAAGCGGCCGGCAAGCTCGGTGATGGGCGGCAGCTCCGGATCGATGGCAAGCCGGTTGTTGGCGAACTGGTAATCGCCGTCCACCTTGGTGTCGACCATGTGCATCAAGGGCAGGTGCAGCTTGAGCGCCAGACTGCCGTTGCCTTCGGCGCGCATGCCGTCCGTGAATCGATCGATCTGCGCCGCTACCGGGCTGGTGTCGATGAAGCGGAAAAATTCGCCTGTCGGCCCTTCGGCTTTGCCGGTGACGGATAGGAATTGCTTCTCGCCCGCATCCAGATCGGCAATTTCCGCCGCCACATTGCTGAGTTTCACGCCATAGATATTGCCGCTCCGAGCGCTGATCAGCATGCGCGGCCCCTCGAACAACAGATCGCCATGGATATTGTCGATGACCGGCCAGTCCGCCCCGTACTTCAGCGTGGCGTCGACCAGTTTCGCCGTCACCTTGAAGACACCCTTCTTGCCATCGGCATAAGGAAAATCTCTCAAGTCGCCCTTCAAGCGCAAACGCGCATCTTCGGCGTAGCCGCCGGTGATGGCCAGCCGCAGCCATTCGCGCACATCGTGGCCTAACGACAGCGGCAAATAGCGCCATACCGCTGTGGCGTTGGTGCGCACGAGCTGCGCATTGAGATCGATCTCGCCCGGCCCGCCGAGGGCGCTGCGGTATTGGCCGGAGGCGCTGCCCGCCGTGTCGTTGTTGCGGAAAGTGGCGTTCTGCAAGCGCATATCTACGCGGCCGTCCTTGATGGTCCAGTTGGCCTGCACTGCCAGCTCCGTCAACGCCAGATTGGGCTCGATGAATACCCCGGGGAGTTCCAGGAAAGCATCGCGACTTTGCAAACTGATGTGGCCGCTTTTTTCATTGCCATCCAGCGTGCCGGTCAGACCGGCAAAGCCGGGATAAGGCGCTTGCGCCTTCAAGCCGAGGTTCTCGAAGCGGGCGTGCAGGGTGTAGTCTTTAATCGCGTCCCAAGGCGCTTTATCCGAGCCACCGTCGCTATGCCAGGACAGGGCAAAATCCTGCAAGCGCCCACGCGGCGCCAGGTTGGCGAGCGCCTTGCGCGCATCGTCATGCAGGGGCAGATGGGCTGAGAGACGCATCAGCGCATCGAGGTCGAGACCACTGGCGCTGCTCTCACCCTGCGCCAGGCGGCGGCCCGAGGCAGGATTCCAGCGCACCAGCAAATCCGTGGGTTTGATGTCGATGCCGTCCTTAGTGGTAAGCGTGAGCTTTTTTGCCGCCAGATCGAAGCCGTCTTGGAGATCTGAACCGGCCAGACGGCCCGACAACCTTCCCGAGAGTTGCTTCAGATCGAGCATGGGCAGATCGCGCCCCAGACGCAACTGCACGTCGCGCAGCGCGACGTCGGCGGTGACGGCGTTGAGTTTTCCTGCGGCCAGATTCAGCCACAGACGCAAACCGCCAGCGCCCTTGGAAACTTCGACCGGATAATCGACCCAGGCATGCCAGCCGGCGAGATCGGCGTAGTCGAGTTCGGCATAGGCTTCTCCGTACAGGTCAGCGAGATTGTGGCTATCCAGCCCGTAAAAATCGCCGCGCACGTCCAGACGTGCCGCCAGCGCCTGCGGCGGCTGAGCCGCAAGGCCGAAACGATGGCGCTCTCCGCTATTCTGCAAATCGAAGTTCAGGCGAGTCAGTGCCAGTGGCGGCGCGCCGCGCAGCCCGTCGCGCCATTCGATACTGGCGTTACGCACCACAATACGGTCCTGCGCCAGCAGCCAGTCCGCAAAGCCGGCGCCTTCGCTCTCGGTGTTGATGGGGATGCCGGCAATGAAAATCTTACCGTCGGCCTCGCGGCGCACCACCAGGGAAGGCGCCTCGATTTCAAGCCGGTGCAGACGCAGTTCAAAGTGCCATAGCGAAGACCAGGCGACCTCGGTCTCGACCGTTTCGAGCGTAAGTCCCGGGCGGCCCTGCGCATCGCTTACCCGAAAATCACGCAGCGCCAGATGCGGACGCAGGCCGTGCCATTGGGTATCGATGTGCGCCACGCTGACCGGTAGGCCGGTTGCTGCAGAAATCGCCCGCTCGATATCGCCGCGATAATCTTCGATATGCGGAAGCACCCAATAGCGCAGCGTAAGGATCAATAACGCAAAAGCAAAATAACCCAGCCAGAACCCCCAGGCGAGCGCACGGCGCAGCCAGCCCGGCAACAGCGCAAGGCCGCTATAACGGTAAAAGCGCCGAAGCAGGCGCGAGAAAAATCGGCGTGGGCGCAGGGCGGGGCGCTGAGGGGAGTCGGGGTGTGGGAGCGTGTCTTGCATCGAGTGGTGGCGCCCTGGGTAGCGATGTTGGCATCGCCTTGGGCAGCCAGGCGATTTTACCCTTATTGACGCCCGGAATGAGCGCTTAGCGACAGCGCGAGTGGCAATCAGGTGACAGTGTCATTCTAGGGCACCCGCCACTCGCCCCTCGATTACATTTACACTTTCTAACAATTCGATGCCTCACCTCGGAACCATCATGACTCAAGCTGCGCTAGACCGGGCTCGCCCCCTCAGTCGCTTTCTCACGCGCCTTTTGGCGAGCCGCCCGGAAATCGCCGAGGAATTGCGACGCGACCTAAGCCAACCTTTTTCCCCTGACGCCATGCGCGATTTCCTCGCCCGCGAGGCGGCGGACGAACCGCGCTTGAAATCCGGATTGCGCCGCCTGCGCGCGCGCGTCTTGGCCCGCATCGCCGTGCGAGATTTGGCCCGACTGGCCGATCTCGCCGAAGTCACCGAAACCATGACCCAGCTTGCCGACATCACGGTGGATCATGCGGCGCGCGTGCTCGCCGCAACGGTCGCTGCGCGCTACGGCGAGCCGCGCTCCGCGACTGGCGAACGCCAGGAGCTGGTGGTAATCGGCATGGGCAAGCTGGGTGGGCGCGAGCTGAATGTCTCCTCCGACATCGATCTGATTTTTCTCTACCCTGAGGACGGCGAAACCGACGGGCCGCTGCAACTCAGCAACTTCGACTACTTCACGCGCCTGGGCCGCAATCTCATCGGTGCCCTGGCGGAAATCACCGAGGATGGCCAGGTCTTTCGCGTCGACATGCGTCTGCGGCCCAACGGCGATTCCGGGCCGCTGGTGGCGAGTTTCGACATGCTCGAAAACTACTTCATCGCCCAGGGCCGCGAATGGGAACGTTATGCCTGGATCAAGGCTCGACCGCTCTGCGGCGCGCGCGGCGCAGAGATCGAGGCCATCAAATTGCCCTTCGTTTATCGCAAGTATCTCGATTTCGGCGCCATCAATGCCATGCGCGAGCTGCATGCGCAGATCCGCCGTGAGGTGGCGCGGCGCGACATGGCCAACAACATCAAGCTCGGCCCCGGCGGCATCCGCGAAATCGAGTTTCTCGCCCAGGTCTTCCAGTTGATCCGCGGCGGGCGCGATAAAGGCTTGCAGATACCCGCCACGCAGTCGGTCTTGGCCGTGCTTGCCGAGCGCGGTTTGTTGCCGGCGGCGGCAGTGCGCGAACTGGATGTGGCCTATCGTTTTCTGCGTAATCTGGAACACCGCCTGCAATATCTGGACGATGCGCAAACGCACAGCCTGCCTGGCAACCCGGCCGATCAGGCACTGATCGCCCACGGCATGGGCGCCGCCTCCTATGCCACGCTGCTGGAAGAGCTGGACGATCATCGCGCCAATGTGTGCCGGCATTTCGACGGCGTCTTCGCCGAACCAAGCCGCAACACCCACACACAGAACAACGCCTGGCAAGCCGCGCGCCACAGCGATGGCCTAACCGAGGCGGCACGCGAGCTGGCGCGCCTGGGCTATGGCGATGCCGAAGCCGTGGCGACGCGCCTCAACGGCATACGCAGTGGCCTGCGCTACCAACAGATGCAGCCGCAGATACGCGAACGCTTCGACGCGCTGGTGCCGCGCCTGGTCGAGGCGGCCGCCGAACTGCCGAACCCAGACGTCACCCTGACGCGCAGCCTCGATCTTCTGGAGGCCGTGAGCCGCCGCGGCGCCTACCTCGCGCTGCTGCACCAGTATCCGCAAGCCCTGGCCAAGGTGGCCGAACTGATGAGCGCCTCAAGCTGGGCGGCGCGGTTTCTGACACGCCACCCGATACTGCTCGACGAACTGCTCGATGCGCGCCAGCTCGAAGCCCCGCCCGACTGGATCGCTTATTGGTCTGCGTTCCGCGCGCAGCTCACGCAGCAGCTCGATGCGCAGGAGCCCGACGTGGAACAGCAGATGGATACCCTGCGTGAAGCCCACCACGCCCAGGTCTTCCGCCTG
Source organism: Rhodocyclaceae bacterium (assembly GCA_043761745.1). Taxonomy (GTDB): domain Bacteria; phylum Pseudomonadota; class Gammaproteobacteria; order Burkholderiales; family Rhodocyclaceae; genus Desulfobacillus. The sequence continues at coordinate 16,720 of JAYUNL010000202.1, forward strand.
CTCACGCAAGATCTGGCGGGGCTGCTGCCACTGGAAAAACTCTCCGACCACCTTTCCGAATTGGCCGACATCATGATCGATCTCGCCTGCCGCATGGTCTGGCGCAAGCTGGCGAAGCGCCATCGCGAGGAACCCAAATTCGCCGTCATCGCCTATGGCAAGCTGGGCGGCAAGGAGCTGGGCTATGCCTCCGACCTCGATATCATTTTTCTTTTCGACGACGCCGCACCGGACGCCCATGAAATCTATGCCCGCCTTGCTCAACGCGCCAACACCTGGCTCTCCAGCCCGACGCCGGCCGGAATTCTCTACGAAACAGATTTGCGTCTGCGGCCCAACGGCGAATCGGGTCTGCTGGTGAGTTCCGTGGCGGCCTTCCACCAATATCAAATGGACTCAGCGTGGGCATGGGAACATCAGGCCCTGACGCGGGCGCGCTTCTGCGCCGGCGACGTCGACATCGGCCGCCAGTTCGAGGTCATCCGCATCGAAGTATTACAGAAGCCGCGCAATCTGGACGAACTGCGGCGCGAAGTGGTCACCATGCGCGAAAAAATGGCCGACAGCCACGCCAACAAAAGCGCGCTATTCGATCTCAAGCATGATCGCGGCGGGCTCATCGACGTGGAATTCATCGTGCAGTTCCTGGTGCTGGGTTATGCCCACCAATATGCCGAACTGACCGGCAATCTGGGCAATCTCGCCTTGCTGAAAATCGCCGCCGGCCTGGGGCTCATCCCCGCTGAACTATCGGAACGCGTGCGCAACGCCTACCGCAGTTACCGCACCCTGCAGCATAGCCTGCGCCTCAACGACGAGAAATACGCCCGCATCGAACGCGCCGCCGTAGCGCAGAAGATCGCCTGCGTGGCAGAACTGTGGCAAACAGTGTTGGGAACGCCTGCGTCATAGTCGAGCGGTTACCTTGGAAGAATGCTAAATTGTTGGCGACATGTTTTATCTCGATTTATTCGATGCGCTGGAAAAAGCCCAGGTACGCTACCTCCTGGTGGGTGGCTTGGCGCTGAACATCCACGGCGTAGAACGCGCGACGATGGACGTCGATCTCATGCTGGCGCTGGATGCCGATAACCTTAAGGCGTTTTACCGCGCCGCTACCCACCTGCAATTGACGCCCTTGCTGCCCGTTTCTCTCGAAGACTTGTCGAACCCCGCCAAGTTGGGTGAGTGGGTAAGCCAGAAGCATATGCTCGCGTTTGCACTGCGCCCGCCAAAAGCCAGTGACCCCACGCTGGATATTCTTGTGCAACCCAAGGTCGATTTCGAATCGGCCTGGAGCCGGCGTCTTGAAAAAGATCTCGGCACGCATCGCGTCAGGCTCGCTTCCGTTGAAGACCTTATTGCCATGAAAACCGATACAGGCAGACGCCGTGATGAGGCGGACATTGAAGCGTTGCGCCAGCTTGGCAAGTTGGGACTGCGCTGATGGAAACGGAACGCCAGGATTTCTACTATGAGCTCTCCGACGAGCGCTTGATCGCCTACAGCCGGCTAAGCCTGTTGGAGCGTCTGCAATGGCTGGACGAACTCAGATGCTTCACATTGACGGTGCGTGCTGCGCCCACGGTGACACCGCAGCCGGAAAGCGCTCCCGACGTCGCATTGACTGCGCTACCCGATTCGGAGCCCGCTTGATGGCCGCTCAGAATGACCGCAGCGACCGCAACCAGCGCCGACCGACGCCCTTCTTCACTACTTCTTCCGCACGCCTCGGTACTCACTGGTAATATATGTCGTTCGGGAGCCACACCGCTCCCGTGGCGGCATCCTCAGGAGAGATAGGTGGCAGTCGACAAATCGGCCCTACGTATCGCCAGCATTTACGCGCTCTTCGGCGGCGCCTGGATATTTCTGAGTGACAGTGCGTTAGAAGCGCTGGTAAGCGACGCACACACCCTCACCAGCCTCTCCATCTACAAAGGCTGGGCGTATGTGCTGGTGACCGCCTTGCTGGTGTATGGCCTGGTGCATCGGGCCATGCGTCGCCAAGCCGCCATTCAGACCGAACTCCGCGACAGTGAAGCGCGCTTTCGCGCCATTTTCGACGGTATCAACGACACCATTTTCGTACATGACGCTGAAACCGGCGAGATCATCGAGGTGAATGCCCGTATGACGGACATGTACGGCTACACGCGCGAGGCATTACCCAAGCTCACGGCAGCCGATTTCAGCGCGAATACGCCGCCCTATTCGACGGATGAGATTAGGGAATGGGTGCGGCGCGCACAGCGTGGTGAGGCGCCGGTCTTCGAGTGGGTGGCCAAGCGTCGTGATGGCAGCTTGTTCTGGATAGAGATCAGCATGCAAAACACGCGCATTACCGGCCGGGACTGCATCCTGTCGCTGGCGCGCGACATCAATGCGCGCAAGCTTGCCGAGGCGGAAATCCGGCGACTCAACGAAACGCTGGAACAGCGCGTCGCCGAACGCACCGCCGACCTGGAGCGCGCCAACCAGGAGATGCGCGCCTTTTCATACTCGATTTCGCACGACTTGCGCGCGCCGCTGCGCGCCATCAATGGCTATATGCACCTGCTGCTCGACAGCGACGGCGATCGTTTAAGCGCCGAAGGTCGCGACTACGGCGAGCGCATCATGCGCAGCGTCACGCGCATGGCGCAATTGATCGAAGACATCCTGGAGTATTCGCGTTTGTCGCGCGCGGAGATGAAATACCGCGAAGTGAATATGGCCGACCTGGCTCAGAGCGCAATGCGCGAACTGGCGGATGAATATCCTAAAACGCGCATCACGCTGGGCGCCCTGCCACCCGCCACTGGCGACGAAACCATGCTCCAGCAGGTTTTACTCAATCTTGTCGGCAACGCGCTCAAATACTCGTCCAAGACCGCTGGGGCGGAAGTCGAAATCGGTGCACGCCAAGAGGACAACGAAATCACCTACTTCGTGCGCGACAACGGCGTCGGCTTCGACATGAAATACGCCGGCAGACTGTTCGGCGTTTTCCAGCGCCTGCACAACGAGACACAGTTCCCCGGCACCGGGGTTGGGCTGGCCATCGCCAAGAGCATCCTCGAGCGCCATGGCGGCCGCATCTGGGCCGAGGCCGCGCCAAACGTGGGCGCAACCTTTCACTTCACCATCGGACGCAAGCACGCGGCCGCGCCGGCCTGAGCACTAAACCCGGCGCAAACGTTCGCCCGCCTGGGCCAGCGTCTCTTCACTCTTGGCGAAGCAGAAGCGGATGACTTTGTCATCACGCCCGTCACGATAAAACGCCGTGTAGGGTATGGCCGCGACGCCGTGTTCGCGCGTGAGTGATTCCGCAAAGGCGCGATCCGGCATCTCGCTGATGGCGTCATAACGCACTGTCTGGAAATAGGTCCCGGCGCAGGGCAGCGGCGTGAAGCGCGAGCCCTCCAGTTGACGCAGGAAATAATCGCGTTTGGCCTGATAAAAATTCGCCAGGTCCAGATAGCCTGCTTTGTCCCGCATGAATTCGGCCAGCGCCAACTGCATGGGATGGTTCACGCAAAACACGATGAACTGATGCGCCTTGCGAAACTCCGCCATCAACTCACGCGGCGCCAGGCAGTAAGCGATCTTCCAGCCGGTGACGTGATAAGTCTTGCCGAAAGAAGAAATCACGAAGGTGCGTTCGGCCAGATCGGGATAACGCACCACACTCTCATGACGTTGCCCGTCGAAGACGATGTGCTCATACACCTCGTCGGAGACGATGACGATATCGGTGCCGCGCACCAGCGCCGCCAGCGCTTGCATGTCTTGCGCCTGCCACACCGCCCCGCTGGGATTATGCGGCGTGTTGATAATGATCATGCGCGTACGCGGCGTGATAAGCGCGCGTACCTCGTTCCAGTTGGGCCGGTAATCCGGAAAAGCCAGCCGTGCATACACCGCTTTGCCGCCATTCAAGTCTATGGACGGCACATAGGAGTCATACACCGGCTCGAAGACAATCACCTCATCGCCCGGCCGCACCATGGCCGCGACCGCCGTGTAGATCGCCTGCGTCGCGCCGGCGGTGACGGTGATTTCCGCCTCCACATCGTAGGCGAGGCCATACAGCGTGGCGACTTTCTCGGCGATGGCCTCGCGTAGCGGCGCCACGCCGGCCATGTAGGCGTACTGATTGTGGCCGGCATGCATGTGTTTCGCGACAAGATCAAACAAGGCCTGCGGCGCGGAAAAATCCGGAAAGCCCTGCGACAAATTGATGGCACCATGCTGCTGCGCCAGGCGCGACATCACGGTGAAAATGGTCGTGCCTACCTTGGGCAAGCGGGATTCGATGGCAGCGGGAAAAGTCGGCATGGCAGCACAACAGAAATGCGAAGCCCGCATTTTGCCGCAAGCGGCGGCGCACGTGTTCGCCGCGCAGGGGGGATTCACCGCAAAGGACGCCAAGGACGCAAAGGAAAGCTAATCGGGTTGGGCGTTGAGATTCTCAATGCACAAACCGGCGTAGGACGCCTATGAATCTCTTTGCGTCCTTGGCGTCCTTTGCGGTGAACATCCGCCCTATAATTCCGACACGATGCTCACCGACATCCCCCGCACACTGATCGAAGACCACCCGGCGGTGGTTATCCTCGATCAAACCCTGCTGCCGCATCGGCGCGTCACGCAGCGCCTTACAACGCTGGAGGATGCCGCCCATGCCATACGCGCCATGCAAGTACGCGGTGCGCCGCTGATCGGCGTCACCGCCGCTTATGGCGTGGCGCTGGCAATGCAAAGCGCAGCCGATGGCGCGGCGCTGCATGCTGCATTAAGCGCCCTTGCCGAAACACGACCCACGGCCGTAAACCTGCTTTGGGCGCTGGCGCGCATGCGTGCCCGGCTAGCGCCGTTGGCGGTAGATAAACGCGCTGAAGCGGCCTGGATGGAAGCGCGCGCCATTGCGGAAGAGGATGCCGCCGCTAATCTTGCCATCGGCGAACACGGCTTACGCCTTCTCTCGACGCTGGCCCGACAGCACAAACTGGTGCGGGTGCTGACGCATTGCAATGCCGGCTGGCTCGCCACCACGGCGCATGGCACAGCCCTGGCGCCGGTGTATGCCGCCCAGCGCGCCGGCATAGCCGTGCATGTAACCGTTTCAGAAACCCGGCCGCGCAATCAGGGTCTGCTCACCGCCTGGGAGCTCAATGAGGCCGGCGTGCCACACACCTTGATCGCCGACAACGCCGCTGGCCTGCTGTTGCGCCGGGGCGAGATTGATGTGGTGATTGTCGGCGCCGACCGCATCGCCGCCAATGGCGACACCGCCAACAAGATCGGCACCTACCTCAAAGCGCTGGCGGCGCGCGACAACAGTGTGCCGTTCTACGTCGCCGCGCCGCGCTCCACCATAGACCTGGCTTGCGCCAACGGCGAAGCGATTCCCATCGAGGACCGCGACGCCGACGAAGTGCGCCAGATCGCCGGCGTAGACGCCAGCGGCAACCTGACCACGGTCACGCTGGCGCCGGCCAGCATGACCGTAGCCAATCCCGCTTTCGACGTCACGCCCGCCGCGCTGATCAGCGGCGTCATCACCGAACGCGGCGTGCGCCAGCCTGCGGCACTGCGGGAATTTTTTTCCGAGTAAACATGCCGCCTCGACACTGCGCGCCGACGCGTTCGCCACTGCGCGCGCCATGGGCGCGCAAGGCCTGAATCGCGGCACCTCGGGCAACGTCAGCGCGCGCGGCCCATGGGGCTATCTCATCACGCCCACCGGCGTGGTCTGGAAGTCGGTGAGCCACGGCTCTTGTCCGAAGCGGAAATGAAGCGGATGCTGGAAAAGTTCAGAGACTACGGACAGCAGGATTGATCTGGACATAGATGAAACAGCACGGACGCAAGCAAGCCCTCCTGGTTAAATTTGGAAAGCGAGCCGATCTGTTTCGTTCCTCGACAGACTGCTAATATGCAAGCTCTTCATTGCCCTTTGCGGAGGTATTCATCGTGCCCGCCATCTTGAAAGACATCGAAGCGCAAGCGCTTGAGTTATCGCCCGCTGAACGGGGAAATTTGATCCACAGCCTGGTTCTCAGTCTGGAAGGTTCGATCGACGAAACCCCTGACGAAGTTGCCAAGGCCTGGGACCAAGAGATCGCCCGACGCGTGGCAGACATGGAGGCTGGCCGAACCCGGTGGATATCGGATAAGGAAGTTTTCGCCGAGATCGATACCATCATCGCCTCACATGACAAGTGAGGATTCAGTTCGCAGCGGAGGCGCGAACCGAGTTTGCCGCAGCGGCGCGCTGGTATACCAGAGAGGCAGACGCTGAGCAGGCCAGCGCATTCCGGAACGAGATGCAGCGAATTATTCGGCTGATCTCGGCACATCCGAATATGGGTACGCCCGCTGCCAGCGGCACCCGACGAATGACGGCGCATCGTTACCCCTATGACGTTGTGTATCGCCAAGAAGCAGATACGCCGCACATCATCGCGATAGCGCACCAGCGTCGCCGGCCTGGGTACTGGGCGGCGCGCCGGTAATCTCCGACGCGATATGGTCCGGGCTTTGCTCTTGGCCGGGCTGCCCGGACGGGCTGCCGCGCCGATGCTGCGTGCCTTGCATCGGCCGGCAGTAGTAAAGCGTCAGCCGAACAGACGCTGAGCGCGATCCGCGCCTGATACATCACGCGGCAACCTCATACGGCGACCTGATTAGCCACAAAGTTCAGCAGGCTCATCCAGTGAGCCTGGCTGGGTGGAAGATGTACGCATCGCTAGGAGAGGAGATGCGTGATGGGGATCAA
>JAYUNL010000203.1:0-40233 GCA_043761745.1 Rhodocyclaceae bacterium
GCCGAGCAGCGTGGCATCGAGTGGATGTTCACTCGACAGGACGCAGATGCAAAAATGGCGCGGCATTATGTTTCGTAATTAATAGGTAACGATACTAGGAGCAATCGTGAACGAAGTTTTTATCTGTGACGCTGTGCGCACCCCCATCGGCCGCTATGGGGGCGCGCTGTCCTCCATTCGTACTGACGATCTGGCCGCACTGCCGCTCAAGGCGCTAATGCGTCGTCATCCCGAGCTGGACTGGAGCGCCATCGACGAAGTGATTTTCGGCTGCGCCAACCAGGCCGGTGAGGACAATCGCAACGTCGCGCGCATGGCGGCGCTGCTCTCTGGCCTGCCGGTTTCCGTACCTGGCAGCACCATCAATCGCCTGTGCGGATCGGGCATGGACGCCGTGGGCACAGCGGCGCGCGCCATCAAGGCGGGTGAAGCCCAGCTCATGATCGCCGGCGGCGTGGAAAGCATGACCCGCGCGCCCTTGGTCATGGCCAAGGCCGATTCCGCTTTTTCGCGCAACGCCGAGATCTATGACACCACCATCGGCTGGCGCTTCATCAACCCGCTCATGAAAAAACTGCACGGCACCGACTCCATGCCTGAGACGGCGGAAAATCTCGCAGACGAACTCAAGATTTCGCGTGCGGATCAAGATGCTTTCGCCCTGCGCAGCCAGCAGCGTGCCACTGCCGCGCAGGCGGCCGGACGATTCGACGACGAAATTATTCCGGTAGAGATTCCCCAGCGCAGGAGCGACCCGAAGATCGTCTCGGTCGACGAGCATCCGCGCGCCGACACCACGCTGGACATGCTGGCCAAACTCAAGCCCATTGTGCGCGAAGGCGGCAGCATCACCGCCGGCAACGCCTCCGGTGTGAATGATGGCGCCTGCGCCCTGATTCTGGCTTCCGAAGCGGCCGTCAAGGCGCACAAACTCACGCCGCGCGCGCGCATCGTCGGCATGGCCACGGCCGGCGTGCCGCCGCGCATCATGGGCTTCGGCCCGGCGCCGGCGACGCGCAAATTGCTGGAGCGTACCGGCCTCAAGCTAGCGCAAATGGATGTCATCGAGCTGAACGAGGCCTTCGCCGCCCAGGCGCTGGCCGTGACGCGCGATCTGGGTTTGGCCGACGATGCGCCCCACGTCAACCCCAATGGCGGTGCCATCGCGCTCGGGCATCCGCTGGGCATGAGCGGCGCCCGCCTTACCACCACCGCCATGTACCAACTGCACCGCAGCGGCGGTCGCTACGCGCTGTGCACCATGTGTATCGGTGTGGGCCAGGGCATCTCCCTGATTATCGAACGCGTTTAATCTTAATCTCCCGCCGCACCGGCGACAGCCGGCGCGGCGTTATTGGGCAGTCACCTTCGACTGTCACCATCCAACATCAGCCACGCCCGCCTGTCGCCTCCGACTTGAGCGAGCTTGCCTTTAGGCGGAAAATGCTGACTGGGCGTCCGGAAAAATCGGAACAATTTCTCCGCAATCCGCCCACGCCAACGTTGGCAACGGCACAACCGTTGCAACCCATAGCGATAAAACAAACATGACGGACATGGCAGTTTCTGACAACAAAGACCCCCTCGAAGAACTGGCGATATTGCGCAAGCGCGTCGCGGAACAAGAGTCGTGTGAATCCGAACTGATCTGGACGCACAGTCGCCTGCTCGAGCATATCACCCAGGAAAACCGGCAGACGGAAGCGGCGCTGCGACTTTCCGAGCAAAAGCTCTCACGCATTTACTCCGAGAGTCCGGACGCCATTTCCATCAGTTCGCTGCGTAACGGCCGCTACGTCGAAATCAACCCGGCTTTCGAGCGCGTCTTCGGCTTCACGCGTGAAGAGGCCATAGGCCGGGTCGCCACCGAATTAGGCATCTGGTGCCTGCCCAGCGAGCGCCAGCGCATGGCCGACTTGCTCTACGAGCATGGCAAGCTGGTCAATATCGTCACGCGTCTGCGCGACAAAGCCGGGCGCACGCTCGACTGTCTGCTGTCGGCCAGCCTGATCGAAATCGAAGACGAGCCGTGCATGATGATCATCACGCGCGACATCACCGAACGCATGCGCATCGAGCAACTGTTCATGGAACAGAATCGCATGCTCGACGCCCTGAGCCAGGCGCAAGCCGACTTCATCACTGACGCCGACCCGCATTTAACGTTCAACCAGTTGCTGTCGCATCTGCTGGAAATCACCGACAGCGAATATGGCTTCATCGGCGAGGTGTTCTATGAAAATGGCCTGCCCAGCTTGCGTTTATTCACCATCACCGATGTCACTTGGGATGAATCCGAGCGCAGCGCCTATCAGCGTCGCCTGAAAAACGACTTCTTTTTTCGTGGCGTGAATACGCTGTTTGGCCACATCATGACCACCAGCCAGCCGGTCTTGAGCGCTGATCCCGCCAACGATCCGCGCGGCGCGCTGCCGGAGGGCCATCGACCGCTGAAATCGTTCATGGGCTTGCCGCTGTTTCGTGGCGAGCAACTGGTCGGCATGCTGGGCGTGGGTGACCGGCCCGACGCCTATGACGAAGCACTGGTGCACCGTCTGCAACCCTTCACCAACACCTGCGCCATGTTGATCGAGGCCTATCGCAACAACCTGCGGCGGCGCCAGGCAGAGGCACAGTTGCGCCGGCTTAACGAAGAACTCGAAGACCGCGTGAACAAACGCACCGCCGAAATGCGCGCCTCGCTGAAGGAGCTGGAGAGCTTCAGTTATTCCGTATCGCACGATTTACGTTCGCCGCTGCGCGGCATCAACGGCTTCAGCCAGTTGCTGCTCGAAGACTACGGCGATCGCCTCGACGAAGGAGGCAAGGATCACCTGCAGCGCATACGCGCCGCCACACTACGCATGAGCGACCTGATCGACGGCCTGCTCGATCTGGCGCAACTGACGCGCGCCCCCATGCACTTGGCGGAGGTGGATTTGTCCGCGCAAGCGCAAGCCGTCGTACGCGAACTGGCGCAAGCCGCACCGGAACGTCAAGTCGAAGTCGTCATCGCGCCAAACGTGCGCGCCTGCGGCGATGAGCGTCTGCTGCGCGGGGCGCTGGAGAATCTGCTGTCAAACGCCTGGAAGTTTACGATGCACGCCGACCCCGCGCGCATCGAGTTCGGTGTGGTGCCGGAAGGCGAACAGCCGGTGTATTTTGTGCGTGACAACGGCGTCGGCTTCGACATGAAGTTCACCGACAAGCTATTCCGCCCCTTTGAGCGGCTGCATGAGGTCTATGAATTCGCCGGCACGGGGATAGGGCTGGCTACTGTACAACGCATCATTCAACGCCACGGCGGCCTTGCCTGGGCGGAAGGTGAGACGGGCAACGGCGCAACTTTTTATTTCACGCTGCCGCCCCAGGCGACGGGGATCGGCGCCTAGCTCAACGCTGCGCGAAACTCCGTCGGGATGGGTAAAGCTATGAAGCGTTGCGCATCGTCGGGATGCGGTTTGGCCCAGCAGCGCAACTCGGTGCCTTCCAGCAGCACTTCCTCGCCGCGTCGCACGATATGCCGCACGCGGAACACTTTGTCGCGCCATTCCTCGACAAAGCTTTCCACCATGAGCTCGTCGCCGAGAAAGCCGGGGCGCTTGAACTTTGCGTCGGCTTCGACCAAAGGCACATAAACGCCCTGCTCCTTCATCAGCGGGCCGGCGCGATAGCCGGCCGACTCGAAAAGATGCCAGCTCGAGGCGTCGAACCAGGCGAAATAGTTGGGATAGAAGGTGATCGCAGCGGCGTCGCAATCGCCCCATTCGACGCGAACCGGATAACGGCTTTTAAGCATGAATCAACTCGGCCGCAGCAGCTCGGCCAGCTTGCGCCTTTGCAGCTTGCCGGTCGCGGTGCGCGGCAATTCATTGACGAAATGAATGCGGCGCGGACGCTTGAAGCCGGGCAAGGCGGCAATGCCAGCATCAATACGGGTTTTTGCTTCGTCGTCTCGCCCCGGCGCGACGACAACGAAAAGCGCCAATTCACTCAAACCGTCTGCGCTGGTGGTGCCGACGGTGCCCATTTCCAGCACGCAATCGCCGCAACCGCCTAACAGCGCCTGCTCCACACCCAGCGTGCTCACCCATTGGCCAGAAATTTTCATCATGTCGTCAGTGCGGCCGGTGAATTCCCAGGCGCTGCCTTCGTGCGGCAAGAACATGTCGCCGGGCGAGAACCAGCCATCGGCGTATCCGTCGGCTTGATCTTCAGGACGATTCCAGTAGCCGCAGGCGACCGAGGGATGCCACACCCATAGGCGACGCGGCGTGTCGGCATCGGCCTCAACGGTCTTCACCTGGCTCAAGGGCGTGGGCCGCATGATGCCGTCATCGGCGTCGGCATACAGCACCAGTGCCAGCGTTTCCGAGGTGCCATAACCGCTGATGGGAGACACCCCTGTCTGCTCGCGCAACTGGCTGCGGATCGGCCCCGGTAGGGCTTCTCCGGCCGATACGTAGTGGCGCACACCGGCCGCTTTGAGACGCGGCGCAAAGTTGCCTTGGAGTAATTTGTGGTACAGCGTCGGCACACTGAACAGCACGGTAGGCCGATAACGCTCGCAAATTTCCGCCACCCCTTCGGCCAGCGGCCAGTCACTATGCAGGATCACCGTAGCACCCAGGCGCAGCCCGGCGAACAATGAATTGGCGACCGGATAGGCGAAGAACAGTTTGGAGGTCGCGTAGAAACGATCGGCCGGCGTCAGCCCCAGCACCTCGCGTGCGAAAGCGGCGCTGCCCGAGGTGACGCGCTGCACATGCGTCACGGCCTTGGGTTTGCCGGTGGTGCCGGAAGTGTAGATCCACAGCGCCATGTCTTCGGGGCCGCGCTGCATCGCCTCGACTTCCTTCGCTTTGGCCAGTTCGGTTTCCCATGCCCTGGCGTCGCCGCTATAAGCAATGATGCGCGGCGCATCAGCCACCTCGGCACAAAGCTTTTCCAACAGCGGCACAGAGATGGCATCGCACCAGATAAAGCGCGCACCGCTTTCGGCCAGGATGATGCCCAGCTCTTTTTCGAACAGCCGCGAATTCAGCCCGACAGCCACGCCGCCGCCCCAGATGATGCCCAGATAGGCAACCACCCAGTTGATGCTGTCCGGCGCGAACACCAGCACGCGGTCGCCCTCGCGCAAGCCCAAGTCCTGCCAGGCGCCGGCAGCGCGGCGCACTGCGCGACGCAATTCGTCGTAGGTGATTTTGTCGTTGCCGCACTCGAGGGCAACATGGCTACCGACTCCGTCGGCAAGCAGGGTTTCCGCAGCATTCATGGCGTTCGCGTCAAACAAGAGTGATAGAAAGTTCGCTCAGGCCGGCTATGCCAGCTTTCAGCACATCGCCCTGAACTACCCTGGCCACGCCTTCCGGCGTGCCCGTAAAAATCAAGTCGCCCGGACTAAGCCGAACATACTGCGACAGCTTGGCGATAACTTCGGCCACCGACCAGGTCATGCGCGCGATGTCGCTGCGCTGGCGCTCGACGCCATTCACGCTGAGCCAGATCGCGCCGCTCTGCGGGTGCCCGACCTCCGCCGCCACGTGAATGGCGCCGATGGGCGCCGACTGATCGAAGGCCTTGCCCATCTCCCAGGGCCGGCCACCTTCGCGTAGCTTGGTCTGCACATCGCGCCGCGTCATGTCCAGGCCGACGGCATAACCAAAAACATGGTCGCAGGCGACTTCGGGCGAAATATTCGCACCTGATCGGCCGATGGCGACGACGAGTTCCACTTCATGCTGCAAATTGTCGGTCATGGGCGGATAGGTCATCTCACCGCTCAACGCACCCGCCGACGGCAGCACCGCATCCGCCGGCTTCATGAAGAAGAAAGGCGGCTCCCGATCGGGGTTGCCGCCCATCTCGCGTGCATGCCCTGCGTAGTTTCGGCCGACGCAATAAATCCGTCGCACCGGAAATAGCGTGGCAGCGCCAGCGACCGCAACCGTAGGCTGCGGCGCCGGCGTCACGGCGTATTCCACGCTCCCTCCACGCCCCCTCCTCCGAATTTGCTATGACCTGTTCTGGGGACCGGGCGACCCTCATGCCCCTCTTATCTTTGTGGCCGCTCTTATCGTGTCCTGATACTATTGGAAACCATTGGGCTTCCCCTCAAACAATTGGAAGCCCAATGGTTTGAGGGGAAGCACTATACCAGCAACCATTCGCTTGTAAAGGGTATGAGCCTAGCAAAAAAAGCGCCTCAGAAGGTCAAAATCGGAAGCGGCAACCCGGCCAACGGCAAGGGTAATGGCGCCTCCCAGGCGGCGCTCGATCTCGATCTGCTGCCGGACTTGATCGGCTATCAATTGCGCCTGACCCAGCTTTCCGTTTTTGACGACTTCGCGTCCGATCTCAAAGACTACGACATCTCGCCCGGCCGCTTCGGCGTGCTGGTGCTGATTTCGGCTAACCCCGGCATCACCCAAAGCCGGCTGGCCGCCGCCGCGCAACTCGACCGCTCCACCATGGTCGCAGTCATCGACCACCTCGAAGCGCGCGGGCTGATGGAACGTCGCGCCTCGCCCACCGACCGGCGCTCCAACGCCTTGGTGCTCACGCCGGCCGGCGAAGCGCTGCTCAAGCTGATGAAGCGCCGCATCAAAGCTCACGAAGCGCGCATCGCCGCCGCCATGACGCCGGAAGAAACCCAAACATTTGTCACCTTGCTCACCCGCGTGCGTGAACGCCTCTATCACGCCGGCGGCGACGCGCGCCGCACCAGCAACAAATAACTCGCCAGTACCGCCCAACCGCACAAGGCGATCGAGGCCGTCATCGGTACGGCCGTGCCGTTGTAGAAGTGGCCCACCACGACACCGGCCACCGCTGCCAAACCCATTTGCACAAAGCCCATCAAGGCCGAGGCCGCACCGGCCATTTTCGCGTAAGGCGCCAGCGCGCCGCCCATGGCGTTGGGCATAATCAGTCCGGCGGCGGCGAGATAGATCGCCATGGGTAACAGGATCGCCCAGACGCTATGCGGGCCGAATAAAGCCAGGGCCAGCATCAGCGTACCGGCCGCCGCGCCCAGCACTGCACCCATCAGCACCATGCGCTGCACGCCCAGCTTGAGCGTGAGCTTGGCGGAAGCGATGGTGCCGATGATATAGCCCGTAACAACGAACCCGAAGGCGCTGCCAAATCGCTGCGGGCTCAGGCCGTAGTAGTCAATCAACACAAAAGACGAGCCCGAGATGAAGGAAAACAGCGCCGCATAGGCCGCCGAAAAACACAGCAAGTAGCCCAGGTAAATGGGCGCGCGCAACAACTGGCCGAAGTTGATCAACATGCGCCTGGGCTGCGTCGCCGTCGGGTCGAGATGGGCGTTGCTCTCCTTGAGCAGTACCGCCATGGCAAGCACCTGCGCCACCGCATAGAGCGACAAAGCCGCGAAATTCGCGCGCCAGCCAAACCACACCGTGAGCCAGCCGCCCAGCACCGGGCCTAAAATCGGCGCGACCGCCATGGCGCCGCTGATATAGGCCATCATCCGCGCCGCCTGTAGCGGGCCATACACGTCACGCACAATGGCGCGCGACAGTACCGGGCCGGCGCAAGCTCCGAGCGCCTGAACAAAGCGCGCGGCGATGAGGGTATCTATGCTCGGCGCAAACATGCAGATCACCGAGGCGACGAGATACAGGCTAAGCCCGACGAGCAGCACGGGCCGCCGTCCATAGCGGTCGGAGAGCGGCCCGTAGAACAACTGCGCCACCCCGAAGCCGGCGAGAAAAACCGACAGCGTCAGTTGCACGTGCGCAGCATCGGACGCGAAATCGCGCACCAGCGTTGGCAGCGAAGGCAGGTACAGATCGGTGGACAAGGGCCCGAGCGCGACCAGCGTGGTCAGCATGATCGCCAACCCTAAGGACGGTTTTAGCATTGCATCAAACCGGGTTGTCGATATCGATGTACTGGCACTCGATGCCGAAGCGCGTGGCGAGATGCGCGCCCACGGCCTGCACGCCGTAGCGCTCGGTGGCGTGATGCCCCGCCGCGATATAGGGCACGCCGGATTCGCGGGCGAGATGCACCGTCTGCTCGGAGATTTCGCCGCTGATGAACACGTCGGCGCCAGCGGCGATGGCCTGCTCGAAATAGCCTTGCGCCGCACCCGTGCACCAGGCGACGCGCGTAATTTGCCGGTTCGCATCGCCTACCAGCAGGGGCGCTCTGCCAAATGTTTCTGCGATGTGCCGCGTCAGAGCCTCGGCAGTCGCCACACCAGGCGCGGCGCCGAGAAAACCAATGTCCTGCTCGCCAAAGCGGCCCTCCACCGTCAGCCCCAGGCGCTGCGCGAGTTGCGCGTTATTGCCCAGTTCGGCATGGGCGTCCAGCGGCAGGTGGTAAGCGTAGAGGTTGATATCGTGCGTAAGCAAGGCCCTCAGACGCTGCTTGCGCATGCCCGTCACACGGCCGTCTTCGCCACGCCAGAACCAGCCGTGGTGCACCAACAATGCGTCCGCCTTGGCCTCGATAGCCGCCTCGATCAGCGCCTGATTGGCAGTGACGCCACACACAATGCGTCGCACCTCAGCGCGACCTTCCACTTGCAAGCCGTTTGGGCAATAATCGCGGAAACGCCCGACCTCTAAAAGTTGTTCCAAATACCGATCCAGTTCCGCTCTCTGCATGAGTTTTCTCGATCCACGAGGCCTGGCGACAAACCATTAAAAGGGATCACATTATATGCGTCGCTTGTGGCTGATATTCGCCCAAGCCGTTACGGTCAGCGTGGCGGTTATTTTTGTAGTGCAAACACTCAAGCCGGAATGGCTGAGCAATGCGCGGCCCAGTGTGGTGGCGCTGCAAGAGGCGGTGACGCCCTTGCTGCCCTCGGTGGCGACCGCGCCCGACACGCGCAAGGTCGTCTCTTACGCCGATGCCTCGCAGAAGGCACTGCCCTCGGTGGTGCATATCTACACCAGCCGCGAGATCAAGGCGCCGCGCCAGCCCTTCACCGACGATCCGGTATTCCGCTATTTCTTCGGCGACCGCCAGGGCGGCCCGCAGCGGCAACTCGGCCTGGGCTCTGGCGTGATCGTCAGCGCCGACGGCTCCGAGAGCTATATCCTGACCAACAACCACGTCGTCGACGGTATGGACGAAATCGAAGTCGCCACCTACGACGACAAGCGTTTCCGCGCCCGCGTGGTCGGCACCGATCCGGAATCCGATCTCGCCATATTGCGCATCAACGCCGGCACCAAGCTGCCCTCCATCACCATCGCGCCGCCGGAATCGCTGCGGGTGGGCGATGTGGTGCTGGCCATCGGCAACCCCTTCGGCGTCGGGCAGACCGTGACCCACGGCATCGTCAGCGCGCTGGGGCGCAGCCATCTCGGCATCAACACCTTCGAGAATTTCATTCAGACCGATGCCGCCATCAACCCCGGCAACTCCGGCGGCGCGCTGGTCGATAGCAATGGCAATCTGGTCGGCATCAACACCGCCATCTTCTCGCGCAGCGGCGGCAATCAGGGCATAGGCTTCGCCATTCCCGTTTCCATCGCGCGCAGCGTGATGGAGCAGATCATCAAGACCGGCACGGTAACGCGCGGCTGGATAGGCGTGGAAGTACAGGAGATCACGCCGGAACTGGCAGAATCGTTCAAGCTCCCCGGCACGCAGGGCGCGCTCATCGCCGGCGTAATGCGTGGCAGCCCGTCCGACCGCGCCGGCATACGCCCCGGCGATGTGCTGCTGGCGGTGGCCGGCAAGCCCGTGCACGACCCGCAAACCATGCTGGATTTGATCGCCCACCTCACCCCCGGCAAAACCGCCAGCTTCAGGCTACGGCGCGACGCCAAAGAGTTCGATCTCGACGTCGCTATAGGGAAGCGTCCGCCGATACAGCGCGAGCGGGAGTAGCGCTCAGGGGGTTGGTTCTGAATCGGCGACAGTGGAACCGGCCGGCTTGGCCACAAAGCGCGCCAAGACTATGCCCAGTTCGAACAGCAGCCACAGCGGCACGGCCAGCATGACCTGGGAGAGCACGTCCGGCGGGGTGAAGATGGCGCCGATGATGAAGGCGCCGACGATCACGTAGGGGCGCGCCTCTTTCAGCTTGGCGACGCTGACCAAGCCGGTTCTCACCAGCACGATCACCACCACCGGCACTTCGAAGGTCACGCCGAAAGCCAGGAAAGTGCTGAGGACGAAGGACAGGTATTTGTCGATATCCGTCATCCAGGCCACGCCCTCGGGCGCCACGGCCGCCATGAATTTGAAGATGGTCGGGAACACCAGGAAGTAAGCGAAGGCCATCCCGGTGAAAAACAAAAATACGCTGGCTGCGACGAGTGGCAGTACCAGGCGCCTCTCATGGGTGTACAGCCCCGGCGCAACAAAAGCCCATATCTGGTAGAGCACATAGGGCAGTGCAATCAGAAAAGCGCAGACCAGGGTCACCTTCATGGGCACCACAAAGACGCCGACCACATCGGTGGCGATCATCTGCCCGCCCTTGGGTAAAGAAGCCAGCAGCGGCTGCGCCATCAGCGCATAGAGATCGCGCGCCCAGGGAAACAGGCAAATAAAAACGATCAGCACCACCGCAATGGCGCGGATGAGTCGCGTGCGCAACTCAATCAGGTGCGAGATGAAAGTGTCCTGCTGTTCGCTCATAGCGCCGTTCAGGCGGTCTTCTTATCGGGCTGCTCGGCGGAAAAACCCATATCAAGTTGCGGCTTGGCCACTGACGCCGGTGTGCTGACCGCAGGCTCCGGCGCAACGACAGATGCAGATTCAACCTGAGCCGCAACTTCCACGGGCGAGGGAGCCGACTCGGCGGGCGGCAGTATGCTATTCGTCACGTCGCTCTCAACGCTGCCCAGTTCCCGCCGCACGGATTGCTCCATGCTGCGCACCGACTCCTGAATATCCTGCTGCGCCTTTTGCAGTTCCTCGATCTGGATTTCGCGATTGATGTCGGCCTTGACGTCGCTCACATAACGCTGCAAACGCCCGAGGAGATGGCCGGCCATACGGGCCACGCGCGGCAAGCGCTCAGGCCCGATGACGATCAAGGCCACCAGGGCGATGACCATGAGTTCGGAAAATCCGACGTCGAACATTTCAGGGAGTGTGGAAAAGGGAACAGGGAACTGACATAAGGGCTGAGAAAAACCTGCCCTTGGCGCCTACATCAGGACTTTGTTTTTTCTTTGATTTCGCCTTCGATGGTCTGTCCAGTCACTTGCGGGACGGTGGTTTCGTTCGGCTTGTCCGTGCCTTCTTTCATGCCTTCCTTGAAGCCGCGCACGGCGCCGCCCAGATCCTGGCCGATATTGCGCAATTTCTTGGTGCCGAAAATCAGCATGACGATCACCAAGACGATCAGCCAGTGCCAGATGCTAAATGAACCCATTGCGCTCTCCTTCGTGTTCTATCGCTTCAGCATACCCGGTAAAGCTTCCGGCCCGCCGAGTATGTGCATATGCACATGATACACCTCCTGCCGACCGACCCGCCCGGTGTTAACGATGCTGCGAAAACCCTCCGTCGCACCATTCTCGCGCGCCAGTTTGCCGGCCAGGCCGAGCATCTTGCCGAGCGCGCGCTGATGCGTTTCGTCGCAATCGTAGAGCGTGGCAATATGGGTTTTCGGAATGATCAGAATATGCACCGGTGTAAGCGGATTGACATCGTGGAAGGCGAGAATATCGTCGTCTTCGTAGACCTTCTTGCTGGGGATTTCCCCGCTTACGATCTTGCAGAAAATGCAGTCATCCATAGTCGAATCCGTTTCGGGTTTCGGGTTTCGGGTTTCAACCCGAAACAATTCCTATCCGCGCGAGCGCTTCTCGTCTATGCCCGAGATGCCTTCGCGGCGATGCAGTTCGGCCAGCACGTCATCCGGCCCGAGGTCGAATTGGGCGAGCAACACCAGGGTGTGAAACCAGATGTCCGCCGTTTCACGCACGATATGCAGGCGATTGCCGTCCTTCGCTGCCATGATGGTTTCGGCTGCCTCTTCGGCAATTTTTTTGCAAATCGCGTCCGTACCCTTGGCATAGAGACTGGCCACGTAAGAGGTATCGGCAGGAGCGTTCTTGCGCTCGGCGAGCGTCGCCGCGAGGCGATGCAACACTTGAGGATCGATCATTTGTTGAATCCCAGCAAGAAAATTGGCGGTTCTTTGCCACCCACGAAATGCCAAGCCGCCTGGTCAAGACCGGCCCGATATCCCACTAGTGGTCTGCTTCACCACTTGGCGATTCTACAATAGTGGGACACGCCTGTTCATTCAATCCTTGGTGAATCCGGCCGCGAGTACATATCGAAATCCGCCCCAATAGAGAAATTCATAGCAAGAGTGAAGAAGGAATTCTCCGCTTAACATAATTGCTAAGACTATCTCAAATGGCAGGCTTCGGTGGCATCCGATGGCGACTGAAGGCCGAAACTCGAGTCATCGAGAAGAATCATCACCATCGACGAACCAAGCGTGTCGGAAAACGCCTAGAATTGGCGGCGGCTCGGCTTCAAAGTAGAGGTCGTCGTCCACCGGGCCGAGTTATCGGGCAGTTGCAACACCTGTTTTGACGAAATTGAATAGATCGGCGAGACATCCGGGGATCTATTCATCCGCAAAGGCGGCGGCAAGAAGCCACTCGCCACCCGTCCATTTTTGAGCATTCAGGGAAAGGATCCGTCATGCCCCACCAAGAACCCAAGATGCGCGTCATGCGCCGCAAGGATATCGACGCCATCGCCGCCATCGACAAGCTAGTCACGCACGAAGACCGTCGCGAATACTACGCGCGCAAGATAGAGTCGGTGGTCGATAACCCGTGCAACATCAATTCTTCGCTGGTCGCCGAAGTCGATGGCAAGATCGTCGGTTTCATCATGGGTAACGTGTATTTCGGTGAATTCGGAATCCCCGAGACGAGCGCCGCCATCGATACGATCGGCGTTGCTCCCGATTGCCAGGACCGCGGTATTGCCCATGACCTGATGGATCAATTCCTCACCAACATGAAGGGCTTCGGCGTGCGCAAGGTGTACACGCTCGTGAACTGGGACGGCTTCAAGCTGAAGACTTTCTTCGCCCGCCACAAGTTCGTACCCTCGAAACGCGTCAACCTGGAATTCCAATCGCCTTGAGGTGAAAGGGTCGGCGCTAGGCGTCGAGCGACTGCTAAACGCCTAGCGCAGCGGAATCTCGTCAGGCGATGACCGGTAGGCACAGTGAGGTTTCACTGGCGTAGCTACAGCGTTGGCATTTGAAGCGGGCTATGAACCGCTCGCATTTCACGCCGCGTTCGCGCTGGTGCGTGAGCGCCAAAGGCGCTTCGCACTCCGGGCAGGCGCGAAGCATGGCGACGGTTACTTCCATTCCCCGCGCGATGTCGCCGTCGCGAGTGCGGAAATCCTCATCCAAGCAGATCGTGTGAAGTTTGAACGAGGCGATACCCCAGCTTTCGAGTTGGTCCAGAAGCTGGCGAAAAAATGCTATCGTCTTTCCTGCCTGTTCCCCGGCGAGCTCCTTCCCGGATTCTGTAAACATGGATCGCGGTGCCGCCAGAGCGTAGGTCAGTTCGCGGCTCAGCGTTTGTGCCAGCGCATCGATCATGCCCCGTCCGCGCAGGGCGGCTTTGGTAAAGAAGGCGCCCACGCCTAGCGCCCCAAGCTTGTCGAGTCGATCGGCGTCCTGCACGATGCGGCAGGGTCCGACACACGGAAGCCGGTCGTCGTAAAGGGCGCGCAGCGCTTCGAGCACGGTATCGATATCTCTGCGATCTACGCCGAACTCGGCGAGCATCTTGCCGGCCAAGAGTGCCGAGTGCTCTTCCTCCGGTATGCCATCCTTGTGATATTCGCCCTCGTAAAACTTGCCTGCATCGTGGAAGAGCGCCACGAGGGTAGGTAGGAAGGAATCAACGCCTTCCATTCTGCATATCATTTGGGCAATGGCGGCCGTGCGTCGGGTATGCTCCAGGAGGAATTCCGACGGCGCTTCCCTGGCCTGATCGTTGTATCGTGCCTCCGCCTCGACAAGCATCTTTTCGATGTTGGCGTACAGCCCGGGAAACCGGCCCTCCAGCATGAATCGGACTTCGTTCATTGTCGCGTCCTGGTCGTGTTCACCTGCACTCGTGGTTCCGATTCGGTTGCCTTCGCGAATCTCCCACTAAACAACTAAGGATTGCCGTGTCTTGCTTTTCATTCTACATGGTGGTGAATTCGATACCAGCATGGTGGAGCGATTGCAGGAAGTTGGCACTGCCTGCGTTTCGGGGCAGACGCGAAGTCGGCCTCGCCTGATTGCCGGCGAATCGCGATCCCTGCCTGCCGGTCCTGGCGGCGACTGCTGTCTTTGACTTAGGTCAATTGTACGAACGATCGTTCGTGTAGCATCGGGATCGAACCAATACGTGACTGATCGTTCGTAAAACATCGCCAGCGCAGTAGCAGTGCAAGACGGATTCCTGGCTGTAAGCCATTCTGGAAGGAGCGGGAGTGACCCATATCTCCGTAGAAGGCTCGAGGCAACTTCGGCACGAAGCACAACGGCTCGAAATTCTCGAGGCGGCTGCGACAGCCATTGCCGAGCACGGCTATTACGGAATGACCATGCGCGGTCTCGCCCGTGCGACGGGACGCGGCCTGGCCACCTTCTACAACTACTACTCGTCCAAAGAGGACCTGCTTTTCTCGCTGCAGACCGAGGCCTTCGAAACGATGACGGGATCGGTGGAGGCGGCGCTCGAGGACGTCGCCGAGCCGGTCGATAGGCTCTATGTGTTCGTATTCAACCACCTCCACTATACGGCCGAGCATCGTTCGGTGATGCGGGTGCTCGTCACCGAAGCCGCCGCACTGCCCGCAGGCAAGCGCAAGACGGTGCGCCTGCTCAAGGAAGCCTACTTCAATATCTGCCGCGACATCGTCGCCTCCATACTCGCCGACGGTTGCAGCGCACCCGGTGCCAGCGGCGTCAGCACCTTGGATCCGCACGAGGTCGAGAGGATTACCTACAGCGTGTTCGGCATGCTCAACTGGAGCTACGGTTGGTACGACCCGCGCCAGCACGGCACGCCTGCGGATGTCACCAAGACCATTCATGGGCTCGCACTCTGCGGGCTGGTCGCCTGCTGCCCGAACCGCCACATACAGGTGAGCCCGGAACGCTACGTCGGCCCCAGCGTCCCGCCGCCGTTGATCGGCAGGCCGGGTCGCGACGTCGGCGCCTTGACGAAAAGGCAGGAGGCAGCAGAAAAGAGCATCTAGCGCGTGACTGCGCGATAGTCGTACGGACAAAATAGTCTAAGAGAGGAACAGGGAAATGCGGTACGGAGAAACAGGCTTCGACTTGGAAATTGATCTTTCCCGGGGCAGCATCGACCGGGTGGAATCCGATCCCAGGGACACCGAGCTCTACCTCGGGGGATTGGGCACCAATGCCAAAATCATATGGGACAGGGTACCGGCCGACGTGGAACCCTTTTCCGAGGACAACCTGCTGATCTTCGGCACCGGTCTGCTTTGCGGCACGCCGGCGCCGGGCTGCAATCGCACCGTGGTGTCGACCATCTCGCCGCAGACGCGCCTGATGTGCTATTCGATGATGGGCGGTTTCTGGGCGCCCGAACTGAAATACGCCGGCTATGACCGCGTGATCCTGCGCGGCAAATCGGAAAAACTGGTGTACATCTGGATCAACAACGACAAGGTCGAAATCCGCGATGCCGAGCATCTGCGCGGCCTCGGCTCGCTCGAAGCCGCCGAGCGCATCCGCAAGGAACTGAAGGAATCCAACGCCCAGATCGCCTCGATCGGCCTGGCCGGCGAAAACCGCGTCCTCTACGCCTCGATCGAGCAGGGCCGCTCCTCGGCTTCCCGCGGCGGCATCGGCGCGGTGATGGGCGACAAGGGTGTCAAGGCCATCGTCGTGCGCGGCACCAAGGACTTGAACCTGCGTGACCCGGAAAAATTCCTCGGTCTCTGCGACGACGTGCTGAAGTACATCAAGTACCGCGCAGACCACCCGATCCCGCACGTGCCGCCGATCCTTCAGGGCCTCGGCTCGCCGCAGGAAATGGCTATCGTCGATGAGCAGTGGCACACCACCAATTTCACCTGGGGCAATGCGCGCACGCGGCGCAAAGACTTCTGGACTCACGAAATAGAGCAGAAGTGGAAAGAGAGCCAGGAAAAAGTGCGCACCCGGCTGATCAGTTGCTACAACTGCCCGATGAAGTGCGGCGCCACCATCTCCGTGCCGGGGCTGCCCACCTACATGATGAAGTGCTACTCGAAGCTGACCTACACCATGGCGGCCTTCTCCGACCTGGACTTTGGCTTCAAGATCGCGCAGAAGGCCACCGAATACGGCCTCGACGGTTTCTCGGCGCCGCAGGCCATGGCGTTCGGCCTTGAGTTGCTGGAGGCCGGCATCCTGACCCTGGACGACTTCCCCGGCATGCCCGACGATACCGAAGGCCGCTTCTTCTACCTGCTGGAAAAGATCGTGCGGCGCGAAGGCATCGGCGACTACCTGGCCGACGGCACCTACTGGGCCGCGCGGCGCATCGGCAAGGGCGCCGAGAAGTTCGACCACAACACCATCAAGAAGCACGAGCAGCTGCCGCTCAAGCTGGGCATGCTGAACCCGGTCTACTACCTGATGTACTGCACCGGCGAAAAGATCAACATCACCCAGATCGAGGGCCAGTTCCCGCAGGAGCCCTTCCCCACGCGCGCGGACCGCGAGGAGTTCACCAAGGACTGGTTCCAGGTGCCCGACGAGAAATTCAAGAAGTATTACGAGGACTGGGAGCCGCGCGGCGAAATGTCCAATCCCTACTACCCGACGGTCGAGGCCGCCTGCGACATCGTGGACTGGATGGAGAAGATGCACTACATCGACGATTGCCTTGGCACCTGCGCCGGCCTGTCGTCCTTCCCGCTCAAGCCGCCCTACCACATCCACAACTTCCCGGATTTCATCCAGGCCGCGACCGGCATCGAGATGAGCAAGGAAAAGCTGTGGCTGTCGGCTACACGCACACGCACGCTCATGCGCGCGCTCAACGTGCGCCGCGGCATGCGCCGCGCCGACGACAAGGCGCCGGAGAACCACTGGCGGAAGCGCTACCCCGATCTGGAAAAGCAGCTTCTCGACGGGTATTACAAGCTGAAGGGATTCAACAGCGACGGGGTTCCGACCAGGGAATCGCTCGCCGAGTTGAGCCTCGACTATGTTGCCGAGGACCTGGAACAGAGGGGGATTTACGCAAATGGCTGAGGTCAAGAAAATCGTCAAGTCGATCAAGATCGTCGCCGACTTGTGCAACGGTTGCCGGGCATGCGAGACCATCTGCGCCGCTTTCCACGCGAAGCCGCGCTACAGCAGCACCAACCCGGCGCGCTCGCGCATCCGCATCGTGCGCGAACCGCTGAAGGACATCTACCTGCCAGTGTATGCCGGCGAGTACACGCAAGCGGAGTGCACCGGTCGCACCGGCTACGTGATCGACGGCAAGGAATACAAGGAGTGCGATTTCTGCCGCGCTTCCTGCCCCTCGCGCGACCTGTTCAAGGAACCCGACTCCGGCCTGCCGCTGAAGTGCGACATGTGCGAGGACACGCCGGCCCTGGAGATGCCCAAGTGCGTCGAGTGGTGCCACGCCGAAGCGCTGGTCTACGAGACGCGCGAAGAGGAAGTCGAGGATGACCAGCCGCAGTTGGGCGACGTCGAGATCGGCATCGAGGCGATGATCGACAAGTACGGGCTGCAGCAGGTGCTGGACACGGTCGCCAGAATGGCGAAACCTTAACTTTCACGCAGCGATGCCGCACCCCTGATGATGAAACGACGTAAAAGCGAATTGAACGCCCGCCCCTCCCATCCTCCCCTCGCGGGGAGGCTATTAATTTGCTCGCTGCGCTCGATTATCACCGGTGCCTCCGATCAGCTTATTTCACGCTAAGACGCTCAAAAGGACAGGTCAGGACGCATGGAGACTGTAGCCCCCCAAAAAGAGATCATCGACGCCATCAAGGCCTATGGCGGCGACGCTTTCAAGAAATGCTACCAGTGCGGCATGTGCGATACCGTCTGCCCCTGGAACCGGGTGCGCAACTTCAGCATGCGCAAGCTGGTGCGCGAAGCGACCTTCGGCCTGACGGAGATCGACAACGAGGACATCTGGCGCTGCACCACTTGCGGCAAGTGCCCGCAGGTTTGTCCGCGCGATGTCAGGCAGATCGAGTCCGGCGTGGCGCTGCGCCGCCTCGCCACCGAGTACGACGTTTTCGCGGGCGCGGCCGCCCCCATCCCCGGTGTCGCCGCCGGCCTTCGGGCCGAAGGCAACCCATTCGGCGAGGAACGGTCCAAGCGCGCCGACTGGGCTGCGGATCTGGGCGTCAAGCGCTTCGAGGAGGGCATGGAATTTCTCTACTCGCCCGGCTGCTACCTCAGCTACGATCCGCGCGCCAAGAAGATCGCCAAGGCCACGGTGCAAATCCTGCAGGCCGCCGGCGTGGATTTCGGCATCCTCGGCACCGAGGAGAGCTGCTGCGGCGAAAGCATCCGCAAGACCGGCGACGAAAAACTGTTCAAGACTCTGGCCAAGAAAAACATCGGCGCCTTCATCGGCAACGGCGTGCAGAAAATCCTGGTCTCCTCGCCGCACTGCTATCACAGCTTCAAGAACGAATACCCCGAGTTCCGGGTGAACTTCGAGGTGATGCACATCTCCGAGTTCGTCTTCCAGTTGATCGAGCAAGGTCGCCTGAAGTTGACCAAGCCGATTCCGAAGACCGTCACCTATCACGATCCCTGCTATCTCGGCCGGCACAACGGCGTCTTCGAACAGCCGCGCGAGGCGCTGAAGAAAATCCCCGGCCTGCAATTGAAGGAAATGGCCGAGTCGCGCAACAACAGCTTTTGCTGCGGCGGCGGCGGCGGCCGCATCTGGATGGAAACGCCCAAGGGCGAGCGTTTCTCCGACCTGCGCCTGGAGCAGGCGGTGGAGGTCGGCGCGCAGGTGCTGGCGACCTGCTGCCCGTATTGCATCACCAATTTCGAGGACAGCCGGTTGAACCGGCCGGACGGCGGTGAAAGCATAGAAGTCAAAGACATCACCGAAATCATCCGCGACGCGATCTAGGCGAGAGAACGAATATGAACCTACCCATACAAGAGATGCTCAGGCAGCGTTCGCAGCGGCCGGGCGACAACGACATGGGCGACGTACTGGTCGTCGGCGGCGGCATCAGCGGCATCCAGGCGTCGCTCGACCTGGCCACCGCAGGCTTCAAGGTCTATCTGGTCGACAAGTCGCCGACCATCGGCGGCAAGATGTCGCAGCTGGACAAGACCTATCCCACTATCGACTGCTCGATGTGCATCGAGTCGCCCAAGTTCATCGAGTGCGACCGCCACCCGAACATCGAAATCATGACTTACACCGAGATCGATGCCGTCGAGGGACAGGCCGGCGATTTCACGGTCACCCTGATCAAGAAGCCGCGCTATGTCATTGAGGACAAGTGCACCGGCTGCACGGTCTGCGTCGAATATTGCCCGGCCAAGATCCCCGACCCGTTCAACCAGAACCTGTCGCTGAACAAGGCCGTGCACATCTACTTTTCGCAAGCGGTGCCGCTGGTCACCTACATCGACGACAGTTGCCTCTACCTCAAGGACAAGACCTGCTCGATCTGCACCAGCGTCTGCGAGAACAACGCCATCGACTTCAGCCAGGTGCCGGAGAAAGTCGAGATCAAGGTCGGCGCCATCGTCATGTCGCCCGGCTACGACACCTTCGACCCGAAGATCCGCGGCGACTACGGCTACGGCACCATAGAGAACGTCGTCACCAGCCTCGACTTCGAGCGCCTGCTGTGCGCCACCGGCCCGCACGAGGGCCAGATCCTGCGTCCCTCGGACAAGAAACATCCGCACAAGGTCGCCTGGATCCATTGCGTCGGCTCGCGCCAGGTGGTGCCAGGCGGCAACACCTATTGCTCGGCGGTCTGCTGCTCCTACACGCAGAAGCAGGTGATCCTAGCCAAGGACCACGTGCCCGAACTGGAAGCCAAGATCTTCCACAACGATATCCGCTCCTACGGCAAGGATTTCGAACGCTTCTACCAGCGCGCGGAGCGCCTGCCCGGCATCGAGTTCGTGCGCAGCTACGTCTCGATCGGCAGCGAAGACCCGGTGACCAAGGACGTCAGCATCCGCTACACCACCCCCGACGGCGTCAAGGAAGAGTTCTTCGAACTGGTGGTGCTGTCGGTGGGCATCAACCCGCCCAAGGACGCGCAGAAATTCGCCAGGATTTTCGGCATCGAACTCAACGCCCAGGGCTTCTGCAAGACCGATCCGTTCAACCCGATCCAGACCAGCCGCCCCGGCATTTTCATCAGCGGCGCCTTCCAGGGCCCGATGGACATTCCCGAGTCGGTGTATACCGCCAGTGGCGCCGGCGCCCAGACGGCGCAGCTTTTGAAGTCGCGGCGCGGCTTGCTGTCCAAGGAGCGCGTCTATCCTGAAGAACGCGACACCTCGCAGGAGGAGCCGAGGGTCGGCGTGTTCGTTTGCCGCTGCGGCGCCAACATCGGCCGCGTGGTCGATGTGCCGGGCATCGTCGAATATTCGAAGGGCCTGAAGAACGTGGTCCACGTCGAGGAGAGCCTGTTCGCCTGCGCCACCAATACCGCCAAGGCGATTGGCGACACCATCCGCGACAAGGGCCTCAACCGCGTCGTGGTCGCCGCCTGCACGCCGCGCACCCACGAGCCGCTGTTCCGCGACACCCTGCGCGAAGCCGGCGTGAATCAATACTTCTTCGACATGGCCAACATCCGCGAGCATTGCTCCTGGGTGCACTCCAAGGAGCAGGAAGCGGCAACGGCCAAGGCCAAGGACATCGTGCGCATGTCGGTGGCGCGCGCCACCCATCTCGAACCCCTCCAGGAGTTCTCGCTGCCGGTGAACAAGGTGGGTCTGGTGGTCGGCGGCGGCGTCGCCGGCATGACCAGCGCCCTGGCGCTGGCTGACCAGGGACACGAGACCTGGCTGCTGGAAAAGGCCTCCGACCTGGGCGGCATCGCCCGCCGCATGTACTACACCTCCGAGGGCCTGGAGGTGCAGCCCTTCCTCGCCGACCTGAAGAAGAAGGTGTACCAGCACCGCGACATCCACGTCATCACCGATGCCGAGATCATGGAAGTCGACGGCTACGTCGGCAATTTCGAAACCAAGGTCAAGTCCAAAGGCCGCATTCGCAACATCAAGCACGGCGTGGCGATCATCGCCGTCGGCGCGCAGGAACTGAAGCCGACCGAGTACCTCTACGGCAAGAGCGAGCGGGTGATGACCCAGCTCGAACTGGAAGAAAAGCTCGGCAAGAACGACGCCAGCCTGGACGCCACCGGGAGCCTGGTAATGATCCAGTGCGTCGGCTGCCGCCAGGAAGACCGCAACTACTGCTCGCGCGTCTGCTGCAGCGGCGCCATGAAAAATGCGCTGAAGATGAAGACGCTGAAGCCGGATGCGGAGATCTACGTGCTGTTCCGCGACATGCGCACCTATGGCTTCAAGGAAGATCTCTACCGCGAGGCCCAGAATCTGGACGTCAAGTTCATCCGCTACGAGCCGGAAGACAAGCCGCTGGTCGAGGCGATGGAGCAAGGCGGCCGCAGTTTCATGCGCGTGACGGCGACCGATCCTATCCTCGGCAAGAAGCTGGAGCTCGATGTCGATAGCATCGTCCTGTCTGCCGCCGTGATACCCCCCGCCGGTGCTCAGGAGATCGCCCGCCATTTCAAGGTGCCGCTCTCCCCGGATGGCTTCTTCCAGGAAGCCCACGTCAAATTGCGGCCGGTGGACTTTGCCGCCGAAGGCGTCTACCTGTGCGGCACGGCGCAGTATCCCAAGCACCTGGCGGAGACCATCGCCCAGGCCTACGGCGCTGCCGGTCGGGCGCTGACCGTGCTGTCGAACCCCACTGTCGTCGCCTCCGGCTCGGTCTGCGCGGTGGACGCCATCGACTGCGTCTCCTGCGGCGCCTGCATCACCTGCTGCACCTATAACGCCATCGAGTTCCAGGAAACGCCGCGCGGCAAGAAGGCCGTGGTGAATCCCGTCCTGTGCAAGGGCGACGGCCTGTGCAACGCCAAGTGCCCCACGGGCGCCATCAGCCTGAAGCACTACACGGACGACGAAGTGTTCCGCCAGATCGATGCGGCGCTTACGTTCTGAGAGATGACGACGCCAACCCATAGAGTGAACTAAGCATGGCCGCACCTACCGAATTCAAACCCGTCATTGTCGGCTTCCTGTGCAACTGGTGCTGTTACGGCGGCGCCGACTTGTGCGGGGTGTCCCGCTTCCAGTATCCGCCCCACTTACGCGTGATCCGCCTGATGTGCTCGGGGCGGGTCGACCTGGAATTCATCTTCCGCGCTTTCGCCAAGAAGGCCGACGGCGTTTTCATTGGCGGCTGTCACCTCAATGATTGCCACTACAACCCCGAGGGCAACTACGACGCGCTGGGCAACAGCCTGGTGGCCAAGCGCATCCTCGAGAATATCGGCGTCAACCCGGAGCGCCTGCGGCTGGAGTGGGTTTCGGCCGGCGAAGGCACCCGTTTCGCCGAGGTCATGAACGAGCTCTCGGCCAAGATCAAGAGCCTGGGCCCCTTCGGATCAAGCGAGGGCAAGGAGATCAGCGAACTGCAGGCCGGGCTGCAGGCGGCCACCGACCTGGTGCCCTACATCAAGCTGGTCGAGCGCGAGCGGTTCAGGGTGCAGGAGAGGACGGAAGAGAATTACCACAAGCTCTTCGGCAGCGCCGAGTTCGACAAATTGTTCAAGGAACTGATACTCGACAAGCTGACCATGGGCCGCATCATGGGCTACGCGCGGCCCCAGCCGGTGGGAGCGAGCGAGATCGCCGCCGGCTTGAACCTGCCGGCGCCGGACGTCGTCCGCCACCTGAATGTGCTGGCGCAGCGGGGCATGGTCAAGCTCGATGGCAATCAAGTGCAAGTAGTGGCGGCGACCTCAGCCTCAGCGTAACGCTTCAACAAAGTGAAACGACAACATGTGTGAACAAAACATCGACAGCATCATCGAAAAATACCGGGGCAAACCCGGTGCGCTGATCCACGCGCTGACCGAGATCCAGCACGAGAACCGCTGGCTGCCGCGCGAAGTGATGCAAAAAGTCGCGGACGCGCTGCAGGTGCCGTTCAGCCAGGTGATGCAGATCGCCAGTTTCTACAAGACCTTCAGCCTGACGCCCAAGGGGCGCCACGAAGTGCACGTGTGCAGCGGCATGACCTGCCACCTGCGTGGCGCCGCCAGGCTGATGGAGAAGGTGCAGGAGATCACCGGCCTGAAGCCTGGCGAGACCGACGCAGAGGATCGTTTCACGCTGGAGAACGGCAGTTGCCTGGGCAGTTGCAGCATCGGCCCGGAGTTGATCGTCGACGGCAAGCACTACGGCCGGATGACGCCTGAGAAGGCGGCCGACGTCTTGAAACAATACGAGTAGGAAGATAGATACTATGCCCAGGTTACAAACAGCGGCGGAACTGGAAAAATTTCGGGCGGAAATCCTCGCCAGCCGGGATCCCGCCAAACCCTGCATCGCGGTGTGTGCCGGCGCGGCCTGCGACGGCATGGACTCTGCCGCCGTCGCCGCCGCCTTGCTGGCCGAGGTTGCCAATCAGAAGCTCGGCGATAAGCTCGAGATCAAGACGACGGGTTGCCACGGCTACTGCGAAAAAGGGCCCAACGTCGTCGTCACCCCCGGCGACATCTGCTACTTCGAGGTGCAGCCCCTGGACGTGCCCGGCATCGTCGCCTGCACGCTCAAGGGCGATATCTATGAGGCGCGCGTCTATAAGGACCCACAGACCGGCGCCAAGGCAGTGCACATGAACGAGGTGCCGTTCTACAAGCACCAGACGCGGCTCCTGATGGGCGACAATCCCAGGGTCGATCCAAAGAACATCGCCGACTACATCGCCGTCGGCGGCTACGCCGCGCTAGCCAAGGCGCTGTTTCAGATGACGTCCGACGGGGTCTTGGACGAAGTCAAGAAAGCCAATCTGCGCGGGCGCGGCGGCGGCGGCTTCCCGGCCGGGTCAAAATGGGAAACGACCAAGAACGCGCCGGAGAAGACGAAGTACGTCATCGTCAACGGCCACGAAGGCGAGTCTGCCGCCTTCATGGACCGTGCCATGCTCACCGGCAATCCGCACAAGGTGATCGAAGGCCTGATCATCGGCGCCTACGCCATCGGCGCGCAGCAAGGTTTCCTCTACACCCGGCACGACGCGCCCCGGCTCGTCGAGCACGTCAAGGCGGCGCTGGCCCAGGCCGAGGAATACGGATTCCTGGGCGACAACATCCTCGGTTCCGGCTTCAATTTCCATGTCGAATTGCATTTCGATGTCGGCATCTTCGTCTCCGGCGAATCCAGCGCGCTGATGCGGTCGATCGAAGGCAATCCACCGGAGCCGCGACCGAAATACATCCGCACCTCGGTCAGCGGCATCTGGGACAAACCGAGCAACCTCAACAACGTCGAGACCTGGGCCAACGTGCCGCAGATCATCGAGCGCGGCGCCGACTGGTTCACCAGCATAGGATCGGAGAAAAGCAAGGGCACCAAGCTCGTTTCCCTGTCTGGCCACGTGGTCAACAGCGGCATCGTCGAGGTGCCGATGGGCACGCCGCTGCGCACCCTGGTGTTCGACATCGGCGGTGGCGTGCGTGACGGCAAGGCCCTCAAAGCCATCCATTTTGGCGGCGCTATGGGCGGCTCCATCCCGGCCCACCTGATCGACGCCACGCTGGATTTCGACGAGATGTCCAAGCTCGGCGCGCCTATCGGTGCCGGCGGCCTGCTGCTCATGGACGAGGACACCGACATGGTCGAAATCGCGCGCTACCTGCTCGACTTCCTGGTCAAGGAATCCTGCGGCAAATGCGTGCCCTGTCGCGAAGGTATGTACCAGATGCTGAAGATCCTGACCAACATCAAAGAGGGTAGGGGCAAGAAGTTCGACCTCGATCGGCTGGCGGACCTTACCGAGACAACGAGCCTCGGCTCCCTGTGCGCGCTGGGCAAGACCTCGTCCGACCCGCTCAAGAGCATGCTGCGCTACTTCAAGGATGAATACGAGGCGCAGATCGCCGCCGGGAGCGTCGCCAAATGAGTGAAATCGTTCTACACATTGACGGCAAGGAAGTCACGGCCACCGCCGGCATGACCGTGCTGCAGGCGGCGCAAAAGGAAGGCATCCCCATCCCGACGCTGTGTCACCATGAAAAGCTCGAGGCCTATGGCGGCTGCCGGCTGTGCATCGTCGAGACCGAAGCGCGCGGCAAGACCAGCTACGTGGTGTCCTGCCTCTACCCGGTCGAAAAAGGCCTGGTCGTGCGCACCCGCTCCGAGAAAGTCGACAAGATTCGCCGCGTCATCATCGAGGAACTGATGGCCCACGCTCCGGACGCGCCGGATCTGGTCAAACTGGCGTACGAGTATGGCGCCGACAGAAACCGCTTCGAGAAAGAAGCTTCGTTCTGCATACTCTGCGGCCTCTGCGTGCGCTACTGCGCCGAAGTCAAGCAGAAGCACGCCGTCGGCTTCATAGAGAACGGTCCCGTGCGCGAGATCAGCTTCGTCCCAGCGATTGCCGCCACTGAATGCTGGGACTGCCAGGAGTGTTTCACGCTGTGCCCGACCTCCTACGCCCAGGCCGCCTACATGCTGACCGAAGCGCTGGCCTTTCCGGGACAGCGCAAGTCGCAGCCCCCGGCGCCGACTCTTCGGCCGGTAGCAACGCTTGGTGGAATTCCTGTCATCCTGGCCTGATCAGGCAATGGGAGCCAGCACAAGGCGACCGCCCCTGGTGCGTGACCCCAATGCCGCTTGCGTGAATTGATGGGTGTCAAGAGAGATTTTCGCGGGCGGCGCTGGGTCAATATCACCCTGCGCTCCTTGCACCTGACCGGCGTCGTGCAGGTGGGCGTGGCAATCTTCAGCAACGGTACGCTCTCCGTCGCCGGTATGGCACTCATGCTATCGACCGGGCTCGGTCTTTACGGGCTGGAACTGTGGCATCACTTCGAATTCTGGCGGGAACTCGCCGGCGTGTTCAGCCCCGTGAAGTTGATCCTGCTTCTGGTGATGTTGCTGGTTCCGGACTATTCCGCACCCTTGTTCTGGGTTCTGCTGTTGGCGTCGTCCGTGGTATCCCATGCGCCGTGGGAATTCCGGCACAAAAGAATTATCGGATAGTGCAGGGCCGCATTACCTCAGCGATCAGCTTAAGGATGAAATCGAGACCTACGCGGAGGAGCAGGTATAACCGCCTCAGATCCAGCGGCGCCTAAACCGCGAGCTACTTGTAGATTTCCCTGGGATCTTTGACAACGGGGGCAACGACCTGCCAGCAGTCGTCCTCGAGCTTTTGGAAGAAACAACTGCGCCGCCCGGTGTGACAGGCGATGCCGCCAGTTTGTTCGATTTTGAGCAAGACCACGTCGTTGTCGCAGTCGACGCGGATTTCCAGCACCTTCTGCGTGTGGCCGGATTCTTCGCCCTTGTGCCAGAGCCGCCCGCGCGAGCGCGACCAATACACGGCTTCGCCGCAGCGCTGGGTTTCGGCCAGCGCCTCGCGGTTCATCCAGGCGAACATCAACACTTCGCCCGTGGCTGCATCCTGAGCGATGGCCGGTACAAGACCATCGGCATCCCACTTGATTTGCTCTAGCCACTCGGCCATGTCAGAGCCTCACCTCGATGCCCTGGGCGCGCAGGTATTCCTTGGCTTCGCGCACCGTGTGTTCCCCATAGTGAAAGATACTGGCAGCGAGTACCGCGTCGGCATGGCCTTGCAACACACCCTGGGCGAGATGCTCCAGCGTGCCAACACCGCCGCTGGCGATGACGGGAATGCTGACCGCATCGGAAATTGCGCGGGTGAGCACCAGGTCGAAGCCGTTCTTGGTGCCATCACGATCCATGCTGGTGAGGAGAATTTCGCCGGCGCCGAGTTGTTGCACTTGCTGCGCCCAGGCGATGGCGTCCAGCCCGGTCGCCTTGCGGCCGCCGTGAGTAAAAACTTCCCAGCGGCCCTCGCCCACCTGCTTGGCATCGATGGCGACGACGATGCATTGCGAGCCGACCTTGCCAGAGGCATCGGCCACCAATTGCGGATTCTGCACCGCCGCCGTGTTCATGCTGACCTTGTCGGCGCCGGCATTGAGCAAGCGCCGCACATCCTCGACCGCGCGCACGCCGCCGCCCACCGTGAGGGGAATAAAAACCTGGTCAGCGACCTGCTCGACCACGTGCAAAATGATGTCGCGCTCGTCGGAGCTGGCGGTGATATCGAGAAAGGTGAGTTCATCCGCGCCCTGTTCATCATAGCGACGCGCAACCTCGACAGGATCGCCGGCGTCGCGCAGACCAACAAAGTTGACGCCCTTGACGACGCGGCCGGATTTAACGTCGAGACAGGGAATGATGCGTTTGGCGAGCATGGTCAGAGCAATCTTTTCGCCGTCAGGAACGCAAAGCCCGAAACGAATTTCGGGCTTCCTTGGCGTACTGGGCGTAGTGGGCTTAATGGGCGGTTAATCGGATTTTTTCCCGGACAGCTTGTCCGCTTCGGCCTGGGCCTTTTTGAAATCCAGCGAACCTTCGTAGATGGCGCGGCCGGTGATGGCGCCCATGATGCCCTCGTCTTCGACCTTGCACAGCGCCTTGATGTCTTTCAGGTTGGCGATGCCACCGCTGGCGATGACCGGAATGCGCAGGGCTTGGGCCAGCCTGACGGTGGCCTCAATATTCACGCCGCTGAGCATACCGTCGCGGCCAATGTCGGTGTAGATCACCGCTTCCACGCCGTAATCCTCGAATTTTTTGGCGAGGTCGACCACATCATGGCCGGTCATTTTGGACCAGCCATCGGTCGCCACCTTGCCGTCCTTGGCATCCAGGCCGACGATGATGTGGCCAGGAAAAGCCCCGCAAGCATCATGCAAAAAGCCGGGGTTCTTCACCGCCGCCGTACCGATAATGACGTAGGTGATGCCGTCGTCGAGGTAGCGCTCGATGGTGTCCAGATCGCGAATGCCGCCGCCCAGTTGCACGGGAATGTCGTCGCCCACCGCAGTGGTGATGGCCTTGATGGCGGCTTCGTTCTTGGGCTTGCCGGCGATAGCACCGTTCAAGTCGACCAAATGCAGACGACGCGCGCCCTGGGCCAGCCAGTGCCGTGCCATGGCGGCCGGGTCTTCCGAAAACACCGTGGCATCGTTCATGTCGCCCTGCTTCAGGCGCACGCAGTGACCGTCTTTGAGATCGATAGCGGGTATGAGCAGCATAGGATGTATGCAGACGAAAGGTAGCGGCTCCAACGGAGCCAAGTAGGGTTAGGGTTTCCAGCGCATGAAGTTGCCGAGCAAGCTTAAGCCGGCGTGAGCGCTCTTCTCCGGATGGAACTGCACAGCGAAAATATTATCCTTCGCGACGGCGCAGGTAAAGCGGATTCCGTAATCGCTTGTGGCCGCCACCAGCGCCGGCTCGGCCGCATCAACGTAATAGCTATGCACGAAGTAGAAGCGCGCGCCGTCTTCTATGCCTTCCCACAAGGCGTGCGGCTGCGCTTGGCGCACCTCGTTCCAGCCCATGTGGGGCACCTTGAGCCGGCTGCCATCCGACGCCAGCATGCGCGCTTCGGGAAAACGGCGCACCCGGCCCGGCAACACGCCCAGCCCGGCGACATTACCCTCTTCGCTGCTGTCGAACAACATTTGCAAACCGATACAAATGCCCAGGAAGGGTTTGGACGCGGCCGCCTCGATCACCGCGGCACGCAGACCACGGCCCTCCAGTTCGCGCATGCAATCCGGCATGGCGCCCTGGCCGGGCACCACCACGCGACTGGCCGCCGCCACGGCTTGCGGGTCGGAAGTGACCAGTACATGAGCCTCCGGGGCAACATGTTCAATCGCCTTGGCGACCGAACGCAAATTGCCCATGCCGTAATCGACTATAGCGACGGTGTTCATTGCGGTGTTTCGCAGTTTGGTGTTTCGAGTTTCGAGTTTCGACATCGCGGGCTTCAACCCGAAACCCGAAACCGCTACAAGCTGCCCTTGGTGGACGGCACGCTGCCTGCCGCACGAGGATCGAATTCGGCGGCCATGCGCAGTGCGCGACCAAAAGCTTTGAACACCGTTTCGCACTGATGGTGGGCGTTTTCGCCATTCAGGTTGTCGACGTGCAGCGTGATCTGGGCGTGATTCACCAAGCCCTGGAAAAATTCCTGGGTGAGATCGACATCGAAACTGCCGATCATCGCTCGGCTGAATTCGACATTGAAAAATAGCCCAGGGCGACCGGAGAAATCCACCACCACGCGCGACAAGGCTTCATCGAGCGGCACATAGGCATGGCCGTAGCGGCGTATGCCCTTCTTGTCGCCAATGGCCTCGGCCAGCGCCTGGCCCAGCGTGATGCCGATGTCTTCGACGGTGTGATGTGCATCGATATGCAAATCGCCCTTGGCCTCCACCTCGATATCCATCATGCCGTGACGCGCCACCTGATCCAGCATGTGGTCGAGAAAAGGTACGCCGGTCGCAAGCTTGGCGATGCCGCTACCGTCCAGGTTGAGACGGACAGTGATCTGGGTTTCGAGCGTGTGACGCGAAATTTCGGCTTGCCGCATGGAGCACCGAAGCAGGAAGAGTGGAAGTTGGTGGGTACAAGGCGAAGCTAAAAAAAGGCGAAGCTAAAAGAGCTTAGGCCAGCATGATACCATTTTGACTTTCGTCGCACCTCACTCTCGCTGTTATAAAACGCTTATGAATCGCTACTGGAGCGCGGTCGTACACAACCTGACGCCTTATGTGCCGGGCGAGCAGCCCAAGCTGCCCAATCTCATCAAGCTCAATACAAACGAGAGCCCCTACGGCCCTTCGCCACACGTCATCGAAGCAGTGCAAGCGGCGCTGGGCGATGAACTTCGTCTCTATCCTGATCCCAATGCCGACCGGCTCAAGGATGCCATCGCCCATCGTTCAGGGCTCACGCGTCGCCAGGTTTTTGTTGGTAATGGCTCCGACGAAGTGCTGGCGCATACCTTCATGGCCTTGCTCAAGCACGGCCGACCGCTGCTGTTCCCGGACATCACCTACAGCTTCTATCCCGTGTACTGCGGCCTCTATAACGTGCAGTACGCGACGGTGCCGCTCACCGATCAATTTGAAATCCGCGTGGCGGATTACGCTCAGCCCAATGGCGGCATCATCTTCGCCAACCCGAATGCGCCGACGGGCCGTCCGCTGGCGCTGACTGAAATCGAAAAGCTGCTGCGCGCCAATCAGGATTCGGTAGTGGTAGTCGATGAAGCCTATGTGGATTTCGGCGCCGAATCAGCCGTGCCGCTCATAGCCCAATTCCACAATCTGCTGGTGGTGCAAACCCTGTCGAAGTCGCGCTCGCTGGCTGGCTTGCGCGTCGGCTTCGCGCTGGGTCACGTCGATCTCATCGAAGCGTTGGAGCGCGTCAAGAACAGTTTCAATTCCTATCCGTTGGGGCGGCTGGCCATCGCCGGCGCCGTCGCCGCCATCGAGGACGTGGAGCACTTCGATTGCACGCGCCGCGCCATCATGGCTAGCCGCGAAGTTCTGGTGCGCGAACTCGCCACGCTGGGCTTGGCTTGCCTGCCCTCTGCAGCGAACTTCGTTTTCGCCCGCCATCCCGCGCGCGACGCCGCCCAACTCACCGCCGCGCTGCGCAGCCACGGCATCATCGTGCGCCACTTCAAACTGCCGCGCATCGAACAGTTCCTGCGCATCACGGTAGGCACCGACGCCCAATGCGCCGCGCTGCTGGCGGCGCTCAAGAATATTCTGGCTTCTTGATTTTGACGCGGATTAGTGCGGATAGGCGCGGACTTCTATCGGATTTAATCCGCGTTCATCCGTGTTGATCCGGGTCCAGATTTTTCAGCGTTTCAAACGCAATTCCGCTGCCCGTGCATGGGCTTGCAGGCCTTCGCCGTGAGCCAGGATGGACGCGATGTGCCCGAGGGTCTGCGCGCCCGCTTCGGAAACTTCGATGATGGAGGTGCGCTTCTGGAAGTCGTAGACGCCCAGCGGCGAGGAGAAACGCGCGCTGCGTGACGTTGGCAGCACGTGATCCGGGCCGGCGCAGTAATCGCCTAGTGATTCGGAGGTATAGCGCCCGAGGAAAATAGCGCCGGCATGGCGTATTTTTTCGACCAGCGCGTTCGGGGCAGCCACCGACAATTCCAGATGCTCCGGTGCGATTCGGTTGGCGATGGCACAAGCTTCATCGAGATCGCGCACTTCGATCAGGGCGCCGCGACCTTTGAGCGACTTGGTGATGACGTCCTTGCGTGGCAGCTCAGGCAACAGGCGGGCGATGCTACGTTCGACTCGCTCCAGGTAAGCGCGATCCGGACACAATAAAATGGATTGCGCCATCTCGTCGTGCTCGGCCTGGGCGAAAAGATCCATGGCCACCCAGTCCGGATCGGTGGTGCCGTCGGCAATGATCAGCACCTCGGAAGGCCCCGCCACCATGTCTATGCCCACCACGCCGAAGACGCGGCGCTTGGCTGCCGCCACATAGGCGTTGCCGGGGCCAACGATTTTGTCTACTTGCGGAATCGTTTGCGTGCCGTAGGCCAATGCGCCCACAGCCTGCGCACCGCCGATGGTGAACACGCGGTCGACGCCGGTGATCGCCGCCGCAGCCAGCACCAGCGCATTCTTTTCGCCGTGCGGCGTCGGTACCACCATGATGAGTTCGCCCACGCCGGCCACCTTGGCGGGAATGGCGTTCATCAGCACGGAGCTCGGGTAGGACGCCTTGCCGCCCGGCACGTAGAGGCCAACCCGATCCAGCGGCGTGACTTTCTGGCCCAGGCGCGTGCCGTCAGCTTCGGTGTATTCCCATGAGGTGGCGAGCTGGTGCTGATGGTAGAGCGCAATACGAGAGGCAGCCTGTTCCAAAGCCTCGCGCTGCTCAGCCGGCAAACTGACAAGCGCCGCGTCCAGCTCGCGCTTGGGCAGCTCCAGCTCGACCATGCTTTTGACATCGAGATGATCGAAGCGCCGTGTGTAGTCGAGCACTGCGGCGTCACCATTGCTACGCACAGCCGAAAGTATCTCGCCTACGGTTCGCTCGACACTTTCATCCTGAGCGCTTTCGAAAGCCAGGAGCGCCGCGAGCTGCTTTTGGAAGTCGGCGTCGGTCGAGCTTAGACGACGCGCCAAGTTCATTTGACGGCTCCGGCGAAAGCGTCAATCACCGGCTGCAATTGCTCGCGTTTCATTTTCAGCGCGGCTTGATTGACGATCAATCGCGATGATATCGGCATGATGTCTTCCACCGCGCGCAGATTGTTGGCGCGTAAAGTGTTGCCGCTGGAAACCAGATCGACGATGGCATCGGCCAAGCCTACCAGCGGCGCGAGTTCCATGGAGCCGTAGAGCTTGATGAGGTCGACATGCACGCCCTTGGCGGCGAAGTGTTCGCGCGCCGTCTTGATGTACTTCGTCGCCACGCGCAACCGTGCGCCGCGCCGGACCGCCTGCTCGTAGTCGAAGCCCTCGGGCACCGCCACGACCATGCGGCACTGGGCAATTTTCAGATCGAGCGGCTGATAGAGACCCATGCCACCATGCTCGATCAGCACATCCTTGCCGGCGA
The DNA here is from genome assembly GCA_043761745.1 of Rhodocyclaceae bacterium. Classification (GTDB taxonomy): domain Bacteria; phylum Pseudomonadota; class Gammaproteobacteria; order Burkholderiales; family Rhodocyclaceae; genus Desulfobacillus. The sequence goes on from JAYUNL010000203.1 coordinate 32,741, forward strand.
TACCCAGATCGGCGGCACCATATTGCACATAGGTCGGCGTATCGGAGGCACGCACGATCACCAGCCGTACATCGGCCCGGTTGGTGGCAAGGATGAGCTTGCGCGAGCTCTCCGGATCGTCGGACGGCACAATACCCGCCGCCGCAAGCAGCGGCAAAGTCTCTTCAAAAATGCGGCCCTTGGAAAGGGCAATAGTGATGCCGGTCACGGCGATGCCTCGCTTGGCGAAAATTGAATTTTAACGTAGAAAAAAGCTTGGCCGCAGATTACGCGGATGCACGCGGATCTTTTTCATGGGCATTATCCGCGTTGATCCGCGTAATCCGTGGCAGCCTTTCAATGAACTCGTCGGATGCGCGCGCCAAGTTGCGAGAGCTTCTCTTCGATATGCTCGTAACCGCGATCCAGGTGGTAGATGCGGTCGATCAACGTGTCGCCGCGCGCTACCAGGCCGGCGATCACCAGGCTGGCGGAGGCACGCAGGTCGGTGGCCATCACGGTGGCGCCATCGAGTTGCGATCTGCCTTTGACCACCGCAGTATTACCATTGATCTCGATTTCAGCCCCCAGCCGCAGCAACTCCTGCGCGTGCATGAAGCGGTTTTCGAATATGGTTTCGGTGATAACGGCGGTGCCCTCGGCGACACAATTCATGGCCATGAACTGGGCCTGCATATCGGTGGGAAAAGCGGGGTAAGGTGCGGTGCGCAAGCTGACCGCCTTGAGCGGGCCGCTTGCGGATATCTCAATGGCGTTATCGTAGGTTTCGATGTGCGCACCGGCTTCGCGCAGCTTCTCGATGACGGCGTCGAGGATGGCGCCCGTTGTGCCATTCAGCCGCACCTGGCCGCCGGTGACCGCCGTAGCGACGAGAAAGGTACCGGTTTCGATGCGATCCGGCATGATGCGATGATGCGCGCCATGTAAGCGTTCCACGCCTTCTATGGTGATGACGTCGCTGCCGGCGCCGCTGACTTTTGCGCCCATAGCATTGAGGCAGTTGGCGAGATCGACGACCTCGGGCTCGCGCGCGGCGCTTTCAATCGTCGTCGTACCCTCGGCCAGGGCCGCCGCCATCATCAGGTTTTCGGTACCGGTGACGGTGACGAGATCGCAGCATATTTTGGCGCCGCGCAGCCGCTTGGCGCGCGCTTCGATGTAGCCGTGCTCCACATGAATCTCCGCACCCATGGCTTGCAAACCGCGAATATGGATGTCGACCGGCCGCGCCCCGATGGCGCAGCCGCCGGGCAGGGAAACGCGCGCCTGGCCGGCCCGCGCCAGCAGCGGGCCCAGGGTGAGTATGGAGGCACGCATGGTCTTGACGAGGTCGTAGGGCGCTTCGGGCTTATCCAGGTGTGCGGCGTTGAGCGTCAGGCCGTTGTTCTCGTCGAGCGTAACCTCGACGCCCATCTTCGCCAACAGACGCAGCATGGTGGAGATGTCGTTAAGGTGCGGCACATTGGCCAGATGCAGCGGCTCGTCAGTAAGCAGCGCCGCGCACATCAGGGGCAGCGCGGCGTTTTTTGCGCCGGAGATAGAGATCGCCCCGCGCAACGGCACGCCACCTTCGACAAGGAGTTTATCCATTTTGCTGCTGCCATTCCTCCGGGGTCAGGGTACGCATGGAGAGCGCGTGTATCTCGCCGCTCTCCATGCGGCCACCTAGCGCCTTGTAGACGAGCTGCTGGCGCTGGATGCGGTTTTTGCCTTCAAAGTCGGCGCTCACAATGACAGCCTCGAAATGCGAACCGTCGCCGACGACGTTGACGTGCTCGCACTGCAATCCCTGAGCGATGTAATTCTTGATGTCTTCCGGTTCAACCATTTTTCATTCCTACGTGATTAAGCGCGAAGCTTGTAGCCCGTCTTGAGCAGCCACAAGGTGAGTACGGACAGCACTATAAAGCAAGCGCCGATAATGCTTAAGCTCAAGAGCGGCGCCACGTCCGAGACGCCGAAAAAACCATAGCGAAAACCGTCGATCATGTAAAAGATCGGGTTGAAATGCGAGACACGTTGCCAAAACGGCGGCAGCGAATGAATCGAGTAGAACACGCCGGAAAGAAACGTCAGCGGCACAATGATGAAATTCTGAAAAGCCGCAAGCTGATCGAACTTGTCCGCCCAAATGCCGGCGATCACGCCCAGCGAACCCATGATCGCGCCGCCCAGCAAAGCGAAGAGCAATATCCACAGCGGCTCGCGATAAGGCAGATCGACGAACCACAGCGTCATCAACAGCACGCCCAGGCCCACGACCACACCGCGCACCACCGCCGCCAGCACATAGGCCAGAAAAAACTGGCGATACGAAATCGGCGGCAGCAGCATGAAAATAATATTGCCTGTCACCTTGGACTGAATGAGCGACGACGAACTGTTGGAAAAGGCGTTCTGCAAAACCGCCATCATAATCAGCCCAGGAACCAGGAAGGCCGCATAAGAGACGTTCTCATACACCTTGATATGGGCTTGCAGCACGTGTGCAAAGACCAGCAAATACAGTAGCACCGTGAGCACCGGCGCCGCCACGGTCTGGAAGCCTACCTTCCAGAAACGCAGCACTTCCTTTTGGAATAGTGTGACGAAGCCGCTCATACCAGATGCATCACGCGAACGAAGACGTCTTCGAGGTCGGGCTTGACGATTTCGATGTCGTCAATGTGGCAACCCGCCTCTCGCAGGGCCTGCAATATGACCGCGACTTCGTCGCAGCTTTCCAGCGTAAAGCTCAAATCGCCAGCCGTCTCCGGCACAGCGACCGCGCGAGTACGCAAAGCGGTCGGTAGTTGCGCGCCTGGCGTCAGGCGCAGGCGCAAGGTATGCGCCGAAAAACGCCGCAACAGATCGGCAGTGGTATCCAGCGTCACAATGCGTCCCTGCTTCAGCATGGCGATACGGCCGCAAAGCTTTTCCGCCTCTTCCAGATAATGCGTGGTCAGCACGATAGTGTGGCCATCGCGATTCAGGCGGCGAATAAAACTCCACAGCCCTTGACGCAGTTCGACATCGACGCCGGCGGTCGGCTCGTCCAGCACGATGACAGGCGGACGATGCACCAGGGCCTGGGCCACCAGCACGCGCCGCTTCATGCCGCCGGACAACTGGCGCATATTGGTGTCGGCCTTGGCGGTGAGGTCCAGCGCGTCAAGAATTTCATCTATCCACGACGCGTTGTCACGAATGCCATAGTAGCCGGACTGGATACGCAGCGTTTCGCGCACCGTGAAAAAGGGATCGAACACCAGTTCCTGCGGCACCACGCCAAGCAGGCGACGCGCGGCGCGATACCCGGTCACGACATCGTGACCCATGACAGCGAGGCGGCCGGAATCGGCTCGCGTGAGGCCCGCCAAGGCGGAGATCAGCGTGGTCTTGCCGGCGCCATTCGGCCCAAGCAGGCCGAAGAATTCGCCTTGCGCGATGTCGAGATCGACACCCGCCAGCGCTTGTACCTGGCCATAGCGCTTGGTGACGCCTTCAATGCGGATGGCGGAAGTCATGGAATGTGATTGCCGGCTGCGGGCGATTGCTCGCCGCCCAGCCTTCAAATTGCCCGCAGCCGCTACGCGAGCGGAATGAGGTCGCTGACGCCGTACAACTCGGCAAGACTGAGCAGGTTTTGCGGTGGGTTGACAATTTTCACCTTGCGGCCCTGGCGCGTGGCGGCACGCACCCAGCCGAACAACACGGTCAAACCCGAGGAGTCGACCTCCTGTACGGCCGACAGATCAAACACATTCTCCGGCCGCGAAAGCTGCGCGCTACCTGCTTCGAGCAAGGCCCGCGCGTTGGCAAGCGTTAGCGCACCGGTGACCGCTAGGCGCTCTCCCGCCACACTGATCATTTCTTGACAGCCGCCGTATCCTGAGCGCCGCTGTTCTTGGTTTGCAGCGTCTTGATGAGACCGTCGATGCCACCATTACGCACTTCGGTCGAAAAGGAATCGCGATAGTTGGTGACAAGACTTACGCCAGCCACAACTACGTCATAGACCTTCCAGCCTTGCGGCAGCTTTTCCATGCTGTAGTCGAGCGTGAGGGGTTTGCCGCCCGGCTGATTGATTTGCGTGTGCACCGTCACGTCGGTGTCGCCCGGTTGCATCTGTAGCGGTTTGAATTCCACCGTCTGGTTCTTGTAGGCAGTCAGGGCATTGGAATAAGTGCGCACAAGCAACGTATGAAATTCCTCTATCAGCACCTTTTGCTGAGCAGGATTGGCCTTGCGCCATTCCTTGCCCAGGGCCAGCGCGGTCATATGGGCGAAGTTGAAGTGGGGCAACACTTTGGCCTCGATCAACTCGATCGCGCGCTTGGTGCTACCGGCCTGGATATCTTTATCCTTGCGGATGATATCCAGCACTTCGTTGGTGACCGTCTTGACCAGCGCATCGGGTGCGGTGGCGTCCTGGGCTTGTACGCCCAGCGGGAGCAACAGGCCGGCGGTGGCCAGCAATACAAAGAAGAACTTCATGGCGTTCCCTGAAAAAAGTCGGTTTAAATGAAGCGGGGCATCTGTCAATCGTCGCTTAGCCTAGGCGGATTACCGTCATAGATCACGCTGCGACGATGCTGCAAATAGGCGTCGCGAATGTAGCTGTACTTGTCCAGCGCCGCCTCTTCCACAATCTTGTCTACCTTTAGCAATTCGGCGCGAGCGCTAACAATGCGCAGGGCGATCAGCGAATTGCGGGCCGGCACATTTTCGATATGAGTCAACGGGTCGGCATAAATATCCACCACAAAGCCGACGCTGTCACGCACGGTGCGCGGGCCGAAGAATGGCAGCACCACATAGGCGCCGTCGCCTATGCCCCAGCGGCCGAAGGTCTGGCCGAAGTCTTCGTCGTGCTTCTCCAGACCCATCTGGCTCGCCACATCGAAAATACCAAGCAAGCCCAAAGTGCTGTTGATGAGGAAGCGGCCGCCATCGGAAAGCGCCTGGCCCGGCTTGCCTTGCAGCAGATTGTTGAGGGCGATCGGCACATCCGCGACGTTGGAGAATACATTCACCACCCCGGTTTGTACCGGCTGCGGCAGGACGGCATCGTAGCCTTGGGCGACCGGTTTGATGACGACCTTATCCACGCCCTCATTCAGAGAGAACATGGCCCGGTTGAAACCTTCAATGGGGTCTTTGGGGCTGCCGCTCGTCGCGCAACCGCTCAATAGCGCCGCCGCGCACGCGAGACACAAGACACTGATTCTCATGGCAAAGGCTGTTTTCATGGATTCACCTGTTTGTTGTTCCTTGCCTAATAACGTCACTTCGGTGCGGTTCCTTCAGCGGCTTTGTTGAAAACAAACTGGCCGATGAGGTCTTCCAGCACCATGGCCGACTCCGTTTTCTTTACGGTGTCGCCAGCCTTGAGCGCTTCCGGATCACCACCGGCCGACAACCCAACGTACTGCTCGCCCAGCAAGCCCGAGGTGCGTATCTTCGCGAAAGTGTCGCGCGGAAACTTGTAGCGGCCATCCAGCGCCAGGCTCACCACCGCCTCGTAAGCGGCCGGATCGAACTGAATTTCGCTGACGCGTCCAACCACCACACCCGCGCTTTTCACCGGTGCGCGCACTTTCAGGCCACCGATGTTATCAAATTTAGCCTTGACAACATAGGTTTCGGCCATATTGGACGTACTGAGGTTGCCCACTTTGAGGGCTAAAAACAACAGTGCGCCCAAACCGATGGCGACGAAAAAACCAACCCAAAGATCCAAAGTCATTCGGTTCATAAGCCTTAAGCTCCCCGAAACATCAACGCTGTGAGAATAAAGTCCGCGGCCAGAATGGCCAAGGAAGAAGTAACTACAGTGCGTGTGGTGGCGCCTGAAACGCCTTCTGCAGTCGGTTCGGAATCGTAGCCCTCGAAGACGGCGATCCAGGTAACGATCACGCCGAAGACGAAGCTCTTCAGCACGCCATTCATGATGTCTTCACCAAAATCCACCGATGCCTGCATCTGCGACCAGAACGAGCCTTCATCCACACCGATCAGCCGCACGCCGATCAAGTAGCCACCAAACACCCCCATGGCGGAAAATAGCGCAGCCAGCAGCGGCATGGAAATCACGCCAGCCCAGAAGCGCGGTGCGACCACGCGGGCAATGGGATTCACCGCCATCATTTCCATGGCTGAGAGCTGCTCGGTGGCTTTCATCAGGCCGATCTCGGCAGTGATGGCACTGCCGGCGCGGCTGGCGAAAAGCAGCGCCGCCACCACCGGCCCCAGTTCGCGCACCAGCGAGAGGGCCACCAGCACGCCCAGCGCTTCGCCCGAACCGTAGCGCTGGAGGGTGTCATAGCCTTGCAGGCCCAGCACCATGCCGACGAAAAGGCCAGATACCAGAATGATGATGAGCGACTGCACGCCGGTGAAATAAATTTCCCGGATGATCAGGGAAAAGCGTCGGAAGCTGGTGCCCGACGATAGCAAGATCATTACAAAAAAGCGCGCGGCGTAACCCAAACGCCAGAGGCGATCCGTCACGCGCCGGCCCAGGCCGCGTACTGCCGAAATAACACGATCAAACATGCGCGGCTTCTTTCATGCTCGCGCCGTAAATCTGCTCGCGATAGGGCGCAGAAGGATATTGGAAGGGCACCGGCCCGTCGATTTCGCCCCAAACGAACTGGTGCACATAGGCTTTGTCGGAGGCGCGAATTTCGTCGGGCGTGCCTTCTGCCACCACTTTGCCGTCCGCCATGAAATAGATGTAATCGACGATCTGTAGCGACTCCTGCACATCATGCGTGACGATGATGGAACTGCCGCCCAGCGCGTCGTTGAGTTTGCGGATGAGCTGGCCGATGACGCCCATGGTGATCGGATCCAGGCCGGTAAAAGGTTCATCGTACATCATGAGCAGGGGGTCCAGCGCGATTGCCCGCGCCAGGGCCACCCGGCGCGCCATGCCGCCGGAAAGCTCGGATGGCATGAGATCCTGCGCACCGCGCAAACCAACCGCGTTGAGCTTGAGCAGCACCAGATCGTGGATGAGTTCTTCGGGCAAATCGGTATGCTCGCGCATCTGGAAAGCGACGTTGTTGAAGACTGACATATCGGTGAACAACGCGCCAAACTGGAACAACATGCCCATGCGGCGACGCAAAGCGTAAAGGCCGTCGTTATCGAGTTCGTGCACAGCCTGCCCCGCCACCGTAACTTCACCGGAGGACGGCTTCAACTGCCCGCCGATCAAGCGCAACGTCGTGGTTTTGCCGCAACCGCTCTGGCCCATAATGGCCACCACCTTGCCGCGCGGGATTTTCATGTTGATGCCACTCAACACCGGCCGCTTGTCGTAGGTGAAGCTGAGGTTGCTGATATTGACGAGAAGCTCGCTCGACACGTCGGGGTTCAGTCCTGACCAAAAAGGTCGGGTATTCTAGCAGAGGGTGAAACGGAATCCATGCCACCACGGGTCTAGGTGGTGAATTCGTTGGGGATAAACAACACTTGGGTTGGCTCGCAGCCATTTTGTCGCACCG
>JAYUNL010000204.1:0-4506 GCA_043761745.1 Rhodocyclaceae bacterium
GCAGGATTATTGGCACTCGAATCCGATCCTTCTCGTATGCAAAGCTTGGCCGGATTCAAATGGATAACATCTATATCATTGAACGCGAATTAGTATTAAGCCGACATCGCGCCACTCAAAAACGGGCAGCTTCGGCTGCCCGTTTTTTTGGCGGTATGATAGCAACCATGTACATCATTGCCATCGGCTGGCTCTACGTCGTGCTGATGATGGCGCTGACCGAATCCAGCGTCGTCGCGGGACTATTGACTCTCTGCCTCTACGGCCTCGCCCCGCTGGCGCTGTTTCTCTGGTTGTTCGGCACGCCGGAACGGCGCCGCCGCAAGCGACGCCTAGGCGATGAAGTGATCGACCATAAAGTGGGCGAGGCGGATGGTGCCAATGCCCAGCGCGATGAGTAGCACCTGCTGCGCCGTTGCGCGCAGCTCGGGACGCTTGTGCAGGCCCGGAATCAGATCGGCCACGGCGACGTAAATCATGCTCGCGGCCGCCAAGGCCAGGAGCGCCGGCACCGCGTCCTGTGCGGCGCTCAAGGCGAAGTAGGCAAGCATGCCGCCCACCACGGTAGCCAAGCTGGACAGCAAATTAAAGGCCAGCGCACGCATACGCGAGTAACCCGAATGCAGCAGGATGAGGAAGTCACCCACTTCCTGCGGAATTTCATGCGCGATGATGGCCAGGGCGGTAATCACGCCCAGTTTGATGTCCTGCATGAAGGCCGCCGCGATGAGCACACCGTCGACAAAGTTGTGAAAGGTGTCGCCGATGACGATCATCAAGCCGCTGCGCCCATGATCGTCCGCAGGCGTTTGGGCCTCGTGACCTTCGCAATGGTCGTCGTGGCAATGCCGCCACAACACCAGCTTTTCCAGCACGAAAAAGCCCAGTATGCCGGCCAAGACATAGGCGGCGGCCGTACTTGCATCCTTGCTCGCCTCGAAAGCATGCGGCAGTACTTCGAGAAAGGCCGCGCCCAGCAAAGCGCCTATGGCGTAGCTGATCAACATTGGCACCCAACTGCCGCGCGTCGTGAGCGCCACCGCGGCGGCGGCCAACACACTGAGCGTGCCGCCCAGCAGGGACATCACAACGATCCAGCTCAATACAGACATGGGTCACCTCGAAAAGAGCGCAAATTATACGGGTGATTCGCCAACGATAGCCCATGCGCCACGCATTCACTCAAGCAGTCACACATGCATTCACCCTCGCAACCAGATCAATGTCGCCATACGCCCGGTTGCGCCGTCGCGCCGGTAGGAATACCAGCGTTGCACATCGCTGTAAGTGCACTCGCCACCGCCGAAAACGCGGGTGACGCCCAGCTTAGCCAGACGCAAGCGCGCCAAGGCATAGAGATCGGCCAGCCACTTACCGTTTTGGCCTGCGGTGAACGCCGCAGTAGCCACCGCGTCATGCGCCAGAAACGCCGCACGCACTTCGCTGCCAACTTCAAACGCCAGAGGCCCGATGGCCGGACCCAGCCAGGCTAGTAACCGCGCCGGGGTAACATTCATCGCCCCCACCGCCGCTTCGACGACGCCGCCCGCCAAGCCGCGCCAGCCGGCGTGCGCGGCCGCGACCACGCTGCCGCCGTCGTCGCATAACAGCACTGGCAGACAATCCGCCGTCAACACCGCGCACACGGTATTGGCGCGACGTGTATAGACCGCATCGGCTTCACCAGCGCGCCCGGCCTCTTCGGCCCGCAGCACGCCACAGCCATGCACCTGGTTCAGCCAGGCCGGCTCGGCAGGCAACTGTTCGCCTAATCTGTGACGGTTTTCAACAACCGCCGCCGCATCATCACCGACATGGGTGGCGAGATTCAGGCTGGCATAGGCGCCCTGACTCACGCCGCCGGCGCGCGTCGTCACCAGCGCAGCCACGCGATCGGGCGCAGGCCAATCGGGCAGTAGCACAGGCATCGCAGAGCTCATTGCTCGGCCTCGCGTAGCGCGGCCAGCAATTGTGCGAAGTCTTCAGGCAGCGGCGCTTCCCAGCCGACTTCCTCTCCGCTCTTTGGATGCCGCAGCGCCAGGCGCCAGGCATGCAGCGCCTGACGAGAGAAGGCCGTGAGCAGCGCTTGCTTGACCGCACGCGGCCCATAGACGGGATCGCCCACCAGCGGATGCTTGATCTCCGCCATATGCACGCGTATCTGATGCGTACGACCGGATTCCAGCGCGCATTCCAGCAAGGTGGCATGGGCAAAACTTTCCAGCACGTGGTAGTGCGTGCGCGCCGGCCGGCCATTCTCGACGACGGCCATTTTCGTGCGCTGCACCGGGTGGCGGCCGATGGGCGCATCGACGGTACCCTCCTTCGTGACACGCCCCTGGACCAAGGCCAAATAATGCCGCGTCACTGTGCGCGCTTGCAGTTGGCGCACCAGATCGGTTTGCGCTTCCAGGGTTTTCGCCACCACCAACAGACCGCTGGTGTCCTTGTCGAGTCTGTGCACGATACCGGCGCGCGGTATGGCGGCGAGCGGCGGCGCATGATGCAAGAGTGCATTCAGCATGGTGCCCTGCCAGTTGCCGCTGCCCGGGTGCACCACCAGGCCGGCCGGCTTGTTGATGATGAGGATGACATCGTCTTCATGGACGATGGTTAGCGGAATATCTTCGGCCTGACGCGCATGATCCTCGGCCGAGGGCTCGGGCGCCACCGTGATGCGCTCGCCGCCCCAGACCTTGTGCTTCGGGTCCACAGCGGCGCCGCCCAGGCGCACGCGGCCCGACTTGGTCCAAGCCGCGAGACGGTTGCGCGAGTGTTCCGGGAGCAAGCGAGCCAAGGCCTGATCCAGCCGCAGGCCGGCACAATCAGCCGGCACGTCAAGTTCGATCGGTCGGACGGAAGAGGCGTTTGCGCTATAATCGGCGCGATCCAAATTCGGGGTTTCCACATGCGTATGATCTCACGTCTCGCAGTCGCAGTCGGGCTACTCGTGCTGCTGGTTTCCGGCTGCGGCTTGCTGCCCGAGACGGTTGACGACAGCGCCAGTTGGTCGGCCAACAAGCTCTACGCCACCGCCAAGGAAGCCATGGCCGACGGCAATTATGACCAGGCCATCAAGTTCTACGAAAAACTCGAAGCGCGCTATCCCTACGGCCGCTACGCCCAACAGGCGCAGATCGAGACGGCCTACGCCTACTACAAATCGCATGACGCGACGGCGGCGCTGTCCGCCTGCGACCGCTTCATCAAGCTGCACCCGAACCACCCCAATATCGACTACATGTACTACCTGAAGGGGCTGGTCAATTTCAACGACGACCTGGGACTGCTCTCCAGCGTCGCCATGCAGGATCTCACCGAACGCGATCAGAAAGCCGCGCGGGAATCCTTCGTCGCCTTCAAGGAATTGGTCACCAAGTTCCCGGACAGCAAATACGCGGCCGACGCAACCCAGCGCATGGCCTATCTCGTGAACGCACTGGCTTCAGGTGAAGTGCACGTGGCGCGCTACTACATGACGCGCGGCGCCTATCTCGCCGCTGCCAATCGCGCCAGCTACACTATCAAAGTCTATCCCGATGCGCCGGCCAACGAGGAGGCGCTGTTCATCATGATCAAGGCGTATGACGCGATGGGCTTGAACGATTTGCGCGATGATGCCGAACGCGTAATGCGCAAAAATTTCCCCAAGAGCGTGTATTACGAACGCGGCCTGAATCGCCCGGAGCCTTGGTACAAGCTTTGGTAAGCGCGCTGCGATGAGTCGCGCATGATAAGTCGCGCATGATGAGCGGGCCGTGACATGCGCACGGCCTTTTCTTTGAAGCGCTTCCTCCATACTTTCTGTCTACCTTTCCCCAACGCTCTCCTTTAGAAAAATAATGAAACCCGATATCAACGCTTCCGATCTCACTCTCGGCCTCGTCGGCACCGGCGCCATGGGGCGCGGCATTGCTCAAATCGCCGCCCAGGCCGGCGTCCGCGTCATCCTGTTCGACCAGATGGCCAATGCCGCCAGCGGCGCCAAAGACGCGATCAGCGCAACGCTCAACGCGCTTGCCTCGAAAGGCAAGATCAGCGCCGAAGCTGCGCAAGCCGCCGCAGACAAGCTGGTCGTGGCGAGCGATCTGCAGGCCATGGCGCCCTGCCATGTGGTGGTCGAAGCCATCGTCGAAAATCTCGACATCAAGCGCCAGCTCTTCAAAGCGCTGGAGGATATCGTCAGCGAAGACTGCCTGTTCGCCAGCAATACCTCCTCGCTCTCCGTCACCGCCATCGCCGCCGCCTGCCGCAAGCCGGGCCGCGTCGCCGGCTTCCATTTCTTCAATCCGGTGCCGCTGATGAAAGTGGTGGAAGTCATCGACGGCCTGCTCACCGAATCCTGGGTAGGCGATGCGCTGACGGTGCTGGCAACCCGCATCGGCCACACGCCGGTGCGCGCCAAGGACACGCCGGGCTTCATCGTCAATCACGCTGGCCGGGGGTTTGTCACGGAAGCACTGCGCCTGCTCGGCGAAAACATCACCGAGTTCTACGAAATCGATC
>JAYUNL010000205.1:0-24272 GCA_043761745.1 Rhodocyclaceae bacterium
CCGGAACGTGACTCCATCATAAAGACGCATTTGGCTGGTCACGATAGGCAACCGTTGACTGCATGATTGACGCGACAACTACCTTGACACGCGCCGCCACCCTACATGACATGGCAATGCGCATTCATTGTTAGCTTGTCAATTTTCGTCGCCGTTTGATCGCCGGCGTTCCTCGGTCAGTTCCCGCGACAGCGCGTACACCGCCATGGCGTAAAAGCTCGAGCGGTTGTAGCGCGTGAGTGCATAGAAATTGCCATAGCCGAGCCAGTATTCTGTCGCGTCGTTCGGTGTCACCAGGTCGATTAGCGCACAAGGCCCTTGAGGCGCGTCGGGCGGGACGGTGACGCCCAAATCGAGAAATTCTATTGGCATAAAGCGCGGCTGGATGCCGGCGGCGATCAATTCCGCATAACCTTCGCCGGACACGCTCACCCGAACCGCCACCGGGCCGTCCGCTTCCCAGCCGTGGCTCTGGAGAAAATTTGCCACGCTGCCGATGGCATCTGCCTCGCTGCCAGCCAGATCGATGCGTCCGTCGCCGTCGAAATCCACGCCCCAGTTACGTACGCTGCTAGGCAGAAATTGCGGTATGCCCAGCGCGCCAGCATACGAGCTACGATAGCTCAAGGGATCGCGGTTCGATTCGCGCGCCAGCAGTAAAAATTCTTCCAGCTCACGGCGGAATAGCGCTGCGCGTGGCGGATAGTCGAAAGCCAGCGTGACCAGAGTTGCCAAGGTGGGAAACTTGCCGACGTGGCGGCCGTAAATGGTTTCCACGCCGATGATGGCGACGATGATTTCCTCAGGCACGCCGTAGCGTTCGCGCGCTTCGGCAAGGGTGCCCTGATTGCGCCTCCAGAAACGCACACCGCCTTCGATCCGCACCCGTTCTACATAGCGTGAGCGATAGGTGCGCCATGAACGGATGCCCGGGTCACGCGGCGGCATGATGGCCTTGATCGCTTTGGGTTGCGGCTGGGCTTGGCTGAAGAGCCGCAGCAGCGGGGCGATCTCGAAACCGTGCTTGTCATGCATGGCGACGACGAATTCACGTACTTCGGCGCGCTTCGCGAAATGCTCGGGCGGGCGTTTAGCTTCAGCGCCGATTGAACAGCCGATAAACAGAAAAAACAACAAAGCGTTGCGGGTCATGGCATTTCGTTCACGTTTAAATTGGCAATGTGGCGACGTAACTCTACGATTCGCGTCTTGGTTTCTTCACTGGGCGGCGCGGGCGCGGGTGCGTATCGCAGTGTGATGTAGAGGTCGGCGATAGTGCGTACCGGCGCGGCGATATGTGGCGCCGTCTCGCCCACCCGATTGGCATAGAATAGCGGGCCCTCAAAGCTACGGCGTGCCAGATTCAGCGGCGCGAGCTTGCAGCTTAGCTTGTTCCAGGCGCGCTGCGCGGCGTCGAGGCGTTGATGTTGGCGCAGCGCCAAGGCGGTCAGCGCCAGCATGAGAAGGCCGCACAGTGCGGTCAGCGCCGCCGTCATGCTGCGCCAATCCGGTTCGTGCATACCCAGCCGGCTTAACACTTCGCGTTGCCTTTCTGGATTGTAGCCCAGCACCCACTGGTTCCAGGTGTTGGTCACCGCTTCCCATTGGAAGCGTACGTCGCGCAACCAGGAGAATTGCCTGCGCATCAGCATGGGCAGCGGTTCCCCGGCCGGCATTGCGGAAGCCAATCCCAGTTCTATGCGCGAAGGTGCAACAGCGGCTGTCGGGTCAATGCGCACCCAGCCGCGCTGCGGCAGCCAGACTTCGGCCCACGCGTGAGCATCGGATTGGCGCACGATGACATAGCCGTCCACCGGGTTTTTTTCGCCGCCTTGATAACCCGTGACGACGCGCGTCGGGATGCCGGCCGCACGCATGGCGAAAACAAAAGCCGAGGCATAGTGTTCGCAGAATCCGCGTTGCGTGTCGAAAAGAAAGTCGTCCATGCTGTTCGTGCCCAGGAGCGGCGGCGAGAGCGTATAGACAAAGGGCTCGTCGCGGAAATGACGTAGTGCTTTGTTCACCAAGGCGGCGTCATCGTTCGTTTCACGGCGCCAGGTGGCCGCTAGGTCGCGTGTGCGCGGATTGCCCGGTGGCAGCAGTAGATTGGCCTTCAACGACTCTGATGGCTCGTCGCGGCCGGCGATGAGGCCGGGCTCGGAGTGCATTTCATAGCGCAGACGGGCGCGCACCGGATTTTTGGCGAGCAGTTGGAAATCGCTGCTTATCACCGCATCCGGCGGCAGTGTCGTGGGAAGTTCCAACGCGAAAAGCCACGGCTTGTTGTGCGGCTCCAGCGTGACGGCGTAACTGATCTGCCTTCCCGTCGCTGTGTAGGGCAGCTTGTTGGCGGTTAAGGGACGCTCCGCGCGCCAACTGCGGCCGTCGAACTGGTGCAGTACCGGGCCACGCCAATAGAGCTGTTGCTGTTGCGGCACGTCGCCCTCGAATTTGACGCGGAAAGCGATGGCGCTGGAGAGGGAAAGTTCGGCGATGGAGCCGGGCGACATGGTGTCGGAAAGGCCGGTCATGCCACTATAGGCATCGACCGGCATGCCCCACAGCGGCCCCTGCACGCGCGGAAACAGCACGAAGAGCACCAGCATGAAAGGCAGCGCCTGAGCTAACATCAACCCCGCTAAGCGTAGGTGCGCCAGTATTGGTCGAGCAGGATGGGCGAGCGCCGCGAGTGCCGCTGTGATGACCACCAGCGCCACCGCTGTCATGCCGGCGATGGCGATGTCCTGCGCGTAGAAGAATTGTGTGAGCAGCAGGAAATAGCAGAGAAACAACGCGGCCAGCGCATCGCGCACGCTGCGCAATTCCATCAGCTTCAACACCAGGAATAGCACGAGTAAGGCGACGCCCGGGTCTTTGCCGAAGAAATGTTGGTACTGGGCGAAAATCGCTGCGCTGCCGGTGACGACGAAGAGCGTCAAGAGCCAGCGCGAGGGCAGTGGCCAATGCCGCCACCAGATGAGGGTGCGCCAGAGGAGGCCGACTGCGCAGACGGCGATGAGCCAGGCCGGCGTGTGTTCGATTTGTGGTGCCAGCGTCAATAGCGCGCAGGCGATCAGCCAGAGCGCGTGTTGGGGCGCCAAGGCTAGCAAGGGTGTGCGGTCAGTGGGCGTCGCCATAGAGCGCCAGCGTTTCGAGACAGTGTTGCAAATGCGCCTCGCTATGGGCTGGGGCGATTTCCTTGCTTGGCAGGCGCAGGCCGACGCTTAAGCCTTGCGCTTCGGCGTCGAGCAGCCAGCGGGTCAGGCGCGACAGCCGCGCTTCCACGCTTAATGTTGGCGACAGTGCCTGCCAATCCAGCCACAGTTGCGCCGCGCTGGCGCCGGCGAACTGCTTGGTGAGCAAGGGACCGATGCTGCCGGTGCGCATCACCGCCTTCCAGGCGATGTGGCGCGGCGGATCGGCGGGCTGATGCGCGCGCAAGCCTGAGAAGTCCTCGGCGCCGCGTCCGGCGCGCAGGCCGCCCGCATCACCGGTGTCAGCGGCGGGAAGCGGCGGGGCGTCAATTTCGGGCGCGGGATACACCAGGCAGCGCATGTCGGGTTCGATGTAGCTCCAGGCGCATACCAGCCCCAGCGGATAACGCGTCTCCAGCGTGACGCGGCCGGGGCGCAGCCAGCCGCGCTGGGTGGTCGCCAAGGGCACGGCAAGCAGGGTGCTCAAGCCCGCCGGCAGATCGGTCAATATATTACGCGTCCTACCGATGCGTAACCCGATGGCATAGCGGCCTTCGCGCCGGGTGTTGGTGAGTATCAGGCCGAGGTGCGCTGTCTCGCCGGCGAAAACGGGCTCCGTGCGGCCAGGTGCGATTTCCAGTCGCACTAGATTGCGAAAGGTATGCAACAGCGCGACCACGCCCAGGCCGCCCAGCAGGAAAATCAGCGCATAGCCCAGGCTCAGGTTGTAGTTGATGGCACCCAGCAGCATGACCAGGAGCGAGACGCCATAGACCAAACCGGCACGCGTCGGCAGCACGAAAACGCGGCGCTGGACCAGAACGATAGGCGCAGGTTCTGGCCCGCGCAGACGGAACAGCCAGCGTTTGAACGCCGCAGCCGGGCTCATTCTATGGGAGCGGCACCGCGGCAATCAGAGCGGCGGCCACCTCGGCTGCGCTGCCGCCAGCGCGCGGATGCAGTCGATGGCTGGCAACTGCCGGGAGCACGGCTTGCACGTCTTCAGGCAGCACCAGCTCGCGGCCTTCGACCAGCGCCCAGGCACGCGCAGCACGCAGCAGACCCAGCGTGGCGCGCGGGCTTAAGCCGGTCTGGTAATCGGGCGAGCGGCGGGTGTGCGCCGCCAGCGCTTGCACATAGGCGATGAGCGCCTCCGAGGCGTGCACCTTAACGACTGCGGCCTGCAAAGCGAACAAGTCCTCCGCGCCCAGACAGGGCGGAAGATGGGCGATCATGTCGCGGCGATCGGCACCGGCCAGCAGTTCGCGTTCGGCGGCATGATCCGGATAGCCCAGTTCGATGCGCATGAGAAAGCGGTCAAGCTGGGATTCCGGCAGTGGAAAGGTGCCAATTTGATGCGCCGGGTTTTGCGTAGCGATGACGAAGAATGGCTCGGGTAGGCGCCGCGTTTCGCCTTCGCTGGTGACTTGATGTTCCTCCATGGCTTCCAGTAGGGCGCTTTGTGTCTTGGGTGTGGCGCGGTTGATTTCATCCACCAGCACCACCTGTGCGAAGATCGGGCCGGGGTGAAACTGGAAGGTGTTGCTACCGCGGTCGAAGATCGATACGCCGATAATGTCAGCCGGCAGCATGTCGCTGGTGAACTGGATACGGTGAAAATTCAGGCCCAGCAGGCGCGCCAGCACATGCGCCAGCACCGTTTTACCCACGCCTGGCAGGTCTTCGATAAGCAGGTGGCCGCGCGCCAGCAGGCAGGCCAGGGCCAAACGGATCTGGCGCTCTTTGCCAAGAATGACGTGGCCGGCTTGATCAACGATTTCTTGAATAGCGAGTTTGGACGTAGGGGACGTAGGGCGCATGGGCGGGTGCTTGAGATGAATAGTACAAAGAGTGGATAATGGATTGTATTGCAATTCCGCCGAAAAATTCCGCGTCTGCCAGGCGCCTCATGACCACCGCATTTATTACGCACCGCGACTGCTGGTTGCACGATATGGGCGCACATCATCCGGAGTGTCCGGAGCGCTTATCGGCAATCAATGATCGGCTCATTGCAGCCGGTCTGGACATGTATTTGTCATTCCACGATGCGCCGCTCGCCACGCCAGAGCAGATCGCCCGTGTGCATCCCCCAGCCTATTACCGCACCTTGCAAGACAGTGCGCCCCAGCACGGCATCCTCCACCTCGACCCGGATACGGCCATGAGCGTGGGCACTTGGCAGGCGGCACTGCGTTCGGCCGGCGCCGGTGTGCTGGCCACGGATTTAGTCATGCGCGGCGAGGCCGAAAACGCCTTCTGTAGCGTGCGTCCGCCGGGACACCATGCCGAGCGCGCCAAGTCCATGGGGTTTTGTTTCTTCAACAATATTGCTATCGCCGCAGCGCATGCCTTGGAGGCGCACGGCTTGAAGCGCGTCGCTGTAGTGGATTTTGATGTGCACCACGGCAACGGGACGGAGGATATTTTTGCTGGGGACTCTCGCGTGCTGATGGTCAGCACTTTTCAGCATCCGTTCTATCCGTATTGCGGTACCGAGAATCCGGCCAGCAACATGGTGAACGTGCCGCTGCCGGCCGGCACGCGCGGCGACGTATTCCGCCAAGTGGTGACGGACACCTGGCTGCCGGCGCTGGCGAAGTTCGCCCCGGAGGCGATTTTCATTTCAGCCGGCTTCGACGCCCACTACGAAGACGACATGGCCTCGCTGGGGCTGGTTGAGGCGGATTACGTTTGGGTCACCCAGCAGTTGAAGGCCGTCGCCGCAAAAACGGCGCAAAAACGCATAGTCTCCATGCTGGAAGGCGGTTATGCGCTATCCGCCCTGGCCCGCAGCGTGACGGCCCATATCAATATCTTGGCCGATCTCTAAGTTGATGTCCGGCTGGTATCCGAATGGTGGCCGATCGAGTAGAATCTGCCGTTTTCCGCTTTCTGAAACACCATGATTCAGGGCTCCATTGTCGCCATCGTCACGCCCATGCATGAGGATGGCAGTCTCGACTATCCTCGGCTCAAGGCGCTCGTCGATTTTCACGTCCAGGAAGGTACGGACGGGATCGTCATCGTTGGCACCACGGGCGAATCGCCCACCGTCGACGTCGAGGAGCATTGCGAACTGATCCGCGCCGCAGTGGAATACGCGGACGGGCGCCTGCCCGTCATCGCCGGCACAGGCGGAAACTCCACCTCCGAAGCTATCGAGCTCACGGCCTACGCCAAAAAGGTTGGCGCGGCGGCTTCGCTGAACGTGGTGCCCTACTACAACAAGCCAACGCAGGAAGGCCTTTATCGCCATTTCAAGGCTATTGCCGATGCGGTGGACCTGCCGATGATTGTCTACAACGTGCCGGGTCGCACGGTCGCCGATATGAGCAATGAGACGACGTTACGTTTGGCCCAAGTGCCGGGCATCGTCGGCATCAAGGACGCCACCGGCAATCTGGAGCGCGGCACCGAACTCATGATGCGCGCACCCGCTGGTTTCGCCTTGTACAGTGGCGATGACGCCAGTGCGCTGGCCTTCATTCTGCTCGGCGGCCACGGCACCATTTCGGTAACGGCGAATGTGGCGCCGCGTCTCATGCATGAGATGTGCGGGGCGGCGCTGGCGGGCGATGCGCGCCGCGCACGCGAAATCAATTACAGGCTGTTCGGCCTGCATAGGAACCTGTTTGTCGAGGCTAATCCCATTCCGGTGAAGTGGGCGGTGGCGCGGATGGGGCTGATCCAGGATGGCATCCGCCTGCCCATGACGCCGCTCTCGCCCGAGTACCACGAGCGCGTGCGGGTGGCCATGCGTGAAGCCGGAGTGACCGTATGAAGTCTATTTTTTTTAGAGAGGCGCGGCATGATCCGCAATGCATCTAGCTTGCTTAAAATGGGGGCATCTCTGCTGGCGGCGATCGCCGTGCTCGGCGGTTGTGGCGGCTCGCTGCTGGAATCGAAGAAGGTTGATTACAAGTCTTCCGGCAAATTGCCCACGCTGGAAGTTCCGCCGGACCTCACTTCACCCAATCGGGACGAGCGCTATGCCGTGCCGGACATCAACCCGAAAGGCTCGGCCACCTACTCGGCCTACAGCATAGAGCGTGACGGTAAGCGGCCTTCTACCTCGCAGGACGTGCTGCCGGACATCGACAAAATGCGTGTCGAGCGCGCCGGTACGCAGCGCTGGCTGGTGGTGGGTGGGGTGCCCGACAAGGTTTGGCCGGTGGTAAAGGATTTCTGGCAGGAGATGGGCTTTATCGTCAATCTCGAACTGCCTGATGCCGGCGTCATGGAAACGGACTGGGCCGAGAATCGCGCCAAGATTCCACAGGATTTCATCCGCAACACGCTGGGTGCGCTCATCGATCAGGCTTACTCGACGGCTGAGCGCGACAAATTCCGTACGCGCTTGGAAACGGGCAAGGAAACTGGTACGACAGAAATTTACATCAGCCACCGCGGCATGATGGAAGTCTATGCGTCCGAAGGTAAAGACCGCACAGTCTGGCAACCGCGTCCGGCCGATCCTGAGCTGGAAGCCGAAATGCTGCGCCGCCTTATGGTGCGCTTGGGCACCGATGAGGCGCGCGCCAAGACCATTATGGCGGCGGACTCCAAACAGGAGCGCGCCAAGCTCACGCGCGCCGGCGATGGCAGTGGGGCCCTCGACTTGCAAGAAGGTTTCGATCGCGCTTGGCGGCGTGTTGGTCTGGCGCTGGATCGCGTCGGTTTCACCGTGGAAGACCGCGACCGCGTTAAAGGCTTGTATTTCGTGCGCTATGTCGATCCGGAAGCGGATAACAAGAAGAAGGATGACGGCGGCTTCTTGTCGAAGCTGGCTTTCTGGCGCAGCGACAGCAAAGCCGATGCAGCTAACCAGCCGCAATACCGCATCTACATCAAGGGTAGCGGCGAGACCAGCACGGTACAAGTGCTGACGCGCGAAGGTGGCGTGGATAAGTCAGATACCGCGAAGAGGATCCTCGGGCTGTTGTTCGAACAACTCAAATAGCGCATGCGCTTTGCGTCGCTCGGTAGCGGTAGCCGTGGCAATGCGTTGATCGTCGAGTGCGGCAGCACGCGTTTGATGCTGGATTGCGGCTTTGGGCCGCGCGAGACCGAGGCCCGTTTGCAGCGCCTGGGCCTCGCGCCGGCCGATCTTGCCGGCATTGTCGTCACCCACGAGCATAGCGATCATATCGCCGGCGCCTTCAAGTTCGCGCTGCGCCACAATCTGCGCGTCTGGATGACGCATGGCACCTGCGCCGCCGCACCCTATGGCCGTGGTCAGATGCCCACGATCGAGATCATAGACAGCCACCAGGTGTTCGCCGTCGGTGCGGTTGAAGTACGCCCTTTCCCTGTGCCGCACGATGCGCGTGAGCCCACTCAGTTTGTATTTTCAGATGGCTGCTACCGCCTTGGCGTGCTGACCGACGTCGGTTGTTCTACGCCGTATATCGAACAAATGTTGTCCGGATGCGACGCGCTGGTGCTCGAATGCAATCATGATTTGTCGCTATTGCAAGGCGGCAACTATCCACCCCAACTCAAGAAGCGGATCGCCGGGCGCTATGGGCATCTGGATAATGAGTCGGCGGCGAAGCTGCTGGCCGCGCTAGATGTCAGCCGCTTGAAGCATATCGTTGCCGCGCATTTGAGCGAACAGAACAATACCGTCGATTTGGCGCGTACGGCTTTGGCCAGTGTGCTCAATTGCGAGCGGGAGTGGATAGCGGTGGCCAGCCAGGACGAGGGCTTTGCCTGGCGCGCGCTGAGTTGAGCGCGTGATTTAGGCAAGTGATGTAGGCAAGTGATGTAGGCAATAATGGCGTAGACAACAAAAAAGCCGGCCCGCGGGCCGGCTTTTTCTTGCAGCGTAGAGCTATTACTTCTTCATTTCGCCAGCAGCGGGAGCAGCCGGGGCAGCGGGAGCGGCCGGGGCAGCTTCAGCAGCGGGAGCAGCCGGGGCAGCGGGAGCGGCCGGGGCAGCAGGAGCAGCGACTGGAGGCGGAACAATTACGGTAGTCGGCTTGGCTTCTTCCTTCTTGCCGCAGGCGGTCAGAGCAACGGCGACGAGAGCTGCAACGAGGAGAGTCTGTTTCATTATGGATTCCCTTATCGATAAAGAAATTGATTTGCTACAACAGCCAAAATTTTGGTTTTGGCCAGAGCATGCCCCAGCCAAGCGCGAATGCTAACACAATTTTTATATTGAAATCCACTGTCGCGAGAGGCTGAATTCAGAGGCCCAAATGGGTCGCCGGTACCGCAGGCGTCGATTCGGCCCAGAGGTCTTCGAAACGATTGCGCCAGCCATGCACTTCATCGGGCGCCAGCAGCACCAGCTTGCCGCGATAGTGATCGGCGTGGAAGCGCACCACGACGCTGGTGCCATCGCCCAAAACAAAGCAGTCAGCGAGCTGACGCAGGTTGTCCGGCGTTTGTCGTATCGTCATACTGTAGCTGTGGCGCTTCAGCAGAGCCAATATACGCGCCCCGTAGCGCGAAATGTGCTCGGTGTCGTGCAGGACGATGCGCACGCGGCGCACCGCGTCGGCGGACAGAAAGGCACCGAGCATTTCGGCACGTCCGGCGCTTTCAAAATCCGGCGCCTTGAGATCCGGATCGAATATGCAGAGTTCTCGCGTCGCGGTGCGCAGCACGGTATCCACGGCTTGCCGGTAATCGTTGCGCGAATCGAAAGTGATTTCCGCCATGAGGCATTCCTGGTTTGGCTAGAGCGGATCGTAGGCGGAGGAAGCTTTCGTTGCAATTCCTTCATCCGCGCATACAATTGCGCCTTTTTCGCAGCGCTCGGTGGAAATGTCTGAAACAGTGATTGAATCCTTGGATCATGAGGGGCGTGGCGTCGCTCATGTCGATGGCAAGACGATATTCGTCGAAGGCGCATTGCCGCTGGAGCGTGTGGTGTTCGCCAGCTACCGTAAAAAAGCTAGCTATGAGCTGGCTAATACGGTCCGTGTCATTGAGTCCAGCGCGTTGCGAAGCCGGCCGCAGTGTCCCCATTTCGGCATCTGCGGGGGATGCAGCATGCAGCACCTCGATCTGGCTGGTCAGGCTGCGACTAAACAGCGTGTGCTGGAAGATGCGTTGTGGCACTTGGCCCGCATCAAGCCTGCGGTCATTTACCCGGCGATCTATGGTCCGAGCTGGGGCTATCGTTCGCGGGCGCGGCTGGGCGTGCGGTTGGTGCAGAAAAATGGCGGTGTGCTGGTTGGGTTTCATGAGAAGCGCAGCAGTTATGTCGCGGATATGGATAGCTGCGAAGTCGTACCCCCGCACGTTTCCGTCTTGCTGCCCAAGTTGCGCGAACTGATCGGCGAGCTTTCCATTCTAGACCGCGTGCCGCAAATCGAGATTGCCGTCGGCGACGAGGTCACGGTATTGGTATTACGCATACTTCAAGCGCTAAATCCAGCGGACGAAGTACGTATCAAGAAGTTTGCAGAGGACAACTCTGTGCAAGTCTGGCTTCAGCCTGACGGGCCGGAGAGTGCCAGGCCATTTCATCCGCTGGAGGCGCCGCCCCTCAGCTACACGCTGCCGGATTTTGATCTGCGCTTTTATTTTCGTCCGGCCGACTTCACTCAGGTCAATTACGGCATCAATCGCAGCCTCGTTCGGCGCGCCATGAGTCTACTGGCGCCGCAACCGGGTGAGCGCATCGGCGACTTGTTTTGTGGCCTAGGCAACTTCACCCTCCCGATCGCGCGCAGCGGGGCATTTGCCCTGGGCTTAGAGGGCAGTGGGCCGCTGGTCGCGCGCGCGCGCGACAACGCGCAGCGCAATGGGCTTGCGGTGAATACCGCGTTCTCGGTCGCCAATCTCTTTGACGCAACGGAAGAAAGCATCGCTGCCTTGGGCAAGCTCGATAAACTCCTGATCGATCCGCCGCGCGAGGGCGCCATGGCGGTCGTGAGAGCGCTAGGCACCTCGGGGCCGTCGCGCATTGTGTATGTGTCATGCAGTCCGGCCACGCTAGCGCGCGACGCGGCGGTGCTGGTGCATGAACAGGGCTACAGACTTAGCGGCGCCGGCATCGCGAACATGTTTCCGCATACCTCCCACGTTGAGTCCATCGCCCTCTTCGAGAAATAACAGGCAACAAAAAAGCGGCCGTAGCCGCTTTTTTTTCGAGCATCAGGTGTTCAATCGCGCTGGCCGGAGAAGGCCATGAGCAAATTGAGCAGGTTGACGAACAGGTTGTAGATATCAAGATAGATCGACAGTGTGGCCACAATGTAGTTGGTTTCACCGCCCGTCACGATACGGCTCACGTCCATAAGGATATAGGCGGAGAAAATCAGCACCGCAATACCCGAAATGGCCAGCGACATGGCGGGAATCTGCAAGAACGCGTTAGCCAGCATCGCTACGATCATGAGGATCAGTCCGATGAAGAGGAACTTCCCCATGAAGCTGAAGTCCTTCTTCGTTGCCGTGGCGATACCAGCGAGCGTGAAGAAAACCACGCCAGTGGCCCCCGCCGCCAGCGCGATGAGGCTGCCGCCGTTGCGGAAGCCCAGGCTGACCTGCAGAATCGGACCCAACATCACACCCATCAGGAAGGTGAAGCCCAGCAGCAGCGCCACCCCCAGGCCGCTGTCCTTGTTCCGGGTAATACCCCACATCATGCCCCAGGCCACCGCCAGGAATAGCAACATGGACATCACCGGGCTTGCGGCCATGAATGCAAAATTTAGTTGCACGCCAACCAGGGCGCCCACGGCGGTGGGTAGCATGGAAAGCGCGAGGAGCAGATAAGTGTTACGCAGCACACGGTTCTGCTGGGACGACTGAGTCTGCGCAGCTTGTCCGATAATTTGGAAATTGGGTTGCATTAAATCCTCCGTGGTTGTGCTTCGTACGCTAAGACTAGCGAAGAAGCGCTAAAGTTTCAATTTCTGTATTCCGAGTCTGCACGATGATAAAATTCTCGCCCTGAAGGAGGTGTGGCAGAGTGGTCGATTGCACCGGTCTTGAAAACCGGCAAGGGGCAACCCTTCGTGAGTTCGAATCTCACCGCCTCCGCCAGGATACTGTTTTACCCTGTCTAATGCCGTACACGAAACCCGCGACTATCCTAATGATACGCGGGTTTTTTGTTTTTATGCTGTATTTCCCCGTCTAATGCAATCAGGGGGTAAGTGGGGGTAGAATTACGGCACAGTTACCCCCCCTGTATTAAAACCTACCCCCAAGATGTGATTCCATGAAGCTGACTGATACAGCGGTAAGGAAAGTGAAGCCCGAAGCCAAGCCCTACAAAATGGCGGACGGTGGCGGATTGTTTCTACTGGTGCAACCTAACGGCGGCAAATGGTGGCGGCTCAAGTATCGCTTTGGCGGAAAGGAAAAGTTGCTGGCACTAGGCGTATATCCAGACGTAACCCTAGCGGATGCCCGCTCCCGCCGTGATGAAGCCCGCAAGCTGTTAGCCAATGGTGCTGACCCCGGCGCGGTGAAGCAGGCGCAAAAGAAACAAGCCAAGGTTGCGGCGGCCAATTCATTCGAGTTGATAGCCCGTGAGCTTCACGCAATGAAAACCCCGATGTGGTCAACAAGCCATGCAGCGGACTGGATCAAGACCCTGGAGCGTGAAATCTTCCCGCGCTTCGGTGATGCGCCCGTTTCTGAAATTGATGCCCCCACCGTGTTGGATGCGATCCGTGCAATCGAAGGGCGCGGGGCGCATGAGATAGCGGCGCGGACATTGCAGCGGGTGCGGGCGGTGTGTGCCTATGCAATCGCAACAGGCCGCGCACGGCACAACCCGGCGGCGGAAATCAAAGGCGCACTTGCACCCCAGCCCAAGGTAAAACACTTTGCCGCACTGACTGAAAAAGAGTTGCCCGATTTTCTACGCGCTGTTGCTGCCTACCCTTGCTACCCGCTTACCAAAGTTGCCACGCGCCTGCTGATGCTGACCTTTGTCCGCACGGGCGAGATAAGGGGCGCGAAGTGGTGCGAGTTTGATTTTGATGTGGGTGTGTGGGTGATACCTGCCGAACGCATGAAAGCCCGTGAGCCGCATACCGTGCCACTATCCAAACAAGCCATAGAAGCCTTGGCGGAACTGTACCCGCTAACAGGGCACGGCGAACACCTGTTCCCTGGGCGCAATCGTGATGGTTCAATAATCAGCGAAAACACCATACTGAAGGTTATAGAACGGCTGGGCTACAAAGGCCGCATGACCGGGCACGGCTTCCGCTCTATCGCGTCCACTTACCTGAACGGCGTGGGCATGATCCGGCCTGATGTAATCGAAGCGCAACTAGCCCACGCGGAAGGCAACGCAACACGCGCCGCATACAACCGCGCTGACTACATGGAATATCGCACCGCCATGATGCAATTCTGGGCGGACACGCTGGACGCGATGCAGGCGGGTGGCAAGCTGCCCAAGTGGGCGGACTACGAACCGCACGGTTTGGACTATTGTGCGGCGCAAGTGATACCGCTACACCGCACAGCATAACGAGTTATCCACGCCTAGCCCGACGGGGCGAACACGGGCAACCCTAGCCCGCTGGCGTGGGTACTATTTAGGGAAACACTGTAGGGGATGTGATGCCGACCGCAAAACCTAAATATGACGGTGACGGTTCTTGGAAATATCGCCAATTCAGCTCAGAAGAATGGGAATCGCTGAAAACAATAATCCGGGAGCAACTACGGCCATATTACCCTGATAAAAATGCTGTTGAAGACCAATATTTTGGGCATCCTGCGGATGGCTGGGCAAATTCCTTACTCGCGGAGTCAAAAAGCGCGGTTTCTCAAGTGCGATGGCTTCTCCGCCGCCTCACGAATGAACAGCTACGGGCTGAACGAAACGACATATTGGCTACTCTCAAGAAAGCCGACCAGTGCCTTATGTAAATATCTTGCAGTCGATATGAGGCAATGGATATGGTGGACCATTGTTCCCATCCCCTTCATAGTTGGCTTAGGCTATGTCTCAGCCGTTGTTTATGGTATTTGCGCAAGACTAGCTGATCGAGAAACATTGATGCTATGTGCGGCCTGCTTTGTTGTTGGGGTGCTTTTGTGGACCGTGAGCTCTTGGGGAGCGTTCACAACGGTTATGAATACGTTGTCTCTTCTATGTGCGGTTTCACGAATGGTGCGGCAGCGGAAATCAACGGGCGATAAGGAGCCGTAGTCGAATTCTATTTGCATAGATTTAAATAAAAAAACCACCCCCACCGCGCTCTGCGCGGTAGCTGCAAAAGAGAAGGGCCGCTGATCGCGGCCCTTCGTTTATCTGGCGGCGTGCGCTGGTCGCTTCGTGCTGGTGGTTTTCTTCACCTTAGCCGCTTTGTCTGCCTGGACAGCGTGGCGATAAGGGGCCAGCGTGAATTTATTTGGCATAACCCTCAAAAAGGTTTTCCCCCCATCCGCTGCGCGGGTAGTTGCCGAAGTTAGAAGGGTCGCACTGCTGCCCCGTGTTCATCTAGCGATCCGCTGTAGCGCCTGCGCGGCATCGACGATAGGGGTACCCGCATAGCTGCCGAGGACGAGCAGATCGTTATCGCCCGACACAATCAACGCTGCGTTAGCGGCGAGCGCCAGGGCCAGCACCGCATCATCATCCGGATCGCGGCACACCGGCTGCGGCAGCGGTGGTGGTTCGATCAACTCCGCCCATTGCCGCAGTTCGGCCAGCGCTTGATCGCGCGACGTGTTTGATCGGGTCAGGATCACCTCGAACTTCGCACGGCGGATGACGCGCTCCAATTCGGCCAGCAGCGCCGGGCTAGTGACTAGGGTCAGCGTGCCGCTGCGCACCTGCTCCAGCAACGCATGCGGCGCCCCGTGCCACAGCAGGCCGGAGAGCAGCACATTCGTATCGATGACCGTCCGCACGCTACCTGCGCTCTGCGCGTGCGGCCTTCACCTCTGCATTGATTTCTTCCATCGACATGGGCGGGATGCCGGCGGCGGCCACGCGGTCGGCGATGCCCAGCAACGCATCGGCCGCCTGCTGGCGTTTGATGGCATCAACGAGCAGGCGCTCAAGCGCCGGCGCCGTCAGCAGCCCCGCATCGCGCGCCGCCTGTACCGTCGCATCGGGCAAGTCGATCTGAATCGTTGTCATGGTCAGGCCTCCTGTGCGCTGATGCGCTGCTTGAGTTTCTCGCGCTCGATGAAGGTATCGAGCAAATGGGTAATCTGACGCTTGGCCTTGGGATTGAGTTTCTCAATCTCCAGCATCCGGCGCTCCAGGCGGTTTGTCGCCAGCTTCTTCGGTCGGCGTGGCTGGCTCATCCCCAGCAGCACATCCAGGCTCACGCCCAGCACCTGGGCCATCTGCGGCAGCAGATGGGCGGGAGGGTGGGCGTCGGGCGCCTCATAGTAAGCCACCATCCGCTGCGTGATGCCGACCTCGTTGGCAAATGCCACCTGCGTATAGCCAGCGGTCTTGCGCAATTGGGCCAGGCGCTCTCCAAAGCGCTCGATCACTTCCGTCTTCCGTTCTGGCATGGCTGCACTTTCAATAAGGCTTACGTCGCTGATGCTAAGGCCAACTTTGAAATGAGATTACCACGTTATACGAGTAACGTATATTGTTGCGTAAGCACTTTTGCCTTCCGGCATTCAGTAGAATGCCGGGCATGTTGATTTCTGCCGCTGAATGTCTCGCGCCGCTGCTGACCCCGCACGGCCACCTTTTGTTGGCGCCGGATTCTGACGCACCATCCTTGCCTGCCGCACTTTTGCAGCGACTCACTGACGCCTTTGCTCGTGGCTCCGGGCATGGCCTGCTGCATCTCGGGGCGGCTGAAGTTGGCAGTATTTTGCCGCCCGCTTGGGCCTGGTGGCGTGACTTTTCCGTGCGCTATGTGACCATCTTGTGCGCCACGCCCGAGGGCGGCGCCATCGCCACACCCGACGACCAGACTTTCGATGTCTTAATCGCCGATGCTCCGCCGATGACCGGCTTGGAGTATCTGACGGCGGAAGTATTGGCCGCGTTGTGGACAGAACTCGATCGCGCTTTGCGCGACGAACTTGCCGCATCGAAAAACTCGCTTCTGGAATTTCTCAAGGCGCGTCATCCGGTTTGGAATCTGGTGGGGCGGGTGCATTTCAATCTCGCCGAAAACCGTAAAGATATCGAGGCGCCGTTCGCTTTTCTCGCCACCTACACCTCACGCCTGTCCGCCCACGGCAAGGCGCAGCATCTGCCGCTATCGCAGGCGCTGGCGGAGTTCTCGGACGGCAAGAGCCAGGCGCGGCTGCTCTCTCTCCTGATGCCGGTGCAGCGTGCGGCGGAACAATGCGGCTGGTTGCGCGCGATGGTGGACAGCGGCGATATCTATCATCCGCTGCGCTGGCTACCTGCCGATGCCTATCAGTTTCTCACTGACGTACCCAAGCTCGAAGCGGCCGGCATCATAGTGCGGGCGCCGGGCACGTGGCAGGCGGGGCGTCCCGCTCGTCCGCTGGTCAAGGCCAGCGTGGGTGCGCGATCCCCGTCGTTGCTCGGAACAGACGCGCTGCTGGACTTCAGCATGGAGGTCACCCTCGATGGCGAGCGGCTTAGTGCGGCCGAGATCAAGGCGCTGCTGGCCGGTGGCAACGGCTTGCAACTGATCCGTGGACGTTGGGTCGAGGTTGACCGCAAAAGGCTAGGGCGCATGCTGGAGCGATTCCAGGCCATCGAACAGGCGGCGGCCGAAAATGGTCTGCCCTTCGCCGACGCGATGCGTCTGTTGGCCGGAGCCTCGCTCGACGAGGCGGGTGAGGCGGGTGATCTGGCCGATGCCGGCTGGTCGCAACTGGTCGCCGGCCCTTGGCTCGCCGAAACCTTGCAGGGGCTGCGCCAGCCGGAAGGTTTGGCGCAGGTGAGCGCCGGGCCGGAACTCCAGGCCACATTGCGCCCCTATCAGGAGGCCGGCGTGCGCTGGCTGTATCTACTCAGCCGCTTGGGGCTGGGGGCATGTCTCGCCGATGACATGGGCCTGGGCAAGACCATCCAGGTGCTCGCGCTGATGCTGATACTCAAGCGCGAGCGCAAAGAATTAGAATGCCGCCCCAGCCTGCTGGTCGCGCCGGCGTCGCTATTGGCTAACTGGGCTGCGGAAGCGGAGCGTTTCTCCCCCGGCCTGCGCCTCTTGATCGCGCATCCCTCGGCGTTTCCGGCCACTGAATTGCATGCGCTGGATGAGGCGCGATTGAGTGGTGTCGATCTCGTCGTGACTTCCTACGGCGCGCTGCTGCGCTTGCCGGCGCTGCAAGATGTGCGGTGGCGCTTGGTCGTGCTGGATGAAGCTCAGGCCATCAAAAATCCGGGCGCGAAGCAGACGCGGCTGGTGAAGAAGTTAAATGCCCAGTCGCGCATTGCCCTCACCGGCACGCCCGTCGAAAACCGGCTTTCCGATCTTTGGTCGATATTCGACTTTACTCACCCCGGCCTCCTAGGTACGCAGAAGGTCTTCGCCGGTTTTAGCAAACGCCTGGCCAACGCCGAGCACTTCGGCCCCTTGCGTGCGCTGGTACGCCCCTACATTTTGCGGCGCTTGAAAACCGACAAGCGGGTCATCACCGATTTGCCGGACAAGACCGAACTCAAGGCCTGGTGCCACCTCAGTCCGGCGCAGGCGGCGCTATATCAGCGTGCGGTGAAGGATCTGGCCGGCGCTCTGGAAGATGCCGAAGGCATGGGCCGAAAAGGGGCGGTGCTGGCCTTCCTGATGCGCTTCAAGCAGATTTGCAATCATCCCTCGCAATGGCTGGGCGACGGCGCCTGGCGCGCGGAAGACAGCGGCAAATTCTCCCGCCTGCGCGAGCTGGTCGAGGTGATCGCCGCCAAGCAGGAAAAAGTGCTGGTGTTCACCCAGTTCCGCGAAACGACCGAGCCGCTGGCGGCCTTCCTTGGCGCCATCTTCGGTCGCGCAGGGTTGGTGCTGCATGGGGGCACGCCGGTGGCCAAGCGCCGCGAGTTGGTTCAGCGCTTTCAGGAGGACGAACTGATTCCCTTCTTCGTGCTCTCGCTCAAGGCCGGCGGCGCGGGGCTCAATCTTACCGCCGCCTCGCACGTCATCCATTTCGACCGCTGGTGGAATCCCGCTGTGGAAAATCAGGCCACCGATCGCGCTTTTCGTATCGGCCAGCAGCGCAACGTCCTGGTGCACAAGTTCGTATGTCGTGGCACCATCGAAGATCGTATTGACCAGTTGATCGAGTCGAAACAGCAACTCGTCAAAGAGGTGCTAGAGGGCGGCGCGGAACTTCTACTCACTGAGATGAGCGACGGCGAGCTACTCGATTTGGTGAAGCTCGACATTCATGCCGCGCAGGAAAATTAGGCCTTAATCGTAACGGAGAAATCAGATGAGTTTCTATGGCTGGAAGCCCTATGTCTCAGTCGCCGAGCGTCGCAAAAAAGCGGAAAAAGCGGCCGCCAAGGCCAGAAAAGCGGGGGCCGATTTGTCGCCAGTGACAGCTTCGCGCGGTGCTATCGCCAAGACCTTCTGGGGCAAGGCCTGGTGCGACAACCTGGAGCGTTACAGCGACTATGACAACCGCTTGCCGCGCGGACGCACCTATGTGCGCAACGGTTCGGTGATCGACCTCAAGATCACCGAAGGGCAAGTGCAGGCGCAGGTCATGGGATCGAGTCTGTACAAGATCGTTGTGCGAGTCAGTGCGGTTCCCGGCAAGTTGTGGCAATCCATCAGCGCGGATTGTGCGGGCTCGATCGATACGCTGGTTGAACTGCTGCAAGGACGGCTTTCCAAGGCCGTGATGGAACGCATTTGCAGCCCGCATACCGGTCTCTTTCCTGCGCCGAAGGAAATTGAATTCACTTGCAGTTGCCCGGACTGGGCTGCCATGTGCAAGCACGTCGCCGCCGTGCTCTATGGTGTGGGCGCGCGCCTTGATCAACAACCTGAATTGATTTTCGCGCTGCGCCGTGTCGATGCCAAGGCGCTCGTCACACAGGCAGGCGCCGGTCTGCCGAAATCCAAACAAGGCAAGGCTAAAGGCAAGGTGCTCGATGATGCCCTGCTGGCTGATGTGTTTGGCATTGAGATGGCCGATGTCGCTCCGGCAACGAAGCCAGCCGCCACTCGCCACAAGTCGACGGCTACCAAGGCGGCGAGCACGGCGACAAAAAAGAAACCTGCCGCCGGGAAGATTAAAGCCACCACGAAGTCCGTGGCGGCTAAAAAGCCCGTGAAGGCGAAAGTGCCGGCCAAGCCTTCCGTCAGTCCGCGCAAGCCAAGCGCCAGCAAAGCAAAAGCGGGCGGGACGAAAACAGTGCCTAAAGGCAAGGCGGCGACGATGGGATCTGTGCCCGCTCGATCAGTGAAGAAAAAGGTTTGAATTTTACCAATGGGCGCGAAGGTGCAAATCTGGCGGAGTGCGCTTGGCGCGTGGCAGGTCGGCGCCGCCAAGTTAGCCCAGACGGTTTGATCTAGGTCATCTTTCACTGCGGATTTCTCCCCAGTACCAGTTGCTCCTCCTACAATCTGCCGAACGGCATGTCGCCGGTATTGAGGCGGGATTCATGGAGCAATCGGAAAAACTCCGCTGCGGTGCGGGACAGACATTTCAGAGCGACATCGGTGTGGCGCTGGCCAAGGCCTTGCTGCAATCGGGTGTTTCATACGTCGGCAGCGCCAGCGGCGGGGCGCTGTCTTCGTTGAACGCGGCGTTGCTTGAGGCGCGTCCGCTGCTGGACGAGCTGGGCGTGCAGCACCAGCCTTGTCGCGATGCGTCCGGCGCGGCGGCTATGCTGGCCGCTTCCATCAACTATCCGCTGCGCGGCGCGGCGAGCTGGTCGGGGCTGGCCGGCAGCAACGCAGCCGCTGATGCGGTTTCGCATCTCGCGTCAGCCGGCGTGAAGGGCGGCGCCATGCTCATCGTTGGCGAGGAGCATGCCGAGGGCGCAGCGGCGATTCAGGAACGCAGCCATGGGTTCGCGCTGCAATCGCAGCTATGGCTGCTCGACCCGCGGCCGGATTTCACGAGCATCGCCCGTCTGGTTGAAAAAGGTTATGAGCTTTCCGAGGCGAGCAACACACCGGTAATGCTGGCGCTGCGCGGCCGCACCTGCGGCCTCACTGGCACGCTGGTCTGCAAGGACAACCTTAAGCCGAAGTTTTCCGCGCACAAGCCGGTGGTTAAACCTTCAGTCAGCCTGGATCGCCTGCCGCTCCCGCCCGCCAATGTCGCGCAGGAAAAGCACAAGCGCGAGGTGCGCCTGCCGGCCGCGCTGAAATTTATCCTCAGCCAGCGGCTCAACGAGGTTTTCGACGGCGATGTCGCGCAGATCGGCATCATCGTGCCAGGCGGCCTCTACAACACCGTGCTGCGGGCTTTGCAGCAGTTGGGCCTGGCGGATGCCTTGGGCGCCACGCGCATTCCGCTCTTCGTATTGAATGTGACGTATCCGCTGGTGCCCGAAGAAGTCACGCGCTTCTGCGCGATCAAGCGTGCTGTGCTGGTAGTGGAAGAGGGGCAGCCGGCTTATCTCGAAGAGGCCATCAATTCCATCCTGCGCCGCGCCGATGTGAATGCCACGCATGTCATCGGCAAGGACGTGTTGCCGGCCACCGGCGAATACACCGCTGAAATTGTGCTGAAGGGGCTGGGCGAGTTTCTGCGCATCTTGCTGCCGGACGGCGTGGATCAAACGGCAGTGGACGCTGCGCTGGCGCGTCAGACGCAAGCGCCGCAGCGCGGCCTCGAATTGTTGGGCGCAACGCTGTCGGCGCGCACACCCGGCTTTTGCGTGGGTTGCCCGGAACGGCCGGTGTTCGCGGCGCTCAAGCAATTGAGCAAGGAGCTGAATGGCATACACCTCAGCAGCGACGTTGGCTGTCATGCGCTCTCCGCATTGCCCCCGTTCAACCTCGGCAACACCGTCATGGGCCACGGTCTGGCATTGGCATCGTCGTCGGGCCTCACACCGCATTTCGGCAAACGCGTGGTCAGCGTCATGGGCGATGGCGGGTTTTGGCAGCATGGTATGAGCAGCGTGGCGGAAGCGCTGGCGCACAAGGATGACGCCGTGCTGATTGTCTTGCAGAACGGCGATGCGACGGGCCTAGGCGCCGCGCGCATCGCACGCACGCTGGCGGCGCAAGGTGCAAGCTGGGTGGATAGCGTGTCTTCCTATGACGTGCATGCCGTTGCCACCGCGCTACGCTGGGCGCTGACCGCGCCGGAAGGCGGGCTCAAGATCATCATCGCCGACGGCGAGTGCGCCTTGGAGCGGGCGCGGCGAGTGGGGGCTGAGGGGTCTGATGGATATGAGGGAGCGGCGCTGGCCACCGGCGAGCGCTTGGTGACAAAGCGCTTCGGCGTCGACGATGAGCTATGCGCCGGAGATCGTTCCTGCATCGGCCTCTCCGGCTGTCCTTCGCTGACCATCAAGACCAATCCGGACGAGTTGTACGACGAGCCGGTGGCTACCATCGATCGCACGTGCGTTGGCTGCGGCGTGTGCGGCGAGTTGGCGCATGAAGCCGAGCTAGGCCCGGCTTTCTATCATGTCGAGGTGATCGAACATCCGTCGTGGTGGGACAAGCTCTTGCATCAACTACGCGGCGCAACGGTGGGCGCGGGGAGGGCGGCATGAACTCCGTCTATCCATTTGCCATACTCATCGTCGCGCCCGGCGGCGATGGCAGCGCTGTCATCGCCGAATGGCTGGTGGCGGCGGCTGCGCATGAGGGCTATCCGGCGCAGTGCGCCACCCTACCGGGTCTGCCGCAGCGTAACGGCAGCGCGAGTTACTACGTGGAAATTTTCCCGTCGCTCAGCGCAGCGTCGCTTCCCGTATTGTCGTTGCTGCCCAGTCCCGGTGAGGTCGATGTGCTGCTAGCAGCGGAACTGCTCGAAGCCGGCCGCGCCATGCAGGCCGGTTATGTGACGCCGGAGCGCAGCACACTCATCGCGGCGACGCATCGCATCTATACACTCACGGAAAAACTGGCGGTGGGAGACGGCCGCTACGATGCCGAAAAAATACTGGCGGCCGCGCCAAAATTGGCTAAGCGCGCGCTATTGCGCGACTTTGCGCAGGTGGCTCAAGACCGCGGTGTGCCGCAGGCCGCCGTGCTGTTCGGGGCGCTGGCCGCAGCCGGTGTTTTACCGCTGTCGCGTGAGGCCTGTGTGGCCGCATTAAATGAGGCGGATGAGCTGCGCGGCTTCGAGTTGGGCTATGCGGCCGCCGCTGCTGAAAACGCTGCGCCGCAAGCTGATGCAACGCCATTCACCATGGTTACCAATCCACTGGCCGAGCGCATAGCGCGCGACTTTCCGGCCGAACTGGCGCAAACGTTGGACCTCGCCACGCGCCGGCTCATCGATTATCAGGACGCTGACTACGCCACGCTCTACCTTGACCGTTTGCGCGCGGTGCTGGCCGTGGATCGCGAGGCCGAGGGCGAGCAGGACAGCTACACGCTGACGCGCGAAACGGGGCGTCTGTTGGCGCTGTGGATGGCTTACGAAGACGTGATGCGTATTGCCGACTTGAAGAGCCGGCCCGAGCGTTATACGCGTTTGCGGAGGGAAGCCGGCGCGCAGTCGGAGCAGCCGATAATCGTCGTCGATTATTTGAAGCCCGGCATTGAATATCTGGCGGATGTGTTGTCGCCCGCCTGGGCCAAGCGCTTGCGCGATTGGGAAACACGGCGCGGCAAGCCCTGGCGTGTGGCTCTCAAGCTAAAGAGCAATTCCGTTCTGGGCTACCTCGCACTGAGGTTGTTGGCACGCCTCAAGTCGCGGCGACGCGGCAGTGCGCGTTACGCTGAAGAGCAGGCGTTGATCGAACGCTGGCTGGGCGCGGTGAAACGCATGGGCTTCGCTTCGATGGACCGACATCTGGCGCTGGAAATCGCCCTTTGCGCCAAGCTGGTGCGCGGCTACGGCGAAACGCGGCGCTGCGGCCGTGAAAATTTTGTCAAGATTTTCGATGGTTTGGTTGAAAATGAATCAATGATGGGTCGTGGTATCGAGGGGCTCAAGCAGGCGGTGCGTAGCGCACGCACTAACGCCCTGGGTAGCAGGAATGGCGCCGCCGCAGCCGCAGCCGATGGGCGCGCCGGCGGCACGGCCAAGCCAATTATCTGGATAAGTAAGCAGAAGGAGGAAGGGGCGGCAAGCGCCGCCCCGGGTTGTTCGTCCAAGCACTGATAACAAGACGCCGACATCTGCGCAGGAGATTCGGAACATGCTTGAAAAATCCACGCCGCTGCGCCTTTTCGTGGTTCTACTCGCTGTGCTCTTCTGCGTCGAGGGTGCGACCATGTTTGCCCTCGACAGGTTGCTGCCTCATGACTTTCCCCTGTGGGCGACGGTTCTGATTGATGCCACTGTCCTGACGACGATTGCCTCCGTGTTCGTCTGGTGGATGTTTGTGCAGCCCTTGCGGGTGGCGTTGCAGGGCGAACTGAAACAGGCCAAAGTGGTCATGGACAGTGCGGTGGAAGGCATCATCAGTTTCACGCGCCGTGGCGGTATTACCGCTGTCAATCGCGCCGCAGAGCGTATGTTTGGCTATCCGGCGCAGGACATTCTGGGCGCCAGTATCAAGCAGCTTCTGCCGGAAATGATCGTCGATGAAAGCGATGCGCCGGATGGTTTCGGCGCTGCGCTGGACGACCTGTTGGCCATCGGGAGCGCACGGGAATTTGTCGGCAGACGCCGTGACGGAAGCTTGTTTCCAGTCGAACTAAACCTGGTCGAAACCCGATTGGCCGGTGTGCGTCGCATTACCGGCATCTTGCGCGATGTCGCCGAGCGCAAGCAGGCCGAAGCGCACATCGCGCATCTGGCCTACTACGACAGCCTGACCGATCTACCCAGCCGTGCGTTGTTCCACGACCGCTTGAGGCAAGCCATTACGCATGCCCGGCGCGACCAGCATGAGTTGGCGCTGCTGTATATCGATCTCGACCGCTTCAAGGCGGTGAACGACACGCTGGGCCATGATGCCGGCGACGAGTTGCTAAAAATGGTGGCGGCGCGCCTGCAGGGCTGCGTGCGCGAATCGGACACGGTCGCTCGCCTGGGTGGCGATGAGTTTGTGGTCATCCTGCCGAACATCGACAGCCACGACAGCGTCAAAGCCGTAGC
>JAYUNL010000206.1:0-10638 GCA_043761745.1 Rhodocyclaceae bacterium
GTTCAGTACCCCGGCGTCCTGCGCCGTGAACCACTCAACGGCCGCTTCCCGGGCCTTTTCGTAGTCTTTGGCGTCGGAGAGGAAGCCGAGCGCCCGGTAGACCTTGTGGCCTGTCTCGGTACGCATCCGGGCCACCCACGAACCCGTTTCAGCGTCGATCTTCCGGAAGCCCAGGGATCGCCCGCGGGCCAGCGGCGGCCCCCAGTACGGCTCCCGCCGCGGCTGAAGGGCGGCCCGAATTCGGACCTTGTGCAACTCGTGGGCCATGGCTTAGGCTCCATACGGACGTTATACGGACTTACAGCCCCTACGTCCCGCACATGCCTAAACGCTAACTACGCGGTAATTAAGAGCAATGCCACAGTAGCGCACACGCCTAAACACCGCAATACTGCCTTCACACGGCAGGGGTCACAGGTTCGAACCCTGTGCCGCCCACCAGCATCGAGAGAGTGAGCTTCGTAGCCCATGCCTCGGCATGAGGGCGGATTTGCCAAGCCGATGATGTATTCATCGTTGGCGGATTTGCTGGACTAAGACACCCTGTTAGCGCATCTCAGGCGCCGGCACAAGACGCGATACCGCTATCCTGCGGAGCTTCCGCTCCCGCACCTTTTGCGCATCCCAGGCGTCTATCAGCAGACACGCCACCACGAAGGACGAATTCGCGACCACGCCGTCGCCCAGCGACCTCAGTCCGGCCAAAACAATGTCTATAATTTCCATAGCGGCTCGTCCTTAACGTGATTGATAAATGAACTGAGGGCAATACGATTCACGAAGCCCCTCGGCTCTACTGTAACTACGGCAGAATGGGCGCGCGCTTTAGGACCTGATTTACGGGGCGATTTATGGCGAATGTAGAGGCCGGAGACGGGAAGTTGATTAACTTCACAGCAAGCCTCGACATGAGCCGGCGTTTTTAGCGCCAACCCGCCTGCCGCCGAGGAACCGAATCCCTATAATTTATCCGGGATCAATGTGATCGAAAGCTGCCGATCATGGGATAATGAAGCTATGAATGAACCTCTACCGACATCGCCTCTACCGACATCGCCTCAACCGACATCTCCCCGCCAGCGGCTGAACACTTTGCTGGCAATCCCCGAAAGAGAACGCACGGACGCTGAGTGGGACGAGATCAACGAGCTCGAAATCATTCTGGCGCCCGGCAATCGCGAAGACGCGCCAAGGCAGTCTCAATCGCAGCCGCAACAACCGCGCCGTAACAACACCGGCGCCGCGCCAAACGGTTTTGCCAAGCCCGCTACGGGAACGCCCCATAAAAAGCCCTTCAAGAAGCAGCGGAAGCCGCCACGCAGCCGGCCGCCGACGCCCTGACCTGCACAGCCGGCCCACCCAGCGCGATACGTTCTGACTGCGCCAACTGCCTCCGTCCACGGAAACAGTCGTTCGCCGCTGCCTGTATAATTCGCCGCTCCTCATTCGCGACACCTAGCACAAACGCAAAAGCGCCCCATCATGGAAGCCGAACGCCTCAATAGCATCAGCAATAATCTCAACGACCTTCAGGCCCGCACCAGCGAGCTACGGAGGTATCTTTGACTTCGAGGGCAAACAAGCCAAGCTGATCGAAGTCAGCCAGGTTCTCGAAGACCCGGCTATCTGGAATGACGCACCACGCGCCCAGGAACTGGGCCGCGAAAAAAAGGCGCTGGAAAGCGTCGTCGTTTCCCTCACCGAAATCGACCAGGGCCTGCGCGATGCGCGTGAGCTGTTCGACATGGCGCGCGAAGAGAACGACGAATCCACCGTCGCCGCCGTCGAGCAGGACACCGCCACACTGCAAGCGCGCGTCGCG
The DNA here is from genome assembly GCA_043761745.1 of Rhodocyclaceae bacterium. GTDB lineage: Bacteria > Pseudomonadota > Gammaproteobacteria > Burkholderiales > Rhodocyclaceae > Desulfobacillus. Next base: position 1,823 of record JAYUNL010000206.1, read on the forward strand.
ACACTGGAATTCCGCCGCATGTTTTCCCACCCGGCGGACCAGAACAACTGCTTCGTCGACATCCAGGCTGGCGCCGGTGGCACTGAAGCGCAGGACTGGGCCTCCATGCTGCTGCGCATGTATCTGCGCTACGCTGAGCGCAAAGGCTTTCAGCCCGAGGTACTGGAGCAATCGGAAGGCGATGTCGCCGGCATCAAGACCGCCACCATCAAGCTCACCGGCGAATACGCCTACGGCCAGCTGCGCACCGAAACCGGCATCCATCGCCTGGTGCGCAAATCACCCTACGACTCCAACGCGCGCCGACACACCTCGTTCGCCAGCGTTTTTGCCTATCCTGAAGTGGATGACTCCATCGAAGTTGACATCAATCCGGCGGATTTGCGCATCGACACCTTCCGCGCCTCGGGCGCCGGCGGCCAGCACGTGAACAAAACCGAATCGGCCATCCGCATTACGCATAATCCGACGGGCATCGTCGTGCAATGCCAGAACGACCGCTCGCAGCATCGCAACAAGGCCGAGGCTATGGCCATGCTGAAATCACGCCTTTACGAAGCTGAGTTGCGCAAGCGCCAGGACGCCGCGCAAAAAGCCGAAGACGCCAAAACCGACATCGGCTGGGGCCACCAGATTCGTTCCTACGTGCTGGACCAGTCGCGCATCAAGGATTTGCGCACCAATGTTGAAGTCGGCAACACCCAGGGCGTATTGGACGGCGACCTCGATCCGTTCATCGAGGCGAGTTTGAAGCAGGGGGTTTGAGCTGGGGGTTGAGCTTGCTCGGGGGTGTTAGTTGAACTAAACTAAGTCCAGCTTAGGAGAACGCCATGTCCGCCATCAACATTCACGACGCCAAAACACATCTTTCCCGCTTGGTCGACCAGGCTGCGGCAGGCAATGAGATTGTGATCGCCAAGGCTGGAAAACCCATGGCCCGCCTGGTGCCATTGATGTCCGGCGGCAAACGCAAGCTCGGCACACTTTCCGGCAAGATACGCGTACCGGAGGATTTCGATGCGCCGCTGTCTGCTGAAGTCCTCGCCGCATTCGAAGGGCGTAGTTGATGCGGCTCTTGCTCGACACGCATATTCTGCTGTGGGCGCTCGGCCAACCGCGCAAACTCAGCAAGCTGGTGCGCCAGCAAATCGAAGACGCGGAAAACGAAGTCTTCTATAGTCCGGCCAGCATTTGGGAAATCGCGATTAAAAACACACTAGGGCGCAGCGATTTTCGCGCCGAGCCGGAAGCGGTGGTGCATGCACTGCACGAGAGCGGCTTTGCCGAATTGCCGATACGCGCCCACCATGCGGTGGCGATGGTCGCCCTGCCCGCCATCCACAAGGATCCATTCGATCGCATGCTCATCGCGCAAGCGCGCAGCGAACCCATGGTGCTGCTGACCAGAGATCGCGTATTGACTGCGTACCCGGCCACCATACAACTTGTGCCGTGATTAGCTTTTTACCCCCTTTTCTATCCCTCTTTTCTATTCACCTCACTCCATCATGTCCGACAACAACGAAATCACCCAAGACGAAAACCAGATCATTGCCGAGCGGCGCGAGAAGCTGACCAAGCTGCGCGCGGAAGGCGTGGCCTTTCCCAACGACTTCCGCCGCGAGAACACGGCCGAGAAACTCGACGAGTTATACGGCGAGAAAACACGCGAAGAACTCGAAGGCCTACCTGTAGAAGTCGCCGTGGCGGGACGCATGATGCTGAAGCGCGTCATGGGCAAGGCCAGCTTTGCCACACTGCAAGACCTTTCCGGCCGCATCCAGATCTACGTCACCAACGACAAGACCGGCGAAGCGGTGCATGCCGCCTTCAAGCACTGGGACATTGGCGACATCATCGGCGCGCGCGGCACGCTATTCCAGACTAAAACCGGCGAACTGACCGTCATGGTCACCGAGTTACGTCTGTTGGCGAAGGCCTTGCGCCCGCTGCCAGAGAAATTTCACGGCCTCACCGACACCGAGCAGAAGGTACGTCAGCGCTATCTCGATCTCATCACCAACGAGCGCTCGCGCTGGGTGTTTGCGGCGCGCTCGCGGCTGACACAAGCGATTCGCGCTTACATGACGGACCATGGCTTCCTCGAAGTTGAAACGCCCATGATGCATCCGATTCCCGGCGGCGCCGCCGCCAAGCCTTTCAAGACACATCATAATGCTCTCGACATGGAGCTGTTCCTGCGCATCGCGCCGGAGCTGTATCTCAAACGCCTGGTCGTCGGCGGCTTCGAGAAGGTCTTCGAGATCAATCGCAACTTCCGTAATGAAGGCATCTCGACGCGCCACAATCCCGAATTCACCATGATGGAGTTTTACGAGGCCTATTCGGATTACAAGCTGCTCATGGATTTCACCGAAGGCCTGCTGCGCCACACGGCGCGCGAGGCCTTGGGCACCGAAGTCTTCGAGTATCAGGGCCGCACACTCGATCTTTCCAAACCCTTCGCCCGTCTCACCATCGCCGAAGCCATTCACCAATACCATCCCGGCTATACCCTGGCGCAACTGGGTGACGGGCAATGGCTGCGCGACAAGCTGGCCGCGATGAAGGTGGAAGTGAAACCGCATCAAGGCCTGGGCGCCATGCAGTTGATGCTCTTCGAAGAAACCACCGAAGCCGAGTTATGGGAGCCCACCTACATCATCGACTACCCCGCTGAAGTCTCGCCGCTGGCGCGCCGCTCCGATAGCAATCCGGACGTCACCGAGCGCTTTGAGTTGTTCATCGTCGGCCGCGAAATTGCCAACGGCTTTTCCGAGTTGAACGATCCGGAAGACCAGGCGGCGCGCTTCCTGGAGCAGGCCCAGGCCAAAGAAGCCGGCGACGAAGAGGCGATGTTCTATGACGCCGACTACATCCGCGCCCTCGAGCACGGCCTGCCGCCTACCGCGGGCTGTGGCATCGGCATCGACCGGCTCATCATGTTGCTGACGGACAGCGCCAGCATCCGCGACGTGATTCTCTTCCCGCAATTGCGCAAAGAGCTCTGAGCGGATTCTATTGTGTAATAGTTTGTATCAAGGGTCAGCCAGGGATAGTTTGGCGCGTTAAGCGGTCTGAGTCATCAGACAACCTTGTCAGAAGGAGGGAAACATCATGAATACTTCGACTTTTAAATTACATCCCGTATTGTGGGTCGCCGCCGTCGCGGTCATCCTCTTGAGTGCGGCCGGCCTAGGCGCGATTTTCGGCGTTATTCCACATGTGGGTAGCACCACTACCGAAGCCGTTGCGCCGGTCACCTCACCCACCACCATGGCACCAGCCCCGACACCCGCACCAGTCGCCACTTCCCAGCCTATGCCCTCGCAGCAAGGAACTGAGGTGGCGCCGCTGCACAAGAAGGCCGCGACCCATCATGAACCGACACGCTTCGTCCAGGAATATCAACCTGTCCCGGCGCCCGGCATGCAGGCTTCGCAAGCCGTGACACCATCCGCCCCGCCGCCCTGCCGCAACTGTGGCGTGATCGAATCGCTGCGCGAAATCGCGCAGCAGGGTGAAGGCTCTGCCCTCGGCGTTGTCGCAGGCGGCGTGCTGGGTGGCGTGCTGGGCCATCAGGTTGGCGGTGGCCGTGGCAAGGATCTCGCCACGGTAGCGGGCGCGCTGGGCGGCGCCTACGCCGGCCACGAAGTCGAGAAGAATGTGCGCAAGACGGTGAAGTACGAAACTATCGTGCGCTATGAGGACGGCACCTCGCAGAAGTTCATGCAGGACGGCGCGCCCGGCTGGCGTCAGGGCGACCACGTGCGTGTCGACAACGGCGTGATCATGGCACGCTAAGCGCAAGCGAAAGACTCAGGCTTGCCCGACCCCATCGTCCCCGCCGCGCTTTCCCTCAAGGACGGCGCGGCATTTAGCGAGCAGTTCTCCGACACCTATTGGTCCACCGCAGGCGGTCTGCAAGAAACCCGCCACGTCTTTCTCGCCGGCAATGACTTGCCCGCGCGCTGGGCCCAGCGTGCCCACTTCACGCTACTCGAAACCGGCTTCGGCACCGGCCTGAATTTTCTCTGCACCTGGCAAGCCTGGCGCGATGCCGCGCCGCCTGATGCGCGACTGCACTACATCGCCGTTGATCTGCATCCCTTCCGCCGCGACGATCTCGCCAAGCTCCATGCGCTGTGGCCGGAGCTTGCGCCCTTGAGCCGGCAATTGCTGGATCGCTATCCGTCGTCTATCCCTGGCTTTCATCGGCTGCATCTCGATGGTGGCTGCGTCACGCTGACGCTGTTGTGGGGCGAGGCCACGCAAATGCTGTCGCAATTGACGGCCAGGATCGATGCCTTTTTTCTCGACGGCTTTGCGCCCTCGCGCAATCCCGGCATGTGGTGTGATTCACTCTATGCCCAGCTCGCGCGGTTGGCGGCGACGGACGCAACTCTCGCCAGCTACACCGTCGCCGGCGAAGTACGACGCAGCTTGGCCAACGCAGGATTTGTGGTCGAGAAGCGGATGGGCTTCGGCAGCAAGCGTGAAATGCTGGTTGCGCGCCGCAGTGGTTCCGCTCATACGCGGCGCGCCGGAAACCATCACGCCATTGTCATCGGCGCCGGCATTGCCGGTACGCTCGTCGCAGAACGGCTTGCCGCGCGTGGCTGGCAGGTCGACCTCATCGAACGGCGCGACGCGCCGGCACGCGAAACCTCCGGCAATCCGGCCGGCGTACTCCAACCCGTGCCCTCCGCCGACTGGAATCGCTTGAGCCGCGCCACCATCGCCGGCTTTCACTACGCCTTGCGCCGTTACGCGGATTTCACTGAATCCGGCCTGATATGGCAGCAATGCGGCGTGCTGAAACTCGCTCGCGATGAACACGATACTTTGCGACAGCAACACATCGCAGCGATGGGATTACTGCCAGTGGAGGTGATGCGTTTCGTGGATAGCGAAGAAGCCGCCAGCCTGTCAGGCTGGCCCGCGCCAGCCGGCGGCTGGTGGTTTCCCGAAGGCTGCTGGGTGCATCCGCCCAGCCTGTGCTCGGCAGCGCTCGCCGCTGCGGGCGATGCCGTTCGCATCCACACGCAGCGCGAAGCCGTTGAGCTGCTGCGCGACGAATCCGGCTGGCGTGTGCTGGACGACAGCGGCGCTGTCATCGCAAAAGCCCCGGTGGTGATCCTCGCCAATGGCCGTCTGGCGCGCCGCTACGCCCAAAGTGCATGGCTGCCGCTGCGGCCCGTGCGCGGGCAGATCACCTGTCTGCAAGCAACGGCAGGCCGCGAACTACGGGTGGTGGTGGCGCGCGAAGGCTATGTCACGCCGGCCACCTCGTTCGGCGTGCATGTGGTGGGCGCAACCTACGAAGAAAATTCAACGGACTGCATGCTGCGTGACGAAGATCATCGCGCCAACCTGGAGCGACTCAAGACAATCTTGCCCGAATTCGCGGCGACGGTAGACACCACGCAACTCACCGGACGCGCCGGCCTGCGCTGCGTTGGCCCCGATCGCCTACCTTTCGTCGGCGCCATTCCGCACAGTGCGACGGACGTCACAGCCGTGCCTGGCCTCTACGGTTTACTCGGATTAGGTTCACGCGGGCTGGTGTTAGCGCCACTCCTAGCCGAACTTCTCGCCAGTCAACTCAACGACGACCCTCTGCCTGTGGAGACGGACTTGGCCGAAACACTGTCGTTTGCGCGTCTTGTCGAGCGAGGTGTCAAACTTTCATGATGCGGGAACAGCACCCCGCATCATGAAAGTCAGCCCCTTTCAAACGCCCGCCCCCTCGCCCCCCTCGCCCCCCTCGCGGGGGGTTCCTGATTGGCTCGCTACGCTCGATATCACACAGCGCTCCGATGACTGTAGTTCACGCTAAAGCTAAACGTGCCGCGACAAGCGATTCAACACGATGTCGCGGCCAAAGGCTTCGAGCACGGCGTCGATCGAGGGCGTTTGCGTCTGGCCGGTGAGCACCACGCGTAATGGTATGGCAAGCTGCGGCAGCTTCATGCCATGGCCGGCGACGACTTCCTTCAAGACATGGTTGAGTGCGCTGCATTCCCAGTCGACATCGACCAAGCGCGCATGCAGATCCTTCAGCGCCACCCGTGCCGCTTCCGTCACATGCTGCGCCAGCAATTCCGCACCCGGATATACCTCGACATAGAAAGGCTCGACCGCATCCGCCAAGGCGTTCAGTGTGGCAGAGCGATCCTTGTAGAGCGCCACGACCTTGGCAAGTTCGGGGCCGGCGGCCGTGCCTATGCCGCGCGTGGCAAGCCGCTGCGCCACCTCATTGGCAAGACGCTGGTCGTCTGCGGCTTTAAGGTACTGCTGATTGAGCCAGGTAAGTTTTTCCGGATCGAACTGCGCCGGCGAGCGGCTGACGTGCGCAAGGTCAAACCATTCGACGAACTGATCGACCGAAAATAATTCCTCGTTGCCGTGCGACCAGCCCAGGCGCGCCAGATAATTGAGCAGCGCCTCAGGCAAAAAGCCGTTCTCCGGATATTGCATCACCGATACCGCGCCATGACGCTTGGAGAGCCGCTCGCCGTCCGGGCCAAGAATCATCGGCACGTGGGCGAAGTGCGGCACCGGTGCGCAGAGCGCGCGATAGATGTTGATCTGGCGCGGCGTGTTGTTGACATGATCGTCGCCGCGTATGCAGTGCGTAATGCCCATATCGAGATCATCGATCACCACGCCAAAATTATAAGTTGGCACGCCATCGGCGCGCAGCAGCACGAGATCGTCGAGTTCGCTATTAGCGATTTCTATGCAACCCTTGACGAGATCGTCCCAAACCACCGTGCCTTCATCTGGATTGCGAAAGCGCAGCACCGGCTGCACATCGGCGGGCGGCGTCTTGCCTTGCGCATTTTCCGGCCGCCAGCGGCCGTCGTAGCGCGGCTTCAAGCCCGCCACGCGCTGCGCTTCGCGCATGGCGTCGAGTTCCTCCTTGCTGGCGTAGCACCAGTAAGCGTGGCCGTTGTCGATAAGCTCCCGCGCGACTTGGGCATAACGCTCCAGGCGCTTCATCTGATAGAACGGCCCCTCATCCCAGTCCAGACCCAGCCAGCGCATGCTTTCCAGGATCGCGTCTATGGACGCCTGCGTCGATCGCTCGATGTCAGTGTCTTCAATGCGCAAGATGAAAGTGCCACCATGTTTGCGGGCGTAAGCCCAGGAGTAAAGCGCGGTGCGCGCGCCACCGACATGTAGATAGCCGGTGGGGCTGGGCGCGAAGCGAGTGCGAACAGGACGAGTCATGGCGATAAATAAGGAAATTTTAGGCGATTCAAGGAGGTGTCATTCTAAGCGATCCCGACGCGATACACCGGACCAACGCCGTTCGGACTAGACGAACGATATAGATCGTCATGTGAACGCCAAATTCATTGACAGCGCCAAATTGCGCGTTATACATTGCGCCATGGGATCGCTGCACGAGGTTTCAAGTGGTCGCAAACAGCGGTTCCCATGCCACCCGTACCCAATTAAAAAAGGAGCATTAGATGATTTCGAGCAAAGTAGCCCGCGTCGCCTTAATTGGCATCGCTTCGTTCGCTGCCCAAGTAGCTTTCGCGGGAACGCCCACGTTCTCGTTCACCGACATCGCCACGCAATTGAACGTCGTTCCCGCTGTGGCCCTTAATATTGTGCCGAGCATTTTCACCGGCCCGCCGACGCCCGCCCCTGACGGCACTGGCCTGGTAACTCTGTCGACCAGCAACCTTCTGAACCAAAGTGGCGTATTGAAAGGCTACCAGACCGCGACCTGCGTCTCGCTCTCCATGAATGCCAGCGTCGCCAACGAGGCGCCGGGTGAAATCAAGACCTGCCAACAAACCATGACCATCACCGGCGTGGGCCAACTAATCATCAGTGGCACCATAAACCGCACCGCTGCCCAAGCTGGCGCCAGGCAGAAGCTGGCTATCACCGGCGGCACGGGCCTCTTGCAAGCCGCGCGCGGCGAAGTGGTGACCTATGACGTCCCCACCAACCCGCTGGCTCACGTGTTTGAAGTGTATCTCCTGCCATTCTGAGATTTGTATATCGCTTCACGCTAAAAACGGGCGGCTTCGGCTGCCCGTTTTTTTTGTGCCACGGCAAGCAACATGAAACAGAAGATATGGTGACGACAGATTGCGTGGCAGCCGCCGTCGCAATCCGCAACGCCTTTGTTTCAACCACCACCAAGGAGCGGTATATGACTCGAATCAAGACAGCAGGTCTGGTTACTCTCACGGTCGCTTCCCTGTTTTTGCAAATGGCATCGGCGCACGCCACCGATGCCATGCCGAAACGTCCGCCGCAGTTTTACTTCATCGACTTCCCCGATGCGCTGACTATTGCTGTGCCCGCCGCCGTATTCACGCCCGTTCCCGGCGCGCCGCAACCTTTACCCGGCACCGGCTCGATGGCCTTTGGCCTGAGCACGTTGAAGGACAGAGTGGGCAATGTCCAGGGCAAACAGGTGGTGGTCTGTGGCGTCGCATCGCTAAACTCTAGCCTCGGCAGCGAACCACCCGGCGAGATTTACGTGTGCACCCATACGCTGGATATCGCCGGCAAGGGCAAGATCGTGCTCAGCGGTGCGGTCAACCGCTCCGCCTTCCACACGGGGATCACGCAGTCGCTGCCTATCGTCGGCGGTAGCGGTATGTTCCGTACCGCGCGCGGCGAAGTGCTGACCTACGAGTCGGATATTGATCCGAACATTCATGTCTTCGAAGTTTATCTGATGCCTTATACGACATTGCGTTCAATAAATTAGATATGATGTTAGCCCATGGACTTTAAGGAGCCGTGGATGAAGAACCTAATTGTATGTGACAAGTCGACGA
>JAYUNL010000207.1:0-16265 GCA_043761745.1 Rhodocyclaceae bacterium
GCTCGCCGTCGCGGCGAGCAACAGGATCCAACGAAACATTTCTTATCTCCTTGTGGAAGATTCGGCAATGCGAAGCACGCATGTTAGCCGAATGCGCGAAATCGTGTTTGACGTGGACTGGCGGGTGAGCGATCGCCCGCGTGGGCAGCCGAGCTGCCCACCCTACAAACTCAATAACTCCTAAAGTTTTTCCGCTCTGTGCCGTAATAACACGTGACGAGAGGAATAGCAGTTCATGTAGGACAAATTCCTACATGGCGGTCTGTGTCCGTTCGGACAGAAAATACCGAGCGCGGCTGATTTCACTGATTGGCTTGCGGTTGCAGAATGTGCTCAACAAACGGAACAGCGCGAACAAATCGTTTGCGTCACCGTCCGGCGCCGGCAGGCGTCAAAAAAGGAGCACATCCATGAACACCGCTGAAGTGTACGACGAGATCAAGGAATTGAACCTCACCTATCTCATGCTGGCTCAACAACTCATTCGCGCCGATCGTGAAACGGCGCAATACCGTTTGGGCATCAGCGCCGACATCGCCGACATCATCGAGCATCTGACGCCTGCGCAAGTGCTCAAAATGGCCGGCTCGAACATGGTGCTCTGCCGCTTCCGTTTCGACGACCGCATGTTGCTGGGCTTGCTGTCCAGCCACGAGCGGGAACGCGGCGCCAGCCACACGCATGCCATCATCCTGGCCGGAAACCGGCCCGTGGAGGCCGTCGCCTAAGGCGAGGGGACCGACATGAAGAACAAAAGTGTCGTCACCGAAGCCCGCGAAATCCAGCTTGCCGCCGATCTCATACGCATGGGTGCCCGTTTGCAACTGCTCGAAGCGGAGACAAATCTTTCTCGCGAGCGCCTGCTCAAGCTCTACAAGGAAGTGAAGGGGGTCTCGCCGCCCAAGGGCATGCTGCCTTTTTCGACGGACTGGTTCCTCACCTGGCAGCCCAACGTGCATGCCTCGCTCTTCATGTCCTTCCACCGCTTCATGCTGGAGAACACCACGCTACGCCGACTCGGCGCGGTGGTGAAAGCCTATCGCTTGTATCTCGAACATATTGAGCTCCACGATCTTGAGTGTGTGCTGTCGCTGACGCGGGCTTGGACGCTGGTGCGCTTCTTCGGCGCCAACATGCTGCAGACAGCCGTCTGCAAGGAGTGCGGCGGCCACTTCGTGGCCCACGCGCTCGATCTTACGAACGACTATGCCTGCGGCCTGTGCCACGTGCCGGCGCGCGCGGGCAAGACCAAGCGGCAAGCCGCTGCCAATTTGGCTGCCGCCAATTTTGCCGCGGAGGTTGCTGTGGCCTGACGATTACCATCACCTCTGACCTCCTCCTTGCCTTGCAAGGAGTTCAATGCCGCTCGGGCCCCCTCTTTACCGTGCGGCATTTTTTTGCGCGCGATAAGCGCACAGCCTGTCTCGCGGCTGCACGTTTCGCCGCCTCAAGTTTCGTGGCCGAATGGCCGATATGCGCTTATGCCACTGCAACCCATCACTCCCCGCCAGTGGCGCAGTTAGGAACGGGTACCTAGATGTTTGTCATCATTGGTTATGTTTTGATTCTTGGCGCCGTCATCGGCGGCTTCATGATGGCTGGCGGCCATGTGGCGGCGCTGCTCCAGCCGAATGAACTCGTCATCATCAGTGGCGCGGCGTTGGGCGCCTTGGTGGTTTCCAACACGCCCAAGACGCTCAAGGCCACACTCAAGGCGCTGCCTAGCGTGCTGAAGGGCTCGCGCTTCACCAAGACGCTGTATATCGATCTGCTCTCGATGCTTTATGAAATCCTCGCCAAAGTGCGTAAGGAAGGGCTGATGTCCATTGAATCGGATGTTGAGAGCCCTGAGGCCAGCCCGGTATTTTCCAAGTACCCGGCGATCTCTCACGACCATCACGCCATAGAGTTTCTGACCGACTACTTGCGCTTGATGGTGGGCGGCAATCTGAACGCTTTCGAAATAGAAAACCTGATGGACAACGAAATCGAAACCCATCACCACGAGGGCGAGGTGCCCGCGCATGCCCTCGCTAAGCTGGCTGACGGCCTGCCGGCTTTCGGTATCGTGGCGGCGGTGATGGGCGTGGTGCACACCATGGAGTCGGTGGGCATACCGCCCTCCGAGCTGGGCAAGCTGATCGCCGCCGCCTTGGTCGGCACCTTCCTCGGCATCCTGCTTTCCTATGGCTTCGTCGCGCCGCTGGCCACCCTGCTGGAGCAAAAGCTCGACGAATCCACCAAGATGTATCAGTGTATGAAGGTCACGCTACTGGCGAGCATGAACGGCTATGCGCCCCAGGTTGCCGTCGAATTCGGTCGCAAAGTCCTCTACTCCACCGAGCGCCCCACCTTCCGCGAGCTGGAGGACGCGGTCAAGAGTCGCAAAACTAAATAGATTCGAGTTTCGAGTTTTGTGTTGCGGGTTTCGAGTTGAAGGGCGCGCAATGGGACTTGGGACTTCGTTGGCATAATTTCAGCGCGCGTCGGCCGCAACCCGCAACCCGCAACCCGCAACCCGAAACCCGAAACCCGAAACCCGCATAAAACCATGAGCGACGATTCCCAACAACCGATTATCGTCAAGCGCATCACCAAGGGTGGCGGCGGCCATCACGGTGGCGCCTGGAAGATCGCTTACGCCGATTTCGTGACGGCGATGATGGCTTTCTTTTTGCTGATGTGGCTTTTGGGTTCCACCACCAACGGCGACCTCAAGGGCATCGCCGATTACTTTGCCACGCCGCTCAAGGTGGCGATGCAGGGCGGCTCCGGCTCGGGGGATTCTTCCAGCGTCATTCAGGGTGGGGGCGAGGACTTGACGCGTATACACGGCCAGAAGAAGGACGGCGAAATACAAGCCAAGCGTAAGACCTATAACCTGGCGGCCTTGAAGGCGGAACAGGAAAGGCAGGAAAAAGCCAAACTGGGCGAGCTGAAGGAAAAGATCGAAAATGCCATAGGCGGCAACGGCGGCCTAAGCCAGTACCGCAACCAGCTTATTCTCGACATCACCAGCGAAGGGCTGCGCATCCAGATTGTCGATGAACAAAACCGGCCGATGTTCGATCTCTCCAGCGCGGAAGTGAAGCCCTATATGCGCGACATCCTGCGCGAGATCGGTAAGGCCTTGAACGAGGTCGACAACCGCATCGCGCTTTCCGGGCACACCGATGCCAAACCCTTCGCGGGCGGCGACAAGAGCGCCGGCAACTGGGAGCTTTCGGCCAACCGCGCCAACGCCTCGCGGCGCGAGCTGGTGGCCGGCGGCATGGCCGATAGCAAGGTGATGCGCGTGGTGGGTTTAGCCTCCACGCTGCTGTATGACAAAAAAGATACCTATAACCCCATCAATCGCCGCATCAGTATTGTCGTACTCAATAAAAAAACCGAAGAGGCGATATTGAACGACGGTCGCATCGGCGAGGGCGCCGATGCCGGCGCCGTGCCCGATGCGGCAGCGCCCGAAGCCACCCCCCCACCGGGCAACGCAAAACCAACGGGTTCCCCCGCCGCTCCCTAGGCCGCTGCGGCAGTTCACACCGCGTCAAAAATGAAGCTCGACAGCACACATTCGCCGCGCGAATTCGCGTTTACTCACGATGACTTCGAGCGCGTCCGCAAGCTGCTGTATGAGCATGCGGGCATCGCGCTTTCAAGCGCCAAGCAGGACATGGTCTACAGCCGTCTGGCGCGGCGGCTGCGCGCCAACGGCGACCGCAGTTTCACGCAGTATTTGATGCGGCTCGAGCATGGCGATGCGAAGGAGTGGGAATCCTTCATTAACTCACTGACGACGAATCTCACTTCGTTTTTTCGCGAAGCGCATCACTTCGAGATGCTCGCCAAGCAATTGAAGGCTATCGCCGAACAGTCTTTCATCCGCATTTGGTGCTGCGGCGCTTCGACTGGCGAAGAGGCCTACTCGCTCGCCATGACGGCGGTGGAATCCTTCAACAGTTACACGCCACCGGTTTCCATCCTTGCCAGCGATCTCGACACCCATGTCCTGGCGCAAGGAGCGCGCGGCATCTATTCATTGGAGCGCATCGAGAAGCTCTCGCCAGAGCGCGTTTCGCGCTTTTTTGTGCAAGATGCCGGGGTGCAGGAAGGCCAGGTGCGCGTACGGCCTGAATTGCAAAAACTCGTCTCGTTCTCGCGCATCAATTTGCTGGACGCGAGTTGGTCCGTGCAGGGGCCGCTGGATGCGATTTTCTGCCGCAATGTGATGATCTATTTCGACAAGAAAACCCAGTACGACATCCTCAAGAAATTCGTGCCGCTGCTGCGCGACGAAGGCCGGCTCTACGCCGGCCATTCCGAGAGTTTTCTGCACGCCTCCGACTTGTTCCACTCGCTCGGAAGGACCACCTATGAACGCGCCGAGCGTCGCTGAGACAAATCGCCTCGTCGCCATCGGCGCTTCCACCGGCGGCACCGAAGCGTTGCGCGCAGTTCTGGTTGGCCTGCCCGCCGATATGCCGGGCATTGTGATCGTGCAACACATGCCGGCGAGTTTCACCGGTTCCTTCGCTCGCCGGCTCGACGGCTTGTGTCGCGTTCGCGTGAAGGAGGCCGAGCACAACGAACGTATCCTGCCGGGCACGGCCTATCTCGCGCCCGGTCAAGCGCATCTTTCCGTGCGTCGCAGCGGCGGCGCCTATTTTGCCGAGCTGGTGCCGTCCGAGCCGGTGAATCGCCATCGGCCTGCGGTAGATGTGCTGTTCCATTCCGTCGCCACGGCGGCGGCCCACCACGCCGTTGGCGTTATCCTCACCGGCATGGGCAAGGACGGCGCGATGGGCATGCTCGCCATGCGCCGCGCCGGCGCCTGGACCATCGCCCAGGATCAGGCCTCCTGCGTGGTGTATGGCATGCCGCGCGAAGCGGTGGTAGTGGACGCGGTGGATGAAATCCTGCCGCTGGCGCAAATCGCCTGCCGGCTGGTGGCGCGGCTAGCGATGCCAGTGGCGACCCCAGGGGGGACTTCACTCAGCGCGCCGGCGCAAACGCTCACCGCGCTCAAGTCGCCGACGGCGATGCCGTAGTTTCCTGGGTGAGGAAGGAAAGGAGCCGATCATGGACGCTCAAGTCACCGCGGAGGGTTCGCGCGCAATCATCAGTATCGTGGGCCGTTTCGATTTCAACCGCCATCGCGAGTTTCGCAGCGCCTGCGAAAAGGCGCTGGCGCAGGCCGATGCACGTGAGATAGAAGTCGATTTCAGCCGCGTGGATTACATCGATAGTTCGGCCCTGGGCATGCTCTTGATGCTGCGCGATACGGCCAGCGCCAGCAACAAGACAGTCAAGCTCCGCAACTGCCTGGGCAACGTCAAGCAGGTTCTCGATATCGCCAATTTCGGGAAGCTGTTCACCATCGCTTGATCGCCATGCCATGTCGCTGCGACTAAAGATTCTTCTGGTCGACGGCGACCCTGAAGAGCGGCGACTCATCGGTCGCGACCTGCGCGATCTTGGTCACGACGTGTTCGAAGCGGGCGCAGGCGCCGCCGCGATCGAGGCCTACCGTTGCGAGCGGCCCGATGTGGTGGTCACCGATCTCGATCTGCCGGATTTCAACGGCTACCAACTTGTCGGCGAGATCAAGCGTCTTGCCGCGCCATCCTGGCAGCCGGTGCTGCTCCTTAGCCATGCGCATCACGACGACGCCATGCTGCGCGCCATGGACAGTGGCGCGGACGCCTACTTCGACAAGCGCGTCTCGCCCCTGGCGCTGGATGGATGGCTGCGCGCGATGGGGCGCACCGTGCGCTTGCAGCGGGAGGTGGAAGCGCGCTCGCAAGATCTGGTGCGCTATTACGACACCGAGCAGGCAGAGAAACGCCTCGCCCAGCATCTCATGGCGCGGCTGATCAACGCCGAGAAGCTTAATGACGTTGCAATAAGACACTGGGTGGCGCCGGCGCAGACCATGAGCGGTGATGTGGTCGCTGCGGCGCGCGCACCCGGCCATGTGCTGCATATCCTGCTGGCCGACGGCACTGGCCACGGGCTATCCGCCTCCCTCAATGTGCTGCCCATCATTGCGCCGTTTTATCGCATGACGGAAAAGGGCTTCGGCATCGGCGCCATCGCCCGCGAGTTGAATGCCAAGCTGCACGAGATTATGCCGACCGACCGCTTTGTCGCCGCGACGCTGGCGGCCATCGACTTTCGCGAGCGCGTGGTGCAGGTCTGGAACGGCGGCAATCCGGCGACCTACTTGCTTGGCCGCGACAATGCGGTGAAGTTTGTATTTGTCAGCACGCATTTGCCACTCGGCTTGGCGGACGAAGACCACTTCGATGACAACGTGGCATTTCATCCGCTCACGCCGGGTTGCCAGCTCGTGCTGTTTTCCGATGGCCTCATCGAGGCTGAAAATGAGGCGGGTCAGTCTTTCGGTGAAGATCGGCTGGCCTCGCTGGTGGTCGGCACGCCGGCGCCGGAGCGGTTGCTGCGCGTGAAGGAGGCAGTGGCCGATCACTTGGCGGGGAAATCGGCCCACGACGATATTTCGCTGGTATTGGTGAATTGCGATGCCGGCCGCGATGGCCTGGCCGAATCTCGTAGCGCCCTGCCACGGCCGACGATGGCACCCGGCGCCTGGCGTTTTTCGGTGCGCTTCGGGCCGGTCGAGTTGCGTGGCATGGATGTGGTGCCGCTCTTGATCGGCATGCTGGCCAATTTCGAATCGGCGCGCATGCACACCGGCGTGCTATTTGGCATCATCTCCGAGCTCTTCAACAACGCCCTGGATCACGGCTTATTGGGACTCGCTTCCGCCCTCAAGCATCAGCGCGACGGCATGGACGCGTATTTCGCCAGCCGCGCCAATCGCTTGGCCGAGTTGCAGGCAGGTAGCATCGACATTGAGCTGGAACACGGCCACGACGAGAAAGGCGAGCACCTCATTATCGTCTGCCGCGACAGCGGCGTCGGTTTTGACTACAAGGCCGTCGGCATGGACGACGGTATCGGCGACCACGCCTTTTTCGGGCGCGGCTTGAAGCTGGTGCGCTCGCAATGCCGCAGTCTGCATTTCAACGCCGCAGGCAACGAGGCGCGGGCGGTATTTGCCTTGTGAGGGTGAATAGGCTGCCTGGCAGGCTCGCCGAACGCGTATGACGTTTGCTCAAGCAAGGCGTGACGCCGGCCGTTAAGCCTTGACGCCCCCTAGGTAGGGCGCCACAACAAGCGCTATGCGCAGTTGCTCACCAACGCTGAAAAGGTGCTTTTCGCATGGGCGATCAGCCAGAATAAATATTCTTATAAACAATAGTTTGTAACTGGAATCTGAAACGCTCAAGAAACCCGCGAGGGTGCCGATAAATTAATTGGCTGGCGGCCTTATGACAGGCTCGCCCTGGATAGGATGGGAAGGGACAAATGTCGGAACTCTTGAAGAGCATTGATGCGCGCACCAAGCTGGCGGGCACCAACAAGCTGGAGCTGCTGCTCTTTACCTTGGGCAAGGACAGCCGCACCGGCCGCGTGGAGACTTTCGGTATCAACGTCTTCAAGGTACGCGAAGTGATGCGCACGCCAGCTATCACCGCTGCGCCGGAAATGCCGGATTCGGTCGAAGGCATGGTGTCGCTGCGCGGCGTACTGGTGCCGGTGGTGGATCTGGGCCAATTTGCCCATATTTCGCCCGAACAGGCGCGCGACATCATGATTGTCACCGAATACAACGGACACACCCAGGGCTTTCTGGTGCATGCGGTCGACACCATCCTGCGTCTGGACTGGAGACAAATGAAAGTGCCGCCGGAAATGCTGGTGGCGCGCATGGGCGGTATGGTCACCGCCGTCACCGAGCTCGACGACGGTCGCCTGGTGATGCTGCTCGATGTCGAGCGCGTGTTGTCGGAAACCACGCATTTTGACGACGACTTCCTTTTCATGGGCATCAAGCCGATCGGTCGCGACGATGTAACGGTAGTTTTCGCCGACGACTCTTTTGTCGCGCGCCGGCAACTCCAACACACGCTTGAACTCATGAAAGTGAATTATGTCTCCACCATCAACGGCAAGCAGGCTTGGGAAGAGTTGCAAAAGCTGGCTGCCTACGCTGAAGCCGCCGGCCGCCCCGTCAAGGAGATGGTGCAACTGGTGATTGCCGACGTCGAGATGCCCGAGACTGACGGTTACATGCTCACCAAGCTTATCAAGGGTGATGCGCGTTTCATGGGCATCCCCGTCATCATGCATTCCTCGCTCTCCGGCAATTCCAACACCAAGTTGGGCCAGTCGGTGGGCGTGGACGAATACATCTCCAAGTTCGAACCGAAGCACTTGGCGACGACCATCACGCGACTGTTGCAGAAATCGGCGTCAGCCGCGGCGGTTGCCTGAGGCAACCCGGTGCGACAACAAGGACAGAACATGCAAAGAACCGAACATTCCCTGCTAGAAAGCGTCGATGCGCGCACGCGCCTGGCCGGCTCCAACTGCATGGAGGTGCTGTTGTTCTCGCTAGGCACGCGCGAGACCTTCGGCATCAACGTCTTCAAAGTGCGCGAGGTTTGCAAAACGCCCACCATCACCCGTGCGCCCAACATGGCGGGGGGCGTGGAAGGGCTGATCTCGCTACGCGGTAATGTCATTCCGGTACTGTCGTTGGCACGCATTCTCGGTTTGGACGGCATGCCACAAGGCATGGGCGGTACCATGATGGTGACGGAGTACAGCAAGCGCACGCTCGGCTTTTTGGTGCATGCCGTTGATCGCATCATCCGCGTCGAGTGGGACAAGGTGCGCGCGCCCGATGGCGTGGTCTCCGGCGCGCAAAGTTACATCACTGCCATCACCGAGCTGGCCGCGCCGTCGGGCGAGGGGCATGGCGGGCGGCTGGTTTCCATGCTCGATGTCGAGCAGATCATGGCCAATACCTTCGGCGAGGCACCCATGGGCGACGTGTTGCCGATGTGCGACGATCAGGAGCACAACGTCTTCTTTGTGGATGACTCGGCGGTGGCGCGTAAGAAAATTGCCGAAGTGCTCGACCTGATGCAAGTCAAACACAAGCATGCGATGAACGGGCTGGAAGCCTGGACGCGGCTTTCCGGTATGGCGGCGCACGCCACCCAAGCGGGTACGCGCCTGTCGGACGAACTCGATCTCATCCTGGTCGACGCCGAGATGCCGGAAATGGATGGCTATGTGCTCACGCGCAATATCAAGGCCAATGCACGCTTTGATGGCGTTCCGGTGGTCATGCATTCTTCGCTTTCGTCTGAGGCCAATCGCGCCATGGGCATGAGCGCCGGCGTGGACGCCTTTGTCGCCAAGTTCGATGCAGAGGTTCTTGCAGAAACCCTGCGGCCGCTGCTGACGAAGTCGCACGACTAGTGGCAAACAAATTGAGCACTGTCGTGGAACGGAATTACTGGAGAACAACATGGCCGATATGAAAATGAAATTTCTGGTGGTTGATGACTTCTCGACCATGCGACGCATCGTGCGCAATCTGCTCAAGGAACTGGGCTTTCTTAATGTCGACGAGGCGGAAGACGGTGTGGTGGCGCTGTCGCACCTAGCCAACGAACACTTCGACTTCGTGATCACCGACTGGAACATGCCGAACTTGGACGGCCTGAAATTGCTGCAATCCATACGTGGCAACTCGCAGCTCAAGCATCTTCCGGTTCTGATGATCACGGCCGAAGCCAAAAAGGAAAACATTGTCTTGGCTGCGCAATCCGGCGCCAGCGGTTATATCGTCAAGCCTTTCACCGCTGCCACGCTCAACGACAAGCTGAACAAGATATTGGATAAGCTGGAGAAAGAGGCCGCATAAGCCGCCTGCTTTAATCTTTTTTTTCGCCAGATATTTGAGATCATCGGCCAACACAGCAAAGAAACGACTGGAGAACAGCATGCCGAAACGGCACAACTTCAACGACTCGGGCGATTCACAGGAATTGCAGTCGCTTGTCGACAGCGGTTCGGGGCAAGCCGCAGCGCGTCACGCGCCTTTCGACATTGTCGGCGGCGCCGCCATGGCGGGAGGCGATTCGGCGGAGCTGGAGGCGCTCTTCGATAGCATTGCCGGCATGCGCAAAGCCGCCAAGCCTGCACGCGCGCAGCCGGCGAAGCACGCCCGCGCGCAGCCGGCGAAAGGGGCGAAAGGGGCGAAAGGAGCGAAGGGGGCGAAGGGGGCGAAGGGGGCGGCCACAGCGTCGGCCACGTCATCCGCGAGCGAGCATATCGCACTCGACGAGCAGGAAGTTTTCAATCGTATCGGTCAAATCACCCGCCAACTGCATGACACGCTGAGCGAATTAGGCCTCGACCGCGCGCTGGAGCACGCCGCCAAGGCGATACCCGATGCGCGTCAGCGCCTTAACTACATCTCCCAGATGACTGAGCAGGCAGCGAGCCGCGTGCTCAACGCCACGGACGTGGCCAAGCCCATCCAGGATAGCTTGGCAGCCAAAGCGCTCGCGCTCAACTCGCGCTGGGATCGCCTCTATGCAGGAGATCTCTCATTGGATGAGTTTAAGGCACTGGCCGGCGACACCAAGAACTTCGTCGGCGAGGTGCCCAAACAGACTGCCGCCACCAGCGCCCAGCTCATGGAAATCATGATGGCGCAGGACTTTCAAGATCTCACCGGCCAGGTGATCAAGAAGATCATCGACCTGGCTCAGAACATGGAAGCGCAACTGCTGCAAGTGCTGATTCAGAGCATACCAAACGATCAATGGTCAGACGCTATGGAAGGCCTGCTGAACGGTCCGCTGATCGACACTGACCATCCCGAGGCGGTTGCCAATCAGGAGCAGGTGGACGACTTGTTAGAGAGTTTAGGGTTTTGAGTTTCGAGTTTCGAGGTATCGAGTTGCGCGTTGCGGGTTTCGGGCTGGAAGTGCGTTGCGGTGCGGCGCCAATCGGAGATTGGAAATGAGTGATTTCGCGGGAATGGAAGATCTGTTGCAGGATTTCTTGGTCGAGGCGACCGACATGCTTGCCAGCGTGGACAACAAGCTGGTGGATTTGGAAAAAACCCCACATGATCGTCACCTGCTGAACGACATTTTCCGCGGCTTCCACACCATCAAGGGCGGTGCGGGCTTTCTCGCGGCCACTGAATTGGTGACGCTGTGCCACCTGACCGAAAGTCTGTTCGATCGTCTGCGTAATGGCGAGATTATCGCCACGGCCGAAACCATGGATGTGATTCTCCTCGCCACGGCCGCCGTGCGTGACATGTTTCATGCGTTGGAGCAGGGCGTGCAGCCGCGTCCGGCTTCGGTCGCGCTGATTGCCTATCTCAAGGAAGCGATCGCGGGCAGCTTGAACGGCGGCCAATCTGAAAGTGTTGAGCCGAAGCAAGCGCAATCCGGCAGCGTCAAAGCAGGTAAGAGCAAGATCGACTGGGACACCTTTTACAAGGCGGTTAGCGGAAAACCGGCACCGGCGCCGGTGGCGGCGCCGACCGTGGAGGCGCCGCACAAATCGCCGGAAGAAGTGATCCATTCGGCCATCGGCCGCCGCACCATCGACACGCCGGGCCACGGCGGCGCCGCAGGCCGGCGCGAAAGCGAGAAGGCGCGTGACAATGGTATACGCGTCGATACCTCGCGTCTGGATCAGGTGCTCAATCTCTCGGGTGAAATCGGCCTCACCAAAAACCGCCTCACCAGCCTGCGCACTGAAATTCTCGCCGGCATTACCGGGCCGGATACGCTGCAAGCCCTGGACGCGGCAGTGAGCCAACTCGATTTGCTGGTATCCGATTTGCAAAATGCTGTCATGAAGACGCGCATGCAGCCTATCGGCCGCCTGTTCCAGAAGTATCCGCGCATCGCCCGCGATCTGGCGCGCAACCTGGGCAAGGATGTCGATCTGGTGCTGGTCGGCGAAGACACCGAAATCGACAAGACCATGATCGAAGACCTCTCCGATCCGATTCTTCACCTGGTCCGCAATGCGGTGGACCACGGCGTTGAATCGCCGGCCGAGCGCATCGCTGTTTTCAAGCCGGAAAAATCGCAGGTGAAGCTGGAAGCGCGCCAAGAGGGCGACCATATTGTCATCGTCATCGAAGATGACGGCCGAGGCATGAACCCGGAAAGGTTGCGCGCCAAGGCGTTGGAGAAGGGGCTCATCTCCAGCGAAGATGCCAACATCATGGATGACCGGCAAAGCTACAATCTGATCTTCATGCCGGGTTTCTCGATGGCGCCTGTGCTGTCGGATGTTTCCGGGCGCGGCGTTGGCATGGACGTGGTGCGCACCAACATCCAAAAGCTCAACGGCTCCATTGAAATCAGGTCGGAACTGGGCAAGGGCACAATCTTCACGATTTCGCTCCCCCTCACGCTGGCCATCCTACCGGTGCTGATTGTGCGTCTGGGCGACCAGCCTTTCGCCGTACCGCTCTCGATGGTGCGCGAAATCCTGCCCATTGTGGCGGACGAGGTGCAGGAAGTTGGCGGGCGCGCCACCATGGTGGTGCGCGGTGAGGTGCTCCCTGTGTATCCGCTCGCCTACCTCATGGAGTGGCCGCATGAGGGCGCGCCGAACTATGGCGTCCTCATGCAGACGGCCGACGCCAATTTTATCCTCGCGGTGGACAGCTTCGCCGGCCGCGACGATGCCGTGATCAAGTCACTCGAAGACTTTCGGCCCAAGGGCGTGGCCGGCGTTACCACGCTTTCCAACGGCCAGATTGTGCTCATTCTCGACATGAAGGAGCTGCTCAGCAGTCTGGGCGACAGTCGCGGTGTGGCGCGCCATACCTTCCTGCCGCAGGCACTGGCCAAAGCCGCATAAGGGGAAGCCATGGGACACGCCTTGCCTAGCCATACCAAAGACGAATTCCGCGTTGCCGCCGTACGCGACACGCTGGAAAAAATCCGCGAGCTTGCGCTGCAATCCAAACTGCTGGCCTTGAACACCGCCGTCGAATCGGCCCAAACCGGCCACGCCGATACACTCGCCGAGCAGGCGCAACACGCGCTGACCGAGGCCAGCCGTGTCGCCACGGCGGTCGACTCATTGCTACAGCAACTCAACGCGAGCATGCAGTTCGCCAAGCACGCCCGGCACGGTTGATCCGGCGCGGAAGACGTGATGAAATAGCGCCACGTCCACGACCGACTGCATAAAGCCGGCGATTATGTTGTCTGATTTCAACTCCAACTCCAACTTCGATTTCGACGCCTGGTGCGACCTGGCCACCCGCGATCCCCCTCATTACTTCCGCGAGCGCGAACGGGCCATTTCCGCTTTTATCGCCGAACGCCCAGAGAGCGAACAGTCGCTGCGCGAATTGCAAACGCGCATCGACCGCGTGCGCGCCATCTCCGGCTCGCCCGCTATCGCCGCACGGGAGTTGGGCCGCATGCTGCACGAGCACCTCGTAGCCCTCTCCGATCACCTCAAGCAACTCGACGCCCACGCCGACACGCTGCACACCCTGGTTCGCGGGCGGTAGGCAGAGGGCAGAGGGCAGAGGACAGAGGACAGAGGACAGAGGACAGAGGACAGATTTTCTGCTTCGTCTGTGCGACAATTGTGGGCATGACCCAATACAGTTCGGTTAAGTCCGTTCGCCCTGAGCTTGTCGAAGGGCAGGCGCTATGCCACAAGGCTTCGACAAGCTCAGCCCGAACGGATTTTGGTTTGGATGGCTTAACCGAACAGCATTAGGGCATGACCACAATTACCCGATTCGATGGCCAGGATTGGCATACGCCATTTTCGTCAGACGCCCAGGCGCAGGCGCTAGCCGAACTCGAATCCGGCCATGTGCTTTTTTTCCCCACGCTGAGTTTTGACCTGAGCGAAGCTGAAAAGCGCTTTCTCTCGCCCAACACCGTAGGCAACAGCAAAAACGTCAGCTTTGATTTCGCCAGCGGCGTGCTGCGCGGCGCGAGCAAGAAGGTGAACCTGAGCCAAGTCGATACGGAAGCGCTGCACACCATGATGGCGCGTTTCGCGACCTACAGCGGCGATCTGCTCGGCGCCTTGCTGCCGCATTACACGCCGCGACTGATGCAGGCGCGCACCAGCTTTCGTCCGGTGGAAGTTGCCGGTCGCCAAACCTCCTGGCGCAAGGACGACACGCGCTTGCATGTCGATAGTTTCCCATCCTCCCCCGTTCAGGACAAACGCATATTGCGCATATTCAGCAATGTGAATCCCGGCGGTCGCCCGCGTGCCTGGCGCCTGGGCGAATCGTTCGAGGAAGTCGCGGCGCGGTTTCTTCCCGGTGTCAGCGCGCCGCTGCCCGGCAGTGGCGCGCTGTTGCAGCTCCTGCGCATCACCAAGAGCCGACGCACGGCTTATGATCATTTCATGTTGCAACTACATGACCGCATGAAGGACGATGCCGATTACCAGGCCAATGCACGTCAGGTCGATGCCGCCTTCCCGCCCGGCAGTACCTGGATCGTTTTCACCGATCAGGTATCGCACGCCGCCATGGCCGGGCAGCACTTGTTCGAGCAGACGTTTTATCTGCCCGTGGCAGCCATGCGTGACCCGGCGCGCTCGCCGCTGCGCACCTTGGAGCGTCTTACCCATCGCCCGCTGGTCGCCGCATAACGCCGGCTTTCCCATTACCGGAAGAGGGCTTTGGTCGCCAAATTCAAAGACCGCCCCCGCCGTCATACAGTAAAATGCGCGTATTGCTGTAATTCACTAGCGTGCTGGCGTGCGATTGGGCTTAGCGCCGTAGGTGGCTGCGAGGCCGCCCAAGGATAAGAATGAAACGTGTAGATGATTTTCGCCTGCGCTTCGGCAAGCAGGAGCTGGTGCCGATCATGGTTGGCGGAATGGGCGTGGATATTTCCACGGCCGAGTTGGCGCTCGAAGCGGCGCGGCTGGGGGGCATCGGCCATATCTCGGACGCGATGGTGAATACCGTGTCTGACCGGCGTTTTCAGACGCATTTCGTCAAAGACAAAACCAAGGTCTATAAGTACAACGTCGCCAACTCCGACAAATCCAAAGTTCAGTTCGATTTAGGTCAGCTCGCCGAAGCGACGCATAACCACGTCGGTCGCACCATGGCTGCCAAGCAAGGCTCTGGGCTGATTTTCGTGAATTGCATGGAAAAGCTCACCATGAATGCGCCGCGCGAAACGCTGCGTGTTCGCCTTGCGGCGGCGCTCGATGCTGGCACCGATGGCATCACGCTTTCTGCGGGCTTGCATCTCGGCTCTTTCGCGCTGATGGAAGATCATCCTCGCTTCCGCGACGCCAAGCTGGGCATCATTGTTTCTTCGTTGCGCGCCTTCCAGCTCTTCCTGCGCAAGAACGCCAAGCTCGGCCGCCTGCCCGACTATGTGGTGGTGGAAGGCCCGCTCGCCGGCGGTCACCTGGGTTTCGGCATCGACGACTGGCGCACGCACGATTTGCGTACCATCGTGAACGAGATTCAGCACTACCTCAAAACCGAACAGCTCAATATCCCCGTCATTCCCGCCGGTGGTATTTTCACCGGCAGCGATGCGGTTTCCTATCTGGAAAATGGCGCTTCAGCCGTTCAGGTGGCGACGCGCTTCACCGTCGCCAAGGAATGCGGCCTGCCACCCGATGTGCAGCAGGAATACTTCCGAGCCAGCGAAGACGATATCGAGGTCAATGGCATATCCCCTACCGGCTATCCCATGCGCATGCTGAAGAAAAGCCCCGCCATCGGCGCCGGCATACGTCCCAACTGCGAAGCCTACGGCTACCTGCTCGATGGCAGCGGCAACTGCGCCTACATCACCGCCTACAACCGCGAAGTCGCGCTGCACCCCGACGCAAAAAAAATATCCGTGATGGACAAGACCTGTCTCTGCACCCACATGCGCAACTTCGATTGCTGGACCTGCGGCCACTACACCTACCGCCTCAAAGACACCAGCCGCCAACTTGAAGACGGCAGCTACCAACTCCTCAGCGCCGAACACGTCTTCCACGACTACCAGTTCAGCACGGACAACCGAATCGCGCTGCCGGCGTAGCGTCGTAGTCTTATGAGATGGGTGGAGCCTACAAGTTCATTCACGGGCCCCATCGTTGCACATCGGTGATAAGTTGCGGCGAGTCAGCGTCTGCACCCAGTTACATGTAGAGGTATCAGTGCAAGCGCCGCAGCATTAAAATAAATGCAAAATTATCTATGCATCTTCAGGCCATCCCCACGCAAAAATTTCCCATGCTACTATTGATCCGGCCATAATGTACTTGAAATACTGTGTATCGTCCCCATATGCTGATGATGGAAACGACAGACATGAGATCGCTGCCGCGCGACGCGC
>JAYUNL010000208.1:0-10482 GCA_043761745.1 Rhodocyclaceae bacterium
TGGGTGGAGCGCCCGGATCTTTGGTAGCGTAACCCATCAATTGGATACCGAATGATGGGTTACAGTCGGCAAACTACGCCGACCTCCACCCATCCTACGTCTGAAGCCTGTCCTGAGATTGTCAACGGGGCGCACCTACAAAATGGCACGGTTAAATTGAAATTGGAATTAAGGCTGAAAACTTTTGAATTCGGACAAGAAAACGTGAAGTCTATCGTTGCTTGGCCATGGATAATTAATTCACTTTTAAATTAGAATTGGTATCACTAGATCAACGGCAAGCCCGGCGGCTCGTTGAAAGTAAGCCAGTACAGGCCGAGTTGGCCTATCGTCGCCAGCAGCCGCTCGAAATCCACCTGCTTGCGGATATAACTGTTCGCGCCGAAACTGTAGGCGCGCTCGATGTCCCGTTCTTCCCTAGAGGTTGTCAGCACCACCACCGGCAGCAGCCGAGTGCGGTGGTTGCCGCGAATGTGGCGCAAAACTTCCAGACCGTCCAAGCGCGGCAGATTCAAGTCCAGCAATATCATGGCCGGCATGATGTTGAGATCACGGCCGACGTGTACGCCTCGGCCGAACAGATAGTCCAGAGCCTCCACGCCATCACGGGCCACCACCACCGGATTGGGTATCGCGTTCTTTTCCAGCGCGCGCAATGTCAACGCCTCATCGTCCGGATTGTCCTCCACCAATAGCAACGGACGTTCCGCCAACGAAAGGGGTATCACATTCTCGGACGTGGGTGACTCAGCCCCCTGTGCAGCGCCCGGCCAATGATCCGCCTGCGCGTCAACATCAAAATCGCGGACAAGCTGCCGGACTCGCAGAACGCCGCCGCGCGCCACCCAGAAATCGTCGCTCCCATCGCTGTAATCCGGCATGGGAGCCACCTAACCTTGATACTCGAATACCACAGGCTCCATGGCGGGCCGCCGAATGGCGTCCTCCAGCAGCGCGGCGGTCTCACTCCAGGCCAGCTCCTTCAGCCGGCAGCGCACCTGCCACACGCCTTCGTCCGATTCCGAGACGCCGCAAGAGTGGGGAGCAGGGGTATGGCAGGCGTGATGTGCCGACGGCTCGCCAATGCGGCTCAAGACGAGAATCTTCAAGTCTGGGTGTCGAAGCTGCGCAAGCTGCACCATGTCGACCAGCCGCGCCGTTGCCGCACAATCGCCTGGTGTACTGTCGACCAGCAGCATGTCGTAATTTTTCAGATTGCACTCGCAATCCTCCGCACTCTCCCGCCACTCCATCTCGTGCGCCGACCTGCCCAGCAACTGACGCACCAGCCCCTGCGTAGTCGCCGTACCACCCAGCATAAGTAGCTTCATGCTGCGATCTTCTCGGCGTGCTCGGGCAGGGTACCGAAGAGCGCGAATTCGGTGATTTCGTCGACCTCTAAGGTCACTGCCACGGTGAGCACTTTTCCAATTTTAATTGGCTCACCAAGTCGAGTCATATGAATGCCAGCCTTACGGAACATTCTGTCGACGGCGACACTGGTAACACTCACATATCGCTTGATTCCATTCTGTTGGGCGAACCTTACGGCCATCTGGATCATCTTTATAGGGATGTCGCTGAGGCCAAAACCAGTGCCGCCTATTTTGTCACTTGCAACAGCAAAGCGGCTCAGCTCCCATACATCCTTTTTCTGCGGCGCTAGCTCCCCATGCAAGAGATCGGGAAAGGTGTCTTTCAACATATAGGGGCCAGTGGTCGGTAGCAACCGCCAGCAACCAACGACATCGTCATCGTCCGCTTTGACTAGCACGTAAACTGCGGCGGCTTGGTCGTATTCATCCTGCTCCATACCGTCTTCGCTATTCACGTCCCAGCCCAACCGATCACGAAACACCTCGTGCCTAAGTTTGAACATCCCCATAGCGGCCTGACGATTGAGGGATCCGTCCCCGCGTTGTGCCAGAACAACCTGCCCCATTGCTGCATCCTCCATCATGGTTCATGAAGGCGCTATGAAGCAACGGAACGGGAGGTATGCCTAGCTGTAAGACATTACAGGGTGAAAACAGAAAAAACGTGGGAAATCCAGGCTTGGCGCGCCTTTCCGGGGCATACAGAGACAGATTATGCGGACGCACAGACAGGCGAACTTGTGCGAACGAATATGCCGGGGTCGGCAACTCATTGCCCAGCAATAATCTATGGCAGATCGGGATACCGAATAAGCGTTTTTACCGGGGACTGCCCGATAAGACCCATCGAGAGAGCGCGGGAAATGGCGTGTTGCCGATTATTTACACCCATTTTTCGAGCTGCGTTTTGCAAGTGAAAAGTAATGGTACGTTCTGATACGTGCACGATGTTGGCAATCTCCCAACTAGTTTTCCCGTCGGCAGCCCACAACAGACACTCCTTTTCTCTGTCTGTGAGTTCGACGCCACGCACTGGCAACGGACCCACGCTAAGGACAATCCGCTGAATTGCCTCGAACAGATGGCACGCTAGCAACTGGCCTTTCCCCATCATCGCTACAACGTCTCGTTTGGCTTGGCGCGAATTTTGCGAACTGGCAACACTTAGCATCGCAGCCTCGCCTCGCCCCCCTTGCACGGGGAAACTTGCACCATTTGCAAGTCCGAATTCTTTTGCTTCGCCGAGCAATCTCATAGACGGGCGGCTGCTAAAAGCTTGACCGGTCCAAATGATAGGAATCACACGTCTGTCCACGAGACAATGCTGAACAGTTGGGTCAATTAACTCATAGTCAGATTCGGTATAGTGGTCACGCCACTGCTTCGGATATCCGCTAAAAACGAACTGATACGGACGTGACAACGAAGTATTTACCCTCACGCCGAATATGAAATGTTCGAACCCGAGTTGCTTGACTATCCCGGTTGTCGCAGTGTGCAAATCCCCCACTGTCGCGCAATTTTGCAAAGATTCGCACAGATCTAGATCATTCATGGCTTATCACCTCACTCGTGCTACCGAGAAAAATGCCCTAGCGACTATTTATTGTTTATAACCGAACCACCGCTCAATACAACTCGGTGTATTGATTCATGCAAATAATTTGCAAATAGCTGAATGGTGCCCTGCGAACTCGCCATATGCTTTCGTGCTATTTTTGAATTTTTCTCAACCGCCACGCTAAGCAACCCAATCTCACTGCCAAGACCGCGCAACGGACAAGTTACACCGTTTGCAAGACCAAACAATTTCGCCTCCTCCATCAATCTTCGTGATGCCTGCGGTAAGGATGAAAGGTTGTCCCAGAGCACAGGAACAACGCTGCGAATACAGTGATGAAGAACGGGGTCAACGCTCTCGTAATCGGCATCGCAGTAGATCTTTCTCCAGTTTTCCGGATACCCACTTAAAACAAATTGATACGGTTCACCCACAGGAGTGTTTGCTTGCACCCCGTAAATGAAGTGGTCAAAGCCTAATATTTGCGTGATAGCACCAGTTTTGGCATGCAAGTCCGAAACCGTTTTGCATTCCAGCAACGACTCAAAAAGCGCCAAGTCGGTCATGGCTTTCTCCTGGATCAAGCCTTGCGTTAACGACGTGCTACGCGGTATTTTTTGCGCTGGATGTTCGGCGCAAACCGTCGTTCTTTTGCTGAAGTCCCAATGCCGACGTCTTTACTACCTTTGGCATATTTCTACGCAATGAATAAGCCTAGCACAATACTGCCTGTTGATATGTTATATCCCCTCCTAGCGCACACACCAAAAGAGGGTGTTCTGGCATAGCGCGACCCTCTACGGCTTAGGTATTTTCGAGGCCTGCGGCAGATTTCCGCCGGATTGAAGCAACGCCCTGCTCATGACCCGCGACTACAGGGTGAAGGCGTCGCCGCCAAAAGGATAGGCTAGCTTCACCAGGATGGCCTTGAAGGGGAAGCCGGCGACGGCGAAAGCGGGCGGGCTGCCCCGTTGAAGCGTGTAAAATCGCGCCTCACAAGTTGAATTTTTCCAGAGGGGCAAGGCATGGCCGGACATTCCAAATGGGCCAACATCAAGCACAAGAAGGCCGCCACCGACGCCAAGCGCGGCAAGGTGTTCACGCGGCTCATCAAGGAAATCACCGTCGCAGCGCGCATGGGCGGTGGCGATGCCGGCGCCAATCCGCGCTTGCGTTTGGCGATGGACAAGGCCTACGACAGCAACATGACCAAGGACACCATCGAGCGCGCCGTCAAGCGCGGCAGCGGTGAGTTGGACGGGGTGAACTACGAAGATATCCGCTACGAGGGCTACGGTATCGGCGGCGCGGCGGTGATGGTGGATTGCCTCACCGACAACAAGACGCGCACGGTGGCCGAAGTGCGCCACGCCTTCGCCAAGAATGGCGGCAATATGGGCGCTGAGGGCGCGGTGGCATTCCAGTTCAAGCATTGCGGTCAGCTTGTTTTCGCGCCGGGTACCAACGAAGACAAGCTGATGGAGGCCGCGCTGGAAGCGGGTGCCGAAGATATTGTCACTAACGAAGACGGCAGCATAGAGGTGATCACCGCGCCTTACGATTTTTCGGGCGTTAAGGCGGCATTGGAAAAGACCGGTTTCAAGGCTGATCTGGCGGAAGTCACCATGAAGCCGCAGGGCGAAACCGAGCTCGCTGGCGACGATGCCGAGAAAATGCAAAAACTGCTCGACGCCATCGAAGCGCTGGACGATGTACAAGAGGTTTACACCACCGCCGTCATGAGCGAGGCTTGAGGGTGAACAATGAGGGGTGAGGAGTCCGCCCCGCTACGCATACTCGGCATTGATCCGGGTTTGCGCATTACTGGCTTCGGGGTCATCGAGAAGATCGGTTCGCGCATCGTCTACATCACGGGCGGTTGCATCAAAACACCGGCCGATGGCGAATTGCCGGCACGATTGAAAGTTATCCTGGACGGCGTAAGCGAGGTGATTGCCGCGCACCGCCCGGCACAAGTCGCTGTCGAAAAAGTCTTCGTGAACGTTAATCCGCAATCCACCTTGTTGCTCGGACAGGCGCGCGGTGCGGCGATCTGCGCGGCTGTGTCGGCCTTGCTACCGGTGGCGGAATACACCGCCTTGCAAGTGAAACAGGCGGTGGTGGGTAATGGCCACGCCGCCAAGGAACAAGTACAACACATGGTGCGTCGCCTGCTGAGCCTACCGGGCGACCCCAGCCCGGACGCTGCCGACGCGCTGGCTTGCGCTATCTGCCACGCCCACGGTGGGCAGGGGCTGGGCGCGTTCTCCACGGCCGGTCTGCGCGTGCGCAACGGCCGGCTGGTGTGATTACCCGTAGCGCTTATCTCTTCGACGGAGGCCGCCATGTTTGCTCGTTTGCTTATTCTTTGCACCCTGGCTGCGCTGGGCATCGCGCTCGCCGACGCCGCCGACAGCGAGGTGAAATCTGCGCTGGCAACGCCGCCGGCATCCTCCTCGGCTTTCTGTTTGTTTGAGTTGCCCACTAGCGGCGGCACGCAGCGTCTGATCAACTTGGGCATCGTCCAGTATATCGAACTCATGCCGGACGAATTGCGCATCGCTTATGGCGGCGGCAATTTTGGCAGCGGCCACGACGCAAAAATTTCCCTCAAGACCCGCGAAGAAGGTATCGCCATCATTCAGCGCATGCGGCAAACTGCGCGCGAATGCAAATAGGCTTCCGCGCAATGCCCCTAGAACCCAATCTTGCCGCACCCCCTCCGCTATTCGCGCGCTATTTTCTGGCTACCCGGCCCGCGTTTCTGAGTGTCACCTTTGCCGCAGTCGCGCTAGGCCTGGCGGGCGCTCTAGCAAGTGGTGTCACGCTGCAAGCAACAGCGGCGCTGGCTAGCTTGCTGTTCGCGCTGCTGGCCCATGCCGGCGTGAATGTGTTAAACGACTATTACGACGCCAAGAGCGGTGCCGATGCCGCCAACACCGAACGCCTCTACCCTTACACGGGCGGCAGTCGCTTCATTCAGAACGGTGTGCTGTCGCTGCGCGCCACCGGCCTATTGGGTTATGCGTTGCTGGCTATTGTAGTGGTAGCCGGCTTGTGGCTCACGGCGCAAGTCGGCGCCGGACTCATCGGTATCGGTCTGGCCGGACTCTTTGTGGGCTGGGCTTATTCGGCGCCGCCCTTGCAATTGATGAGCCGTGGCTGGGGCGAATTTGCCGTCGCCGCCGGCTGGCTGCTCGTCGTTGTCGGCAGCGACTATGTGCAGCGCCGAGATTTTTCTTTCGTACCGATTGCCTGCGGTACGGGCTATGCGCTGCTAGTGGCGAGTCTGCTTTATATCAACCAATTCCCGGATCGGCGAGGTGACGCGGCAGCCAGCAAGGGCACGCTGATCGTGCGCCTGGGGCCAGCGCGAGCGCGCTGGGGCTATGTGTTGCTGATAGTGGCGAGCTACGCCTGGCTAATCGGCATGATCGCGACCGACCGCCTGCCGCTGTGGAGCGCAGTCGCTGGCGCTGCCGCCCCGCTCCATTTCGCCGCAGCACGTGAGTTACTGCGCCACGCCGGCCAGCCGCACTTACTCGCCACAGCGATACGCCTCACCATCGGCGGCGCGCTGGCTTACGGCGTGTTGCTCGCCGGAGCGCTGATTTTTTCGGGTGGTATTTCTGGAGTCTCGTCATGATTGGTCGCCTCACCGGCATACTGGTGGAAAAGAATCCGCCGCAAATTACGCTGGATGTTTTGGGCGTGGGCTACGAGATCGACGTGCCCATGAGCACCTTCTACAACCTGCCCGCCACCGGCGAAAAGGTGACGCTGCATACGCATCTCGCCGTGCGTGAGGACGCGCATTTGCTGTTTGGCTTTGGCTCCGAGCCGGAGCGGGTAGCCTTTCGCCAATTGCTGAAAATTTCGGGCATCGGCGCACGCACCGCGCTGTCGCTGTTGTCCGGGCTTTCCGTCGCCGAGCTGGCCCATGCCGTCGTTATGCAAGAGGCAGGGCGGCTCACCAAGATTCCGGGTATAGGCAAGAAAACCGCCGAACGCCTGCTACTCGAACTGCGCGACAAGATGGGCGGCGTGATGTCCAGCGCCCCCGCCGCCGCCCCCACCGCCGGCAATGACATACTCCACGCACTTTTGGGCCTCGGCTATAACGAGCGCGAAGCGCAAGCCGCCACCAAACAATTACCAGCCGATATTTCGGTGTCGGATGGCATACGCCTGGCGCTGAAGTCGCTTTCGAAAGCCTGATTCGCCAGTAACGCGCCGAGAAAACCGCCGCGTAGGCCTACGGTACAATGCGCCGAACAACGCTGCCCACTATGGACCACAAACAACTCACCCGAATCACGCTGGTAGCGCTGCTCGCACTCGGCTGCATCGTGATACTGCAACCGCTGCTGGCCGCCATCCTCTTCGCTGCGGTGGTCTGCATCACCACCTGGCCACTATATGGCTGGTTACTCACGCGACTTCGCAGCCCAGGATTAAGCGCCTTGGTCATGACGCTGCTACTCACTCTGCTGCTATTGTTACCTATGATTTTTTTCGCCCTCAATCTCGCCGATGCCGTGCCGGGGCTGATGGAAAAAATCGCCAAGCTCATCGACAATGCGCCCACCGCTGCGCCCGAGTGGATGCGTAATTTGCCCGTGTTGGGCGATCAGATTGATACCTACTGGCAACGCCTCGCCGGTGACCGCACCGAATTGAACAAGGTACTGCGCCAACTTTATGAACCCATGCGTAATGGGTTACTCAAGATCGTCGCCGTCACAGGCGAAGGACTGCTGCAACTGGTGTTGGTGCTCTTTATTGCTTTCTTTTTCTATCGCGATGGCGAGTCGCTCGCACAGCGCCTGCGCGTGGGCAGCCGTAAGCTCGCCGGAGAGTTAGGCGAACAAATGCTGGCCTTGAGCCGCAGCACAGTGATGGGCGTGATGATCGGCATCGTCGGCACCGCCGCCGCACAAGCCGTGGTCGCATTGATTGGGTTGCTCATTGCGGGCGTGCCCGCTGCCGCCTTGCTCGCGGCGGCGACTTTCTTTCTTTCCATGGTGCCCATCGGCCCACCGCTGATCTGGGGCGGCGCGGCCTTCTGGCTCTTTGACCAAGGCGAGACGGGCTGGTCTATCTTCATGGTGTTGTGGGGCATATTGGCCATCAGCAGCGTAGACAATTTCGTCAAACCGATGCTCATCAGCCGCACCTCCAGCCTCCCTATACTGCTCATTGCGCTCGGCGTAATCGGTGGAATTTTCGCCTTTGGATTTATCGGTATCTTCCTTGGCCCGACATTGCTGGCGCTAGGGCTGGTGTTGGCCGATAAATGGACGTCCGCGCCGGCATGATCGAAACTGATCGCCTGATTGCCGCCACGCCTGTCTCAGTTCAGGAAGAGCAGATCGAGCGCGCGCTGCGGCCGAAAAGGCTGGACGAGTATGTCGGCCAGCAGAAAATCCGCAACCAGCTTTCCATCTTCATAGAAGCGGCACGCAAACGCGCTGAATCGCTCGATCACGTGTTGCTATTCGGCCCACCTGGCTTGGGCAAGACCACTTTGGCCCACATCATCGCCCACGAGATGGGCGTGAATCTGCGCCATACTTCCGGCCCGGTGCTCGAACGTGCTGGCGATCTGGCGGCGATACTCACCAATCTCGAACCAAACGATGTGCTGTTCATCGACGAAATCCATCGTCTCTCGCCGGTGGTGGAAGAAATTCTTTACCCCGCGCTGGAAGACTTTCAGATCGACATCATGATCGGCGAAGGCCCGGCGGCGCGCTCGGTGAAGCTGGACCTGCCACCCTTCACGCTGGTCGGCGCCACCACGCGCGCCGGCATGCTCACCAATCCGCTGCGAGACCGCTTCGGCATCGTACAGAGGCTGGAGTTCTACACGCCGGAAGAGCTGACGAAGATCGTGACGCGCTCAGCACAACTGCTCAAAGTAGCCATCGCCGCCGAGGGCGCTTTCGAAATCGCCCGCCGTGCGCGCGGCACACCGCGCATCGCCAACCGCCTGCTGCGCCGCGTGCGCGACTACGCCGAAGTGCGCGCCGACGGCGCCATCACGCAGGACGTGGCCGACGCCGCGCTGACCATGCTCGATGTAGATCACCTCGGCCTCGACATCATGGACCGCAAGCTGCTCGGTGCGATGTTGGAAAAGTTCGCCGGCGGCCCGGTCGGCCTGGATAACATCGCCGCCGCCATCGGTGAAGCGCGCGACACCATCGAGGATGTGCTGGAGCCCTATCTCATCCAGCAAGGCTATCTGCAACGCACCCCGCGCGGCCGCATGGTCACCGCCGCCACTTGGCGGCATTTTGGTCTCGTCGCGCCTAGCCCCAACAATCCGAACGCCACACTGTGGGAAGACCCGGCTCATGAATGACACCACCGTCAAACCGCACCGCCTGGCGATGTCGCTGCGCGTGTATTACGAAGACACCGACACTGCCGGCGTTGTGTACTACGCCGGCTATCTGCGCTTCCTCGAACGCGGGCGCACGGAATGGCTGCGCGCGTTGGGCGTGGAGCAATTTCAACTGGCGCAGGCGACGGGTTTGGCCTTTGCCGTGCGCTCGCTCAACATTGAGTATTTGAAGCCGGCGCGACTGGACGACGTGCTGACTGTCGTCACCGAGCTGGAATCGCTGGGACGCGCCCAAGTGATGTTCGCGCAGCGTGTGGAACGCGCCGGCGAGTTGCTAGTCGAAGCCACGGTGCGCGTTGTCTGCGTGGACACGAAGACCATGAAGGCGAGCCCAGTGCCAAAAGAAATCAGAAACCTATTGGAAGCGCCATGAATATTACTCAAGACCTTTCCATACTCTCACTCGTTCTCAATGCCAGCATCCTTGTCAAGGGCGTGTTGTTGTTGTTGGCGGGGGTATCCCTTACGTCGTGGTACTGGATCTTCCGCAAGGCTTTCGCCATCCGCGATGCACGCGCCAAGACCGATCAATTCGAGCGCGATTTCTGGAGTGGCGGCGATCTCAACGCACTGTTTCAAAGCGCGGTCAACGACCGCCACAGCTCGGGCGCATTGGAGCGTATTTTTGAAGCGGGCTACCGCGAATTCACCAAGCTGCGCGGGCAGAAGACGCTCGATTCCGCGACCGTGGTCGACGGTGCGCGCCGCGCCATGCGCGCGACCTTCCAGCGTGAAATGGATGCACTGGAAGCGCATCTTGCGTTCCTTGCCTCGGTCGGTTCGGTAAGCCCTTATGTCGGTTTGTTCGGCACCGTTTGGGGCATCATGAATGCGTTTCGGGGTTTGGCGAATGTCGGCCAAGCCACGCTGGCGCACGTAGCGCCGGGCATCGCCGAGGCGCTGGTCGCTACCGCCATCGGCCTCTTCGCCGCCATTCCCGCCGTGGTCGCCTACAACCGCTTCGCCCACGACATCGACCGCATCAGTATCCGCTTCGAGAGCTTCATGGAAGAGTTTTCCAACATCTTGCAGAGACAAGTGAGGTGAGCGTGAAAAGTGGGAGTGGTAGGGTGGGCAGCTTTGCTGCCCACGCGTGCTTCGGTTCGATCATGCCCCGCGTGGGCAGCAAAGCTGCC
>JAYUNL010000209.1:0-28702 GCA_043761745.1 Rhodocyclaceae bacterium
CTTCAGCGCCCGTCCCGGCGCTGAAGCTGGCCTTCCACGGCAGTGCGGCGGAATATTTCCGCCTTTGGATCGTCAATCTCTGCCTGACGC
The DNA here is from genome assembly GCA_043761745.1 of Rhodocyclaceae bacterium. GTDB lineage: Bacteria > Pseudomonadota > Gammaproteobacteria > Burkholderiales > Rhodocyclaceae > Desulfobacillus. Next base: position 91 of record JAYUNL010000209.1, read on the forward strand.
TCGCCACCCTGGGCATCTACTCCGCCTGGGCCAAGGTGCGCAAGAAGCGCTACATCTATTCGCACACCACCCTGGACGGTACGCCCTTCCAATATCTGGCGAAGCCCTTGCCTATCCTCAAAGGCCGCCTCATCGCCGTGGCCTTTTTCGCCCTCTATTGGAGCGGTATCAATTTCTATCCGGGAATGCTGCCTTGGGTGCTGGGCATCGCCGCCTTGCTGGCGCCGTGGGTCATGGTGCGCGCCGCCGCCTTCAACGCACGCTACTCCGCCTTCCGCAATTTCACCTTTGAGTTTCATGGCACTTATTGGGGCGCCTTCAAGGTGATCTACGGCTGGGGCCTGCTAATGATCGTCACCTTGGGCCTGGGCTTCGCCTGGTGGCAGCAACGCATCAAGCGCTACATGGTGCGCAATTTTTCCTTCGGCGGCGAATCCAGCGAATTTGACGCGCGCGGCCTGCATTTCTTCGGCAACTATTTCCTGGCAGGCGTGGCCATGGTCGTGGGTGTGGCCTTGATTGCCGGAGCCAGCTTTGGCGCGATCGCCAGCCAGATGCCCCACCCCGAGTACGTCATTCTGCCTGTGGCGTATCTCGCTTACCTCTTTCCCTTCGCCATCATCCGTGCCCGCATCGGCAATCTGGTCTGGAACCACACCACCCTGGGGCCGGTGCGCTTTCGCTCCACCCTGCGCGTGCGCAGCCTGGCGAGAATCTACATCACCAACGTGCTGGCCATTGTTGCCACGCTAGGGCTGGCCACGCCCTGGGCGGTGATGCGCACCCTGCGCTACCGCGTCGAAAACATGCAGGTGCTGGTGCACGGCAATCTCGCGCAATTTGTCGGCGGTGAGCGCACTGCCGTGTCAGCCGCCGGTGCCGAAATAGGCGAACTCTTCGATCTGGATCTGTCGCTATGAATACGCCGGGCACAACCTGGTCGGTGCTGTATTTCGACGGCCACAAGCCGCAAGCCCAGCCGGCCACGCTGATCTGGGGCGAGCGCAGCGTCAAACTCATCGGGCAACAGGCCGACCGGCTCTACAACATGGCGGCTTTGCGCGTATCGCCGCGCGTGGGCAGTGCCGACCGCTTCGTCGCCCTGCCCGATGGCGGGCAGTTGCAATGTCCCGACCAGGCGCTGCTCGACAACCTGCCGCAAGAGAGCCGCAGTGAAGGCGCAGCGGCCTGGCTAGAGCGCCAGTGGGGCGTCGCCCTGCTCTGCGTGGTGCTGATGATCGCCGGCGTCGGCCTGGGCTATCGCTACGGCCTGCCCGCCGCCGCAGAAGCTATCGTCCCCCACGTGCCGCTCAGCTACGAGCAGCGCGTCGGCGAGCGCGGCCTCGAAGCGATGGACAAACAGGGTTGGTTCTCTGCCACCAAACTGCCGCTTGATACGCGTCAGCGCATTCTCGAAGGTTTCTACAAACTTTCCTTGGGCCTGCCCAGCGCCGAACGCCTGCACCTGGAGTTTCGCAAGGCCTCGCCCATGATCGGGCCCAACGCCTTTTCCCTGCCCGGCGGCACCATCGTCATCACCGACCAGATGGTGAAACTGACGCGCACACCCGAAGAAGTCAGCGCCATCCTCGCCCACGAGATCGGCCATGTCGAACGCCGTCACGCCCTGCGCCACGTCTTGCAGGATTCCGTCGCCGCGCTGGTCGCCGCCACGCTGACGGCCGATGCCTCGGGCGCCGGCGCCGTCGTCACCAGCCTGCCGGCCTTGCTGGTGCAAGCCAGCTATTCGCGCGAATTCGAGACCGAGGCCGACGACTTCGCCTTCGATATACTCAAGCGCCACAGCCTCTCGCCCGCGATTTTTGCCAACGTCATGGCCCGTCTCGAACGCGAGCACGACGCCAAAAACACCAAAAGCGCCGAAAAGGGCGCAAAGAGCGACGGTGGCCAAAGCGACAGCCGGCAAAACGACGCGAAAGACAGCGCCTACAGCTTTCTCTCCTCGCACCCAATCACCGCCGAACGCATCGCGCGAGCCCGTGCAGCCGCAGGCAATTTCGTGCCTGACGCAACGGCAATGGACAACCAGCCCTTCGAGCAAGAACCTGAAAGCGAAAATAGCGCGACAGAATGCCAGCCTGAAGCGACGCCCATTGAGTCGGGAGCAAAGCAAGCGGTACCCTGCTGAGCGCATTGATCCGGTATTGAAACAACGAAAAAATGGCGCTGACAACTCAGCGCCATTTTTACGTCACGATTTGGGAGAGAAAAGGGGTATTTCTAAAGCTACCGTTTTAGCTAAACGGAGGCCAGCGTAGTCCTTTGGACTTCCGATCGAGCGAAGGGGTGGCCGTCTGTTTCACGAAGCAACTCGCTCTTGCAGCGCCTCTTGAGCCAGGCTATTGATGCTCTTTCCTTGGGCCTGCGCCGCAATGGCAAGCTTCTCATGAAGCTCGGGAGTGATTCGTAGATTGAACTTTCCCGAGAAATGGCGTCGCGGCTCAATGCCCTTCTCTTCGCATACCTCAAGGAAAACTTGCAGAGACTTTTTGAACTCCACGCGGAGTTCCTTCGGATTCTTGCCATAGAAATCGGCGCCGCCGCTGAGTCCAAGAATCTCACCGCGGAAGAGGTCAAGCTCTTCGTCGTATTCGATCTTGGCGTGATACCCATCAATAGTCATTAAGTTCATGGTTCAACCCCGTGTTGTTCCAGCCACTTGCGGATGCTCGCCACCGCGCCCTTGTCCGTGTTCGGTGAAGGGTGAGGTCGGTGGAAAACGCGAACCCCGCCAAACAAGACCACCGCTACGCGACTTCCCTCTCGCTCGCTCACTTCGGCGCCCATCTCTGCGAACATTGCCTCAATATCGCACCACTGAACGTTTCCGCTCGTGGGTCTGGCGAAGATCAGTTCGAGAGTGCGCTGATGCCGTCGCTTCATTCTGAAATGGTACCACGATCGAGTACCGATCGTGAACGGTCTGAAAGCGGAAGACGGCTAACGATTAAGGTTAGATCGTGCGTAGCCACGATCTAACCTTAATCGTTAGACAGCAACTTGTTCATGGAGCAAAACCCCAGACAGTCCAACTAAAGTAGGCCCATGTCCAGAGCAACGGCTGCGCGAAGGAAACGGGCACAAGAACGGACAGGAACCACCGGCGCCGAAACTCCCGAAGAAGTTGCCACGAACCCACTAAGGCAAATGCAAAAACGAAATAGCTCGCCGTTTGCACAACCTCGATTATCGGGAAGGACAAGCCAAGGTCGTAGAGTCGCTGACCTGCGTTCGGAACCCACGCGGAAACAGCGGCCAATACGATGAGGGCTGCCACAACTGGGGCGCGCCTGGTAATTCTGCCCCGATTCCGTGCCACTGTGACGAAGCCCAAAGCTCCGCCGACGACCGCAAAAGCGATGGGCAGTGCGAGAGGGACGAGAATGACCCACCAGTGATTGTGCATAGATGAATGAGGCGGCGTCGGTTGCTGTCTAACGTGCAAGGTGAGCGGACGGCCGCTTGCGGCCGGTCCGCTCCACCGTAGGGTTGGGCACCGCTATCGACGAGCAACAAGGCTGACAATTACCGACACAAGGCAATGATTGTTCCAAGGCCGGCGGGAAGAAAGACGATATGGAGACGACCGTATTCATATTGCGCCACCTATACGACGAACTAAGTGCCGAGCCATTAAGAACACGGGCAAACCAGTAGCCATGGCCGCAAAGACGGTGACCAGAGGACGAACAAGAGCAAACCACGGAAGCATATTGCCATTTGGGAGGGCACACGCAAACCACGGCCCGGAAAGCGCCCCCCCGCGATCAAGGCATGCGTCTTGAGCCTGCAGCGCTACTACGCCGAGCCAAAGCGCTAAGAAAACGACGAGGCCGCCAAAGAACACGAGCAGTAGTCTTGCAGGAGGCATTATCGTCATCTTAGTGGTAGTGGTGCCCAACTTTGTGATCGGGCGAGAGTTTTGCCGGATAACTCCCCGACTTGCTGCATAACTACCCTGGGGTGATTGGCTGGAAATCCGCTTGCGGATTGGTTCTTCAGAACATATAGTGTATGTTCATACAGAATTAGATAAATCATGAAAAGCGGCATGGTGTCTTTACCCCTTTTGGGGTCGGCGAAAGTCCTCGATCAGTTGCGGGAGCGTATTCGCTATTTTCATTACAGCATACGGACTGAAGACGCATATGTCCATTGGGTACGTGCATTTATCCGGTTTCATGGCCATCAGCATCCGGCCACGATGGGTGGCATCGAGGTGGAGGCCTTTCTTTCCTGGCTGGCCTGGGAGCGGAAGGTTGCGACGGCGACGCACAAGCAGGCGCTTTCGGCCCTGCTGTTTTTTTATGGAAAAGTCCTCGTAGGTTGATCTGCTATGGATGGCGGAGATCGGTCGGCCGCGCACTAGGCCGGGTCTGCCGGTGGTGCTGTCCCGCGAGGACGTCGCGCAGATATTCTGCTTTCTCGATGGCGAGCAAAGCCACACTATGCTGGACAACTAGGCTTGGTTCCAGGCGAGCGAGCTACCGGCCGACATGCGCCCGCACATCCTCGATAATTTCCATCGTCTCAGCGCGGACTTGCCCAGCGCCAACCGCCTGCATCTCGAATTTCGCCAGGTCTGTCGACACTCCCGAGCCGCACCCAAGAGAAAGGCTGCAAGCACTACCTTAGAACGAGTTTAGAGCGCGTTTAAACTTGTCAGGTCGCCAATTTTGGCGCAGTCTTGGCCATTACATTCGAGTAAGGGTTGCGTCGCTCATGAACCATCCCCTGGTCACCCAGTTTCTGATCCCTGTCTTAATCCGATTTTTCTTTGTATTCGGCATCATCGGCTTCGCGGTCGGTGTCGGGCTCATTGTCAACCGCGTGCGAATGCTCCGGTTGTTCGGCATCATGAACCGCTGGGTGTCAATGCGACGCAGCACCAAGTGGCTTTCCATACCCCGCGATACCGGTCCGTTCGTGCAGCGCTTTCGACGTTTGATTGGTACAACTTTTGTGCTTGTCGCCGCATTCTCGACATTTGTGATGATTACGCAACTCGATGCGCACAGGATCGTTGCCGCACTTGGCGTCGACATCCCATATCCCCTTGCCATGTGGATAGTGGAAAGCCTGCGCTGGATATTGATCGTGGGCAGCATGGTCGCAATCGGCGTCGGCATCATGCTGATTTTTTTTCCCAATGTGATGCAAGCGGTCGAGACACGCGCAGATCACTGGTACTCCACGCGTAGCCATAGTCGCGCTGCTGACACCATGCATATGGGCTTCGACAAATTGGTCGAAAACTATCCGCGAGCCATGGGCTGGATCATCGCGGCGGCATCGTTCGTCGTTGTGATCCATTACGGCATATGGCTGTTCGCGCGGAGTTGACGCAGCATTCGACGCGACGCGCCGGTAAGAACTACTTCTGTACCAGCGTCACCGCCACGCCGTCGCGCAGGCGTTCTTGGGGTTTCAACACCACTTTGTCGCCGGATTTCACGCCGCTCACCACCACCGCATCGCCCAGCTTCGTGCCGACTTCCACCTTGGTTTGATGCGCATGGCCGTCGGTAATGACGAAGACCACGTTCGCGTTGTCGCGCTTGACGATGGCCTCGGGGTTCACCACCGTGAGCGGCTTGCGCTCGTTGGCCGCAACTTCCTTCGACAGGAAAGCCACTTTGGCGCTCATCTCAGGCAGGATGCGCTGGCCATTGCCGGGGTCACGGTCGATGAACTTTACTTTCGTCATGACCGTCGCCTTGGAGCGATCCACCGTCGGCACCAGCCGCGACACCACGCCGCGAAAGCGCATATCGGGGAAAGCATCAAGCTGGATTTCGCAAGGCTGACCCACACTGATTTTTTGTAGGCTGGATTCCGACACATCGGCCTCCACTTCCAGCGTACTCATGTCGGCCACCGTCACTACCGCGCCCTTGGTGTCGACAGAAGATGAGAACGGCGTCACCGTGTCGCCGACATTGGCGTTCTTGGTCAGCACCACACCGTCGAAAGGCGCACGGATCAAGGTCTGGTCCACCGCCACCTCAGCAACGCGCGTGGCAGCCCGCGCCGCGCCAACACTGGCGCGGGCCTTGAGATAGCGCGCTTCGGCTGAATCGACGGTCGATTGCGATACATATTTTTGCGCCACCAATTCTTTGGCGCGTTTGTAGGCGATCTGGGCGTCATGCTCTTCAGCCTGGACCAACGCGATGTTGGCGCGCGCCTGATCGGCAGAGGCGGAGACATCCTTGTTCTCGATGCGGGCCAGCACCTCACCCTCTTTCACCACGCTGCCTTCGACCACGCCCAGCCATTCGAGTCGACCCGATGCCTTGGAGGCAATCGCCGCCTTGCGCTGCGCCACCACGTAACCGGCAGCGTTGAGCAGCGTGACTGCCTGGTAAGGGTAAGCCGTGGTAACGCTCACAGTTTCCACTTCCGTGCCACCGGTGTAGCGCTGCGTGATCACCGCCGACCCACCCAGCACGGCGACCACAGCGACGATCAACCACAGCCGTTTGCGCGAGCGACGCGGACGCGCAGCGAGTTGGCCGCGATTAATTTTGAGTTGTTCGAGACCGGGTTCAGGCATGGCGGGCTGTGCGCAAGGAATACGGCGCCATTATAGTCTCGTAGGGTGGGCAGCTTCGCTGCCCACGCGGCGGAAAGTTTGAACCAAAAACTGCGGTTGAATTAAAACGTCTAACCGACAAACGCGTGGGCAGCAAAGCTGCCCACCCTACCTCGCCGTCTTTTCCGCGAAAGCGGAAATCCAGCCACGTAGGATGGGTGGAGGCGCACAAGCGCCGTAACCCATCGCATTCGACGTCACCCTTGATGGGTTGCGCTTCGCTCCACCCATCCTACGTGGCTAGCCAATAGCCTTCAATGACTCGTCCCCGCCGAACGCGTGGTCTTGTTGTAGACGTTGTATTTGCCCACCGGCTTTTTCATCGGGATGCGCTTCACTTCCTTGAGCGTCTCGGCGTCATAGACAATGATGGCGCCGTCGTTTTCCCACAGGCTGGCGAGTGCGTATTTGCCGTCGCGCGTGAACTCCACATGCGCCAGGGTCTTGCCGGGAACCGGTTTCAACTGCGCGACGACTTCCAGGGTGTTTTTGTCGATGACGGTGAGTGTGTCTTTGTTCTGCGGGCTCATCATGGAATCGACCCAGGCGTAGCGCGTGTTTTCGTGGCTGCGCATGAAGAAGCCGGGGCCGGGGGTGGCGATCTGCTTGAGAGTCTTCCAGTCTTTCATGTCGATAACGCTGATCACACCTTCGTTGAGATTGGGCGTGGCCATGACCGGGTGGCCCTGATATTCCCAGGTGATGCCCGAGCCTAAATGCGGCATGCCCGGTAGATCCAGCGTGGCGATCTTGCGCCGCACGTCGAGATTGATGACTTGGCCTTTTCCACTCTTGCCGTCCGTGCCACCCATGCCACCACGACTGGCCCCCATCACCTCCTTGTAGCTTTGTGCGAAAAAGAAATCGTCGAGGATGTCGTCCAGCGGCGTGCGGCGCGGGTTGAGAAAGCCCGGCACGAAGGCGCCTTCCTTGTACTGGTAGTCATGAATCAAGCCAGCAGGAATGTCCGGCGCTTTCGGGTCGTAGCTGATCTCCCACAACTCCGGCACGTCTTTCAGCGCCGCGACAAAACTCTTGCGCGGCGCGGCGTCATAGACGGCAGAAACGCGCGAGGTTTTCTTGCCGCTCTGATCGACCACGTCCATCAGCTTGAGCAGATTCAGCTCCGCATCGAATATCGCCAGCGTGTTGGGCAAATAGTTGGCGACAGCGACATATTTACCGTCACCGGAAACAGCCGCATTGCGGGTGTTGATGCCGGCACGCACTTCGGCGACAGTCTTCAGATTCCAGATGTCGAACTTGGAAATCCATCCGTCGCGCGAAGCGAAGAACACATAGCGCCCGTCCGGCGTGAACTTCGGTCCGCCGTGCAAAGCATAGCGAGAGGGGAAGCGGAAGATAGGCTCCAGCTTGTCGCCGTCAAGAATGCTGACGTGATGGTCGCCGACCTCCACCACCACGAAAAGATTTTGCGGGTCGGCGGAAAATTGCGGCTTGTCTGGCAGCGTGCCCGGCGCGAAATGCACGACGCGCGACGTGCGGATTTCTTTCTCGCCCCACACCGGGCGCGGCTCGACCGGCGTGTACAGCCAATCGGCGAGTTGTTTGATCTCATCATCAGAGAGCACTGCCCCGAAACCCGCCATCTGCGTGGCTTCCCGGCCATTCTTGATGGTTTTGATGGCCTCGGTCTTGCGCAGGCGCTCAAGGTTTTCCGGCAGCAGCGCCGGGCCTGTTACGCCGAAGCGATCCGCGCCATGACATTGCGCGCAGTGCTTTTGATAGAGGGGTTGCACGGGCTCTGCGGCGTAGGAAAAAACTTGAACCACAGAGAACACGGAAAACAAAGAGGCAAGCAAAACGATTCTGTTCAAACGCATCACATACTTCTCCGCAGCACGCAGGACGCCGGCTTCAAGCGCGTTTCGGCACTGGCGTCACTCTCCACACCGATCTCCTCATCGGTGAGATAGCAGCCCGGATCTTCGGCCCATGCATCGCCGGTGAGTTGCTGGGCGCGGACGCGGGTGTTGCCGCCGCAAATGTCGAAGTGGATGCAGGCGCCGCAACGGCCTTTGACCGTGCGGGGCTTGGCTTTGAGGCCGGCCATGAGCGGGTCTGAGACGTCTGTCCAGATTTTCGAAAAGGGCCGCTCGCGCACATTGCCCAGGTTGTAGTGCCACCACATGGTGTCGGGATGTACGTTGCCAAGGTTGTCGATGTTGGCCACATTCACACCGCTGCTGTTGCCGCCCCATTGCGCCAGCTTGGCGCGGATATGCGCTTCCTGATCCGGAAAATTCTTGCGCACCCAGTGGAGTAGGTAGACGCCGTCGGCGTCGTTGTTGCCGGTGGTGAATTCTTTCTGCAGGCCGCGCTGCTGACTCATTTGGGTATATCGCCAACAAGTGTCGAAGAGCAGGTTCATGGCATCGCGCGTCATCTGGTAATGCGCGTCGTCCTTGCGATTGGTGTTGCCACGACCGGCGTAGTTGAGATGCGAAAAATAAAAGCGATCCACGCCCTCGTCTTCCACCAGCCTGAGCAAGCCGGGCAGATCGTGGGCGTTGTCCTGCGTCATGGTGTAGCGCACGCCGACTTTTAAGCCAAGGTCGCGGCACAGGCGGATGCCGGCCAGCGACTTCTCGAACGCGCCCTCCATGCGGCGGAATTTGTCGTGCGTTTCGCGGATTCCGTCGAGGCTGATGCCGACGTAGTTGAAATCGACCTCGGCGATCTGCGCGATGTTGCGCTCGTTGATGAGCGTGCCGTTGGAAGACAGGCCGACATAAAAACCCATGGCCTTGGCACGTTTGGCGATGTCGAAGATGTCTTCGCGCAGCAGCGGCTCGCCACCGGAAAGAATGAGCACCGGCACGCTGAAACGTTTGAGGTCATCCATCACCCCGAAAATTTCGCTGGTCGCCAATTCGCCGGGAAAATCCTTGTCGGCGGAAATCGAATAGCAATGCTTGCAGGTGAGATTGCAGCGGCGGATGAGATTCCAAATCACCACCGGCCCGGGCGGATTTTGCTTAGGCCCCAGCGGCGTTGGGTTGGCGATTTCCTGCATGTATTGGCTGATGCGGAACATGATGGTTTCCTCAAGCGGGCAGGCGTAAACCGGTCTTCTTCAAAATGCGGCTGCTGTAAAGAATATCGTGGGCGCGGCAGGCGGGCCCGAGCAACGCGCCGATTTGTGTCACTTGCTGTTCGACTTCCTCACGACTCTTGCCATGCACCATGGCAAAAAGGTTATAAGGCCAGGTCGGCAGATGGCGCGGGCGGCGGTAGCAGTGGGTGACGAATGCCAATGCGCCGACCTGCTCGCCCAGTGCGTCCACCACATCGTCCGCCACATCCCACACCGACATGCCGTTGGCGGTGTAGCCGATGGCGTAGTGATTCGGCACCGCACCGATGCGGCGGATCACGCCCGACGCCAGCATGCGCGCAAGCCGCGCCATTACGTCCTCCGGGGACAGGCTCAACTGCTCGGCCAGCGCGTGATAGGGCCGGGGTACGAGCGGAAAACCAGACTGCGTCGCCACAATCAGGCGACGGTCGTCGGTATTCAGCACTGCCTGCACCCCAGGCTTCATGCCGCCAGCTTCATTTCGACAAAATATTCACGTTCCTTTGGGAAGGCATACACCGTGAGGCCGATCGCGGTTTCGATGCGCTTCACCGTGTCGTCTATGCCCTCGGGCGTTTCGGTGGCAAGCACGAACCACATGTTGAGCGCGTGCTCGCGGCGGTAGTTGTGCGCCACTTCGGGAAAGGTGTTAACGATTTCTGTCACGCGCTCGAAGTCGGCTTCGGGCACCGCAATGGCGGCCAGTACGAAAGCGCCACCCATGCGCTCGACCTGAAACATGGGGCCGAAGCGCGTCAGCTCGCGTGCTTGCAGCATGCGCTCAAGCCGCGCGATGAGTTCGGACTCGGCGATACCCAAGCCCGCTGCCGCGACGCGATAAGGCTCGTCGCAGAGGGGGAAGTCACCCTGCAGGGCGTTGATAATGGCGCGGTCGAGTTCATCCATCGACGGTTTCGCTGACTGCAACGTAGCGCGCGCCGCGCTGTTTGAAACGGCGGTTGGAGAACAGCACAGCATGCGGATAGGCGCTCAGGCTGTAGCGCTGACTCAAAACCGCAACGCTACGCTCAACTTCGCCGCGCTCGCGGCCGTGGATCATGCAATAGAGGTTGTAGCGCCACTCGGGCTGGTGGCGGCTACGGCGATAGCACAGCGTCACTGCCGGCTCGGCGGCAAGCTGCGCGCCGGCTGCGGCGACGAGCGCATCCGGCATATCCCACACCACCATGGCGTTGGCGGTGTAGCCCAGTTCGTGGTGGCGCACCACCACGCCAAAGCGCTTGATCACGCCCTCGTTGTGCCACTGCTGCAGCAGCGCCAGCGCTTCGCCTTCCGTCATGCCGGCGCGCTGGGCCAGGCGGGCGTAGGGGCGCGACACGAGGTCGAGGCCGTCTTGCAGCGCGCCCATCAGACTGGCCTCCGCATCGCTGAGCGGGCGCGAGCCTTCCGCAGCGATGCGGCGTGACGCGCACGGGGATTTGGAAATGCCGGCAAGGTCGTGGCCGAGAGAAAAACCCAGGTCAATGTAGAACTCATCTTCCAGCGGCAACGACAACACGCGACAGCCGGTTTCGGCTTCGATTTCGGCTAGCGTCTTGCGCAAGCTCGCCTCATCACGGGCGGTGACGACGAACCACAGGTTGTAGCGATGCTCGCGTTCGTAATTGTGATTCACCTCGGGGTGAGCGCTGATCAGCGCGGCAATGTCGTCCAGCCTGTCCAGAGGCGCGGGCAGTGCGGCCAGCGTGCTGGCGCCGACGCGACGTGGCGCGAAGACGGCGCCGACGCGACTCACCACGCCTTCGCCCTGTAGCTGCGCCAGCGTCGTCAGCACCGTTGCTTCATCCGTCGCCAGACGATGCGCGAGCAAGGTGAAGGGCTCCGGCGCCAGCGGAAAATCGCGCTGGAATTCGTTGATCAGCCTGAATTCAAGTTCGTTCATCAAAAGCCGATGCGCGCCGCACGCGAGGTGAAGAATATTCCCGAGGGACTTTCCACAGGAAGTTCAGCAATCTTTTGGAAGGAGGCGGTGTCGTAAATCGTGACGCGATTGTCGTCGCGTGCGGAGATCCACACGGCTTCGCCACGCGGCGTGAATTCGAGGTGCAGCACCGCCTTACCCGGTTCCAGCGTTTTGATGAGCTTGTTGTCCAGCGTGTCGATGACCTGCACCCAGCCATTGTCGGGAAAAGCGAAATTCACCCATACCTGGCGGCCATCGGGCCGCGCCATGACAAATACCGGCTGGCCCTTGACGGCAATGCGGCCAACTTCCTGCCAGGTGATGGTGTCGACAATCAAGACCTCATGCCGCCCCACCGCCGGCAGGTAAGCATAATGCCCGGCCACCGACCAGCCGCGCAGATGCGGCATCTTGAACACCGGCAGTTTCTCTTCGCCCTTGCCGTAGCCGGCGAGTATTCTGCGCACGCCTTTCTCCGGCTGCCAAAGATCAAGCAAGGCGATACCATCTTCGCCGAAGAGGCCAGCGAGATAGTAGCGCCCGTCAGGTGTGATGAGGCCGTCATAAGGCTGATTGCCGATGTTGGCGAACTTGCTCACCGTGGGTGCACGCGGATCGGCGAGATCGGCCACCCAGATTTCACCGGCGTCGAAGAGTGCATAGACGAATTTTTTGCCCGGCGCATCGGCCAGCCCCACCACCTTGGAGCGGCGCGAGCCGTCGCCGTAAGTCGACGGGATGTCTGCCAGCAGTTCCAGCGTATCGGCATCAAACACCTTGACGCCGCCCGGCTCGTAATTCTGCGCTGCCACCAGCCGACCGTCCTGCGAGATAGCGCCACCGATGGAATTGCCGGCCTGCACAATGCGCTTTTCTATCACGCCTTGCAGTAGATCGACCTTGCTCAAACCGCCGTCACGCCCGAAGACATAGGCGTAGCGCCCGTCTCGGGCATACACCACCGAGGCATGCGAGAGATCGCCCAGGCCATCCACGCTGAAAATAATTTTCTTCGTGCTGGTATCGACCACCGCCACGCGGCCGGCGGCGCGCTCGATGACCACGCCCAGATCGCCGGTGCCACGCGGCGCGGCGCAGCCCGCAAACAGCGCAGCAAGCAGCAGCATGAGTAACGTGAAAGGAGATTTTGGAATCTGGATCATTGGCCGTCTCTCAGTGAGATTACTTGGATTCCTGCGGAAAGCCGGCCAACAACTGCCGCACAATCCAGTCCGCTTCGTCTTCCGTCAGGTAAGCCTTCCAGGGTGGCATGGGTGTGCCAGGCCGGCCCAGCAACACAGTATAGCGAAGGCTATCGACCGGCTTGTCACGTAAGGCCTCGGGCAGAAGCGACGGGCCGAGGCCCCCTGTCAGATTAAGTCCGTGGCAAGAACCGCAGTCCTGACGCACCAGGTGAACCAACTCGCGTACTCGCGCCGGAGTGGGCCCCGACGAAAGTACTGATGCGGCTTCCACGCCCGCCGCCAGTGCCGGCCAGGATGCGAGCAGGAGCAAGACTGCGACGATATTGTTTGAGAGAAAATTCATTCGAGCAGCGGAGCCTATACAGTACGACAGGATGCCTGTCGCACCCACTTGAAGTGTTGACATCTGTCAATGCCCGGCCCCAACGAAAACGGGGGCCACAGCCCCCGTTTTCGTTGCGTGCAAATGCAATTACAGTTTGAGTATCCAAGCGATTACCGCCTTCAGATCGGCATCGCTGATCTTGGCGGTATCGTTCGCGGGCATCGGGATCGGACCATACACACCCGAACCGCCTTTGCGCACTTTCTCGATTAGCTTGGCCGAAACATCGGCCTGGCCCTTGTACTTCTTGGCCACGTCCTGGTAGGCGGGGCCAACCAGCTTCTTGTCGACAGCGTGGCAAGCCGTGCAGCCCGCCTTCGTCGCGAGCGCCAATTCGTCGGCAAACGCGGCCGGAGCGGCAACCACACCCACCAAACCGGCCAGTAACGCGATATGAGACAACTTCATTTGCATCATCCCTTCTTGGTTAGTAAATTCTCGGTTAGTAAATATCGTGCTGCGTATTATAAACGTTGAACTTGCCCGTCGGCGTGATCAGTTTCGGATCCTTGATGACGGCCTTCAGCTTGCGCGTTTTGTCATCGACGATGACGATGGCCGACTCTTGGTTCTTGGCGCTCCAGACGGAGAACCACACTTCATCACCGGCCTTGTTGTATTCAGGCTGAACAACGCGCTTGGCGCCTTCACCCAGCCCTGCCCACTCGCCGATCGGCAGCGTCACAAAGCCCTTCTCGAGGTTGTTGATGTCGAACACGGCGATCGACTGGCTTATCTTCGCATCCGGGTTGAGCGGTGTATCGACCCAAAGGTTTTTCGACTTCGGATGGGTCTTGATGAAGAGCGAACCGCCGCCCTGTGCCTTGAGGGACTGCACCACCTTCCAGGCTTCCTTCGGATGCTTGACCGGGTCGGTGCCGATCAGGCTGATCGACTCGTCGCCGAGGTGGCTGGTCGACCAGACTGGGCCGAACTTGGGATGAACAAAGTTTGCGCCGCGACCGGGGTGAGGAATCTTGCCCACATCGATCAGCGCGGCCAGCTTGTCTTCCTTCGAATCGACCACCGCGATCTTGTTCGACTGGTTCGCCGCCGTGATGAAATAACGCTGCGTCGAATCCCAGCCACCATCATGCAGGAAGCGTGCGGCGCCAATCTCGGTGACCTTCAGGTTTTCCAAGTCCGTGTAGTTCACCATCAGGATCTTGCCGGTTTCCTTGACGTTGACAATGAACTCCGGGTGTTGATGCGAGGCCACGATTGCCGCTACGCGCGGTTCCGGATGGAATTCCTGGGTGTCCACCGTCATGCCGCGGGTCGACACGATCTTGCGCGGCTTCAGCGTATCGCCGTCCATGATGACAAACTGCGGCGGCCAGTAGGTGCCGGCGATGGCGTACTTGTCGGTGTAACCCTTGAACTTGGAGGTCTCGACCGAACGCGCTTCGAGGCCAACCTTCAGCTCGGCGACGTTGTCGGGCTTCTCCATCCAAAGATCGATCAGGTTGAGCCTGGCGTCACGGCCAATGACGTATAGGTAGCGGCCAGACTCGGACAGGCGCGAGATATGCACCGCATAGCCGGTCTTGACGATATTGATGATTTTCTTGGTGTCGCCATCGATCAGCGCCACCTCGCCCGAATCACGCAAGGTGACCGAGAAGATGTTGTCGATGTTGAAGTTGTTCATCTTCTTCTTCGGACGCTTGTCCACCGGCACAATGACCTTGTGCGAGGCCTGCATTTCCTTCATGCCGAACTCCGGCGGTTGGGGCGGCGTCTGCTGAATGTAGCGCGCCATCAAATCCACTTCGGGGTCCGTCAGTTCGCCCGAGGTGCCCCAGTTCGGCATGCCCGCCGGTGAGCCGTATTTGATGAACACCTTCAGGTAATCCGTGCCCTTGCCAATGGTGATGTCGGGCGTCAGCGGCTTGCCGGTAGCGCCCTTGCGCAGCACACCGTGGCAGCCGGCGCAGCGCTGGAAATAAATCTGGCGGGCCTTGTCGAACTCGTCTTTGGTCATGCCCGGCGCCTTGGGATTGGTGTCCTGGTGCATATCCATCCCGGCCATCGGCGAGGCGCCTGCTTGGTATTTGATTTCGGCGCCGCTGACATCGTGCTTGGCCGGTTCGTCCGCAGCGAAAGCGCTCGCCATCGCCAGTGGCAATGCGGCAACGAACACCGCGCCCGCTATCAGATTTCTTGTTTTCATAAACTTCTCCCTAGAAGGAAAGAACGCCACAAGGGCGACTGATGATAAAAATTTAGGTAAGCGAAGATTCGGCTTTTCCCCTACTGCGCGCATTGATTTGAATCAACTGCGCGAAATCATCCATCGACACTACAAGCTCCCAGACGGCATGGCGAGACAGGTTATGAATCATCCTCTTACGCCCTGCTGGAAGGTTGACCTTGGTCAACATTCCAGACGTCAAGGCGGCGACACCACGCCCCGCCAACTATAAGAAACGCGATACGGAACGCAGCGGCGTTCTCGCCGCTCTAAACTGCCGTGCAACAAGCCAACATCAAGGCGGATTCCGCCGCCACCCTGGAAAGGCGCTTGAATCCCAGCGCGTCAGCAACGGTAGTCCTGGTGCATGGCCTATGGACGCCGGCTGCGGTCTTCATCCCCCATAGCCTTTGGTTGCGCCAGCGTGGATATCGCGTGCTGCGCTTTGGCTATCCCAGCGTGCGGGCAACCCTGTCGCAAAATGCGCAGGCGCTGAGACGCTTTATGGCGAATCAGATTGCCATCCTGAGTGCCACCCAGAGTGCGACAGCCAGCACAACCGAGATTCACCTGGTCGGCCACAGCCTCGGCGGCCTCGTCATTCTGGAGATGCTCAGGCAAGCGCCGGATGCAGATCAGCGTGCGCACCGGGTCGTGCTGCTCGGCACGCCCTGCGTCGACAGCCATTGCGCGCGCCGGCTGGCCGGCGTGGCGGGGATGCCCGTGCTGCTTGGGCGCTCCATCATCGAGTGGTTGGCTCGCGCACCGGGCACTAAAGTCGCGCTGCCGCCTGCCGTAGAAGTCGGTGTGTTGGCTGGAACACGCAGTGTGGGTTTGGGCCGCGTGGTGCCCGGCTTGCCGCGCCCCAACGATGGCGTGGTGGCCGTAGCCGAAACGCGACTGCCCGGCGCCGCCGATTTCATCGCACTGCCGGTGGCGCACTCGGAGATGCTCGCCTCACGGCGCTGCACCGCGCAGATCGCGGCGTTTTTGGAGGCGGGTCGTTTTCTACACGATGAGCCAGCTTAGACATTCTGCGTTGCCGTTCATGCTTGCCGCCTTGCTGAGCGCCTCGCAGATGGGCTGTAGCAACCTGAGCTACTACGCCCAGGCCATGGGCGGCCATCTCGATGTGATGCGCGCCGCCCAACCGATCAACGAGGTCATGCGCGATCCGGCCGGCGATCCCTTACTCAAGAAGAAATTGCAAGATGTGCAGGCCATACGCGAGTTCGCCAGCCGCGAGTTGGGGCTGCCCGATAACAACAGCTATCGCAGCTATGCGGACGTCGGGCGCCCTTACGTAGTGTGGAACGTTTTCGCCGCCGCCGAGTTTTCCCTGGAACCCAATCGCTGGTGCATGTTGATGGTGGGTTGCGTGAATTACCGCGGCTACTATGACAAGCAGGACGCCGAGCGTCTCGCCGCCGAATTGCGCCAGCAAGGTTACGACACTTATATCGGCGGCGTGCCCGCCTATTCCACGCTGGGTTACTTTGACGACCCGGTGCTGAACACCTTCTTGCGTTACGGTACGTCTGAAGTCGCACGCACCGTGTTTCACGAGTTGGCGCACCAGCTCATCTTTGTGCCAGACGATTCACGCTTCAACGAGTCTTACGCCACGGCGGTGGAAAACGAAGGCATGCGGCGCTGGCTGGCGGTCCATGCCAGCCCCGAGCAGCGCGCCGCTTTCGAGGCACAGCAGGAGCGCAAAGCCGCCTTCAGTGGCCTGATCCAGGACTACCGCAATAAGTTTCGTGCGCTCTATAAAACCGTTCGCACCGACGATCAGCAGCGCAGCGCCAAGTCCGGGTTGATCGACGCCCTGCGGCGCGATTACGCCGAACTGAAGGCAGGCTGGGGCGGCTACGCCGGCTACGATCAGTTTTTTGGCGATAATCTCAATAACGCCAAGCTGGTGTCGCTCTCGCTCTACAGCGAGTTGGTGCCGGCCTTTGAAGCGCTGCTCGCCAAGGAGCATCACGACCTGCCGCGCTTTTACCAACGCGTCACTGCGCTGGCAGCGCTCGGCAAGGAAGCCCGATACGGCGCGCTGGCCCAGCTACTCCCGGGCTCGGGCGATACCAAGCAAGCGCGCAGCAACTTCCCTGGCGCGATATCAGAAGTCCATTGAGCCTTGCCGGGAGCCGGTAAGAAATCGCCTCAAGTCTTGTCATCCTTCGCGCTACCGCACCGTACGCAGGCGTCTAAATTTCCACTGACCGACACTAGTTCGGCGTGGCTTCCTTAAGCTTCCCGCACAGCAGCCGATGTAGCTTTTAAGGCGAGCGGCAAGCGGCCCCAGTAAGCGGGGTGGAATCATGGCGGGGACACGGATCGGGATCGCAGTTCGTAGGGTATTGGCTTGTTGCATCGCGGCGGTGGCCGCGCTCGGCACATGGGGCGCGCAGGCAGCCAGCTATCCCTCGGAGAACCAGTTCCGCCAGGCGCTGAACGATATCGCCGGCCTGGTTCGCGCGGAAGGCATGGCGTTGGAGGTGCTGGACGCCCAGAAGGAAGGGCTGCAACGTCCACTGCTGTCGGCGGGACTCAATATCAGCACCAATACTTGTCTGGTGTTTTTCAACACGCTGCCGGAAGACGGTCTGACGCAATTTTTTGCCGCTACCAGCGAATCAGACATGCCGCTACTGTTGCGTGTCATGGCGGTGCATGAGGTGACGCATTGCGTCGAACAGCGCGAAGCCTATGTGCGCCAGCGTTTCGACAAGGTCCTGCCCGAGGCCTACAAACAGGAAAACATGACTATCCAGAGTTATTCCTCTGTCGTAAAAAGCGGCGCAGTGGAGACCTGGGGCGAAGCTCTGGCCGACATCAGCTCAGTGCTTTATCTGAAGCAAACGGCCCCCGGACAATACCTGGACCTCGCCCGCCGCATCAGCGCCATGCGCCACGATCTTGCCGCCAAGTGGCCCCTGCACGACACCTCGGGGTGGCTCGACCGGCTGATCGCAGCGAACCCCCGTATCGCCGATAACATCAGTCTCTTCGAAGCAGCCTTTCAATACCGCGCGCAATTCCGGCCGAATTAGCCCGGCCGGCGCCGCAGTCGCCATCAGCACTATGCCGCCTCCCCCCATCGGCCGTTCGCGACCGGTACGATCGCAGTGCCTCGGACACACTGCCTCAGACACATTGAAAGAACGCTGCCAAAAGCTCACACTATGGGTGGAACTTGGCTGCCGTCTTACGGATCACAGGACAACAATTGAGGAAAACGTCATGCGCAAACTTATTTTTTGTTTGGCCATCACCGCCGTGCTCGCCGGATGCGCAACCCCCGCCCAACGAGCCGCGCGCATGGAGCGTGAAGTCGAGGACATGATCCAAGTCTATGGCCCGGCCTGCGAAAAACTGGGGTTTCAGGCCAACACCGACCAATGGCGTGACTGCATCATTCAGCTCAGCACGAAAAACGCTTATGAGTCTTACATGCGCTCCCCGACATCCACAACCTGCTTTGGGCATCGGGGCTTCTATCAGTGCACGGGCTTCTGAAGCGGGTTTAGCGCCCGGCGCCGGAATGTGGCTGGGTAAATAGGCGGATTACTGTCACTGGCAAGCGCGGCAAAGGCCGTATCCTAAAGTTGGGAAATGGCAACTTGATACCTTGTGTACGGCGAACCGAGTAACCCGCATGAAGGACAGTGATTTTGCTACTGTCCCACCAGTGCCCCCTGTATGGAGGGATGACGACGAAATGGGTGCCAGGCATCTCGTCGAATTTCTCCTTGTTTCCCTGAATCAAGGAGATAGTGTGGTGCTGTTGAGAGGAGTCGAACCTCCGACCTACTGATTACGAATCAGTTGCTCTACCAACTGAGCTACAACAGCGCGGGGGTCGAATTATATACGTAGCGCAAAGGTGCGGCAAACGGGCACGGGGGGCAAGCCGGCCGACGACATTTAGCGCCCCGGCACCCTCCGATTGGCGCGCAGCGATGCGGCTCCCGGAACGGCACATCCGGACAAAGTGCTACTGAAGGCCCGGCGACTCACAGTCTGTGAAACCGACAGCCATTTGTCGGGCTAGCCAGCCCGCCGGGCGGAATGAATTGGATTTGACAGAGTCGTTAAGCCAGTATTCGACTCACATTGCCTGTCTTCGGTGCCAATTCATGAACCGGAATAGTGGCTTCACCCTGATTGAAATGATGATTACGATCGCTATCGCGGCAATTCTAGCCGCGTTGGCGGCGCCATCTGTGCGGGAAATGCTCATCAACAACCTTTTGGTATCCGAAACCAATTCACTTATAGGCGATTTGGCCTTGGCTCGCAGTGAAGCTATAAAGCGCGGAGCGCGGGTGACTGTTTGCACGAGTAGCGATGGAGCGAAATGTACCGGTGGAAAAGATTGGTTAGCTGGAAGGTTGGTTTTTGTTGATGAGGGTGTTATTGGCACAGTTGACGGTAACGATGGGGACGCCGCCCACCTACTCAGGAAAACAGCAGCGCTTTCTTCCAACATGACATTGAAGGAAACGACCGATTTCGTTCCAAATGGGCAGGTGACCTTCCTCGCCACTGGGCTTAGCAGTTCAAGTGGCGCTTTAACGCTATGCCATAGCGGTTTCGTTGGCCGCTTGGCAAGCGTCAGTAACACCGGCCGCAGCTCGGTGGCAAAGACCGCTGCGGCGTGTCCATGAGGAGGCAACGAAAAATGCCTGCTTTGCGAGGTGCGCTGCGCGAGGATGGTCTCGCGATGCTTGAAGTGTTGATCACCATTGTGGTGATTTCCTTTGGACTGCTGGGCGTGGCGGGACTCCAGATCACTGGGCTGAAGAACAATCAAATGTCATACATCCGTTCGATCGCGACTGCGCAAGCCTACGATATGGCGGATCGTATGCGCGTCAATATGGTGGGCGTAAAAGCTGGCAACTACGATAGCGTTAACGACCCCGCCGCCACTTATTCCGACCCTGCTTGTGCAAACCCAGCGACTGCGAGCGGGGGATGCACGCCAGCGCAGATGGCCACCTATGATGCCTACGCTTGGGAACTCGCCAACGCGAGGCTGTTGCCCCAAGGCGCTGGTACCGTTAAAAAAGTCGCCATTGTCGGCGTCCCTGATTCCACAATTTTTACAATCGCGGTCACCTGGACTGAGAAATGTGTGACGGGCGAAACCTTGAGCGGAACCGCGGGCGTAACCGATTGCGCCGCGGACGGAACATTCACACGCAACTTTACGACTCAGTTCGTGCCATGAAAACATTCGCAAGAACTCTAAGCGCTGAGCGAATTGTTCGACAAAGAGGCTTATCCTTGATCGAGCTGATGGTAGCGATGGCCATCGGGCTGTTCCTGCTGGCGACCGTATCGGTTGTTTTTGTGGGGGCAAAGACAACCTACCTGACGCAGGATGCCAACGCCCGACTACAGGAAAACTCCCGCTTCGCGATCGAGTTCCTCAGTAGGCAAATGCGTTCTGCCGGATTCGCCCTGATCAACTTCAATCCTCTCTCCGGAGACTTATATAGCATACCTTCCGGCGCAACATTTTCAGGGACGCCGATTGCCGGCGTTGATGGGGGCGTCGCCGGTACGGACTCTGTCACCGTCAGTTACGACTCATCTTCGCTGCGTGACTGTTTGGGCAATGTCGTGGCTGCCAACCCAGTGGTCAACTTAATCCGGATCAACGCTTCCAATCAGTTGGAATGCCTGGGCAATGGCGCTGTGGCACCTCAGGCCATACTCGATGATGTCGAGGATTTACAAATTCGCTATGGTCAGCCTATCGGGACCAACTATGGCTACCTCACGGCGGCGATAACCCCGACCATGGCCAATGTCACCAGCGTACGCATCTGCGTCCTGCTGCGGGCCCTTGGGGATTCGGACAAAAACGCAACCAACCAACAGCAAAAATATGTGGACTGTCTCGGCGCCGCACAGACCTCCGTCGACGGCTTCATTCGTCGGGCTATCACAACGACTATCGAGTTGAGGAATCGCAATTCCTAGCAATCTGGGCGAGAAAAGCTCTCATGTTCAATATCATCACGATCCGATTAAGTAACAATACCTCGGCGCCCGTCTGGCGAGGCCGGCGGCATTTGGCGCCTGGATGTACGCGACAATCAGGTAGTTCCCTGATTGTTGCGCTGGTATTTCTGGTCATACTCACCATGCTGGGCATCACTTCGCTGCAGCTCGCCGGCATGGAAGAGAAGATGACCGGCAACACACGTGATCGCAGCGTTGCCTTCCAGGCGGCCGAAGCCGCTTTACGCGATGCGGAGCGAGACATCAAGTGTGAAATGATCGACGGTAAAACCTCGACAACGCCACGGCCATTTGGTTGCATCTCAGGCATGACCGGCGCCGATAGCGTATGTACCAACGGCTTGTGTTGCAATGTCTCCGGTTTGGTCTGTGTAGAACCGGCCACGCCTGTACATTTGAATCCAGCGCTCAGCCTCAGCGATGTGCCGAGCATCAAGTACGGCACCTACACCGGTGCCGACGCGCCCGCGTACAAGTTGAAGGTGGGGACAGTTAGCCTCCCAACCCAGCCCCACTACTTGATCGAACCCTTCGTGAAAAACTTGTCGAATTTTTACCGTATCACCGCACGTGGCTATGGTCTCAACCCCAATACCATGGTGACCTTGCAGGAAATCTATAAGGAGTAACGGTTATGAACTCTTTCAAGAAATCGTTGGCGGCCGGCTTCGCCGCGCTGTGGATCATAGGTATGTCCGGGGCCGGCCATGCCGCCATTACGGTGCCTAACGGCCCCTTGTATGTTGGCGCCGCCGTGCAGCCCCTGGTCATGCTGGACATCACCAAAGATCAGAACCTCTTCCACAAGGCCTACGACGATTACTCCGATCTGAATAACGATGGGTTCCTAGAAACCACCTATAACCACACCATCGACTACTACGGCTACTTCGACAGCTACAAGTGCTACACCTATTCCAGTGGCGAATTCGTGCCGGACGCTGCCACCTATGCTATCGACGCTGACGGCAACCCCATCAAGCCCACAGACTGTAGTGTCCCTAGTGGCAAGTGGCATGGCAACTTCCTCAACTGGGTTTCGATGTCCCGCATGGATGCGGTGCGCAAGCTGCTCTATGGCGGCAAGCGTTCGACCGACAACAATTCAGTGACCGCTCCCAACGGCAAAACGGTTTTGGAGCGGGCTTTCATACCCACGGATTCGCATTCCTGGGCCAAGTACTACAATTCGGTGACTGCCAAAGCGACGGACATGTCCGGCGCCAGCGCCGCGACGCTGGATGCGCGCTACCCTGCCATCAGCAAGCTGACTCCCTTTGCCCTGACGGAAGATCCCGTTGCTGTTACCAGCGCCACCTCCAACACCATCGGAACCGGCGCAAAGACCTTTGCCGTTGCAGCAACGAGCGGATTTTCCTATGGCGATCAAGTGTGGATAGAAGATGCCGCCAATCCAGGCAACTATATGATCGGCGCGGTCAGTTGCGTCAATACCAAGAATATCTTGATGTATGACAGCATCGCCGCCGGTGCCAGCGTTTGCGCTGCCGGCGAGGTTAAAGTGGTCGTGGAAACCTCTGTCGGTTCGGGCAGCAAAACCAACTGGAAGATTTATGACTGGACCCAAACCGGCATCACTTTTTGTAACGCCACTGTAAAGGTTGGTGACATTAACAACACCACCCCCGCCAGTCCGCCATTGATGCGAGTGGCAAAGGGCAATTTCGCCCTGTGGTCAGCCAATGAACGTTGGCAATGCTACTGGCGTGAAGATGGCCGCAGCGAAGATACCAGCCCCTTAAGCCCTTTTATCAACAATACCAGCGCGCAAGGCAATCGCGCGGCCTTGAGCGGCATTTACGCCAGCTCCATCGGGCCCAATAAAACCACGTCGAGCGACGGTCGGGTGGCCAACGGCCTGGGCAGCTATGACTATAACGTCCGTGTGCAGGCTTGTGTCACCGGCTTGGTTGGCAACGAGCGATGCACCTGGTATGGCGCCTACTACAAGCCGACAGGCCTCTTGCAGTATTACGGCGAATCCGGCCAACTCTGGTTCGGTCTGATGACAGGTTCATACCTGAAGAACAAGTCCGGGGGCGTGCTGCGCAAGGCGATCGGCAAGTTTTCGAACGAGATCACCGCCGATGGCACATTCCAGATTCCAACTGACTTGCCGTTCCCTGGCGCGATAGTTTCCACACTCAACGCCATTCGCATGTATGGCTACAACTATTCCGATGGCACTTACAACAAGGACGGCAATCTCAGCACAACCTTCTGCTCCTGGGGCATGACGACCTTTCCGGATGACCAGGGCGGCAGCCCGAACTGTCTGAGCTGGGGTAACCCCATGTCGGAAATCTATCTGGAATCCCTGCGCTATCTGCATGGCAATGGATTAACACCGACCCCCGCATTTAAAACGGACGACACTACGTTGATTCCCGGCTTGACGGTGGTAAACACTTGGCCAGATCCTTTGAGCAAGGCCAACTATTGCGCTCCGCTCAATGTGCTGGCCTTCAATTCCGCCGCGCCCAGCTATGACCGGGACCAGATGGCCGGCGCCAGCGATATCAACGGCGCCAACGCCGCCACCAAAACCGATGAGCTAGCGACCTTGGAGGGAATCAATGACAAAAAGTGGTTTGTCGGAAATGACGGCGCCGGTACTACGCCGGCGGATTTGTGCTCAGCCAAAACCGTTTCATCGCTCTCTAAGGTGTTCGGCATCTGCCCCGAAGGTGCGGGAACGGAAGGCTCTTATCTGATGAGCGGGCTGGCCTTCTTTGCCCATACCAATAGAATCCGCACCGATCTCGATACCTGGATAGACACCAAAGACAAAAAGTCGCTCAAGGTCAGCACGTATGGCATTTCGCTGGCGGCCAGCACGCCCAGAATCACGGTCAAAGTGGGCGGCAAACCGGTCACCATCATGCCGCAAGGGCGGCTGGACAACAGTGGTTTTGGTAGCGGATCACTAGTCGATTTCAAGGTGGTGTGCCAGATTCCGGCGGGGGCGACCGCCGCCACCGTTGCGGCGATCACCAAAATCAGCGCCGGCATGTGCAGTACCGCAGGCAGCGGCGCCTTCTATGTCAACGTTGAAGACAGTGAGCAAGGCGGCGATTACGACCAGGACATGTGGGGGCGCATGAAATACGCGGTTGACGATCTCGCTGGCACCATCAAAGTCACGACCGATGTCGTCGCTCAATCCACGCCCTATAAATTCGGCTTTGGTTACGGCATCAGCGGCACCACCCAAGATGGTCCGCATTTTCACTCAGGCATTAACGGTTTCCTATTTTCTGACCTGAGCGGCACTCTCAGTTGCTCCGGCGCCGGCTGCAATTACGCCGACGCTGCGACTTCGGCCACTTACACGGCTGGCGGCGCTGGGGGCGGAACGCTCAACGACCCCTTGTGGTATGCGGCCAAATACGGCGGCTTCCGCGATACCGACGACAGCGGGTTCCCCGATAAAGTTAGCAAATGGGACAACATGTATTCGGACGGTTCAACCAAGGGTTGCACCGCAACGGGCTGTGACGGCGTGCCGGACAACTACTTCCAGGTGACCAACCCGAATTACCTCGAAAACGCGCTAGACAAGGCTTTCACCGGCATGTTGAGCGAATCGTCTGCCTCCTCGGTGGCGACGAATTCGACCTCGCTCAAAACCGACAGCCGAATCTACCAGGCCAGCTTCAACTCAAACGACTGGAGCGGCCACCTGTTCGCCTACAATGTGGATCCCACCAAGGGCGATGTGAGCAAGACGGCGAGTTGGGATTCCGGTGTTCAAATAAACTCGCAAACGCCCTCCAATCGTCGCATCATCACTTTCGGACGCGATAAGAAAGCCGGTATCCCATTCACCTGGGCTGCCATTTCGAGCCAGACCGACACCACACAAAAAGACGCCTTGAACAAGAACGCCGCCGGCACCGTGGATGGCAAAGGCAGCAAGCGCGTGGATTATCTGCGGGGCGACACCAGCAACGAAGGCAAGGCGGCGGGCTATTTCCGACCCCGTCCGCTCAGCGTATTGGGGGACCTAGTCAATTCAAGCCCGGTATACGTCGGCGCACCGTCTGCGGGCTGGGCCGGGGCGGACTACACTAAGTTCACGACAAAATATAAAGACCGGAAACAGATGCTTTATGTTGGCTCGAACGACGGCATGCTCCACGCCTTCGACGTGGAAACCGGTAATGAGCGGCTGGCTTATGTGCCCAGCGTGTTTTATAACAACGCCCCGCTCAACTCCAACCTCAGCCTACTCACCTCCCAAACCTACGGCCACAAGTACTTTGTCGACGGCACGCCCATGGTGAACGATATCGAGGTCCCTAGTGCGCTCGATAAATGGAAAACCGTCCTGGTCGGCGGACTCAACTGGGGAGGCCGCGCTTACTTCGCGCTAGATATAACCAATCCGGATGACCCAAGCTCGGACCATTCCGTTTCAACCAACTTTGCGGATGGCGAGTTGAATGCTGCCAACATTCTGATGTGGGAGTTCACCAACAGCAACGACGGAGATCTGGGATTTACCGTCAATCAGCCTACCTATCCCCCGTTCAAGAGTACCGCTCAGCAGATCGCCAAAATGCGCAACGGGAAATGGGCGGCGATAGTCGGCAACGGTTATAACAGCGATAGCGGCAAGGCGGCAGTGTTTATATTTTTCCTCGATCACACCGGCACTACCTGGGCAATAGGCACCGACTACATCAAGCTGGTTGCCGATGCGACTGGCCCGAATAACGGCCTGTCTACGCCCTTGCCCTTCAGCGTGCGCCAGGATGGGATCACGGACTGGATTTACGCCGGTGACCTGCAAGGAAACCTATGGAAATTCGATGTATCCTCGGCGACGACGAGCGACTGGAAGCTGGCGTTCTCCGGTAAGCCACTGTTCGTCGCGACAGATTCTGGCGGCGTCATCAGGCAACCGATCACAACGGCCCCCCAGGTCATGGCGCATCCTTATGGCGGCGCCATGGTGTTGTTCGGAACCGGGAAATATCTCGAAACCAGCGACACATTGTCACCGTCATTCAAAACCCAAAGTTTGTACGGCATTTGGGATGGCGACAAGGCCAGATCCAGCCCTGTGCCGCGCAGTAGCCTCCGACAGCAGGAAGTGTCGGCAACCACCAAATCGAGGGACGCCACCGAAATCGACAAGGTCACCTTGGTGTCCACAACGGTGACCAACGAATTTCGCGATACTTCCGATTATTGCATCGGTAACACTCCCGGAAATGCGACTAAATCAGGGATAGATTTTAAAACCGACGTAATATCAATATATGCTGCATGTGGTGACAACTGGACCGCGACGGCGACAGATCCAAAATTAGGTTGGTACATAGATATGCCCAATTCGGTGACAACGGGCGAGCGGATCGCCTACAACCCGCTGTTACGCAATAACCGTATAGTCGCCCCCACTTTGATTCCATCAGCCACGCCCTGCGATGTCGGTGGTACTTCATGGCAGTTTGAACTCGAAGCATTGACTGGCAGGCGGCTTGCGGCATCGCCGTTCGACGTCAATGGCGATGATAAGTTCGATACCGACGATTTGATTACGTTCAACAACAAACCTCGGCCTGCGGGTGCGATAAAACCCGGCCAAGGCGGTATTATCACCACGCCGACAGTTATCAAGGCCAAGGATGATCCTAAGAAAGAGTTCAAATATTCGAGCAGTTCGAAAGGCGCGATTATCAAGACGCCGGAAAGCGTGGACCAGGGCCAAGCCGGGCGCATCAGTTGGCGTGAGATTACGGAGTAATCAACCTAAAGCGGTGCACAGGCGGGTACTATGAAAACAATTCGTAGCGGTGACGGATTTACTTTGATCGAGCTGATGATCACAGTCGCGATAGTAGGCATACTGGTCGCTATTGCTCTCCCTTCCTACCAGGAGAGCATACGAAAGTCGCGCCGGTCGGACGCCAAGGCTGCATTGACTCAACAAGCTCAGTTTATGGAAAAGTTCTACACGCTCTACGGTCGTTACGATAAGGACGCAACGGGCGTCACGGACGTTGCGCTTCCTGGCTTATCGGTAAGCTACTACACCGTGACTTTAGTGCCGGCGGGCGGCGTACCGGGGGGCATAACGCAGAATAGTTACATGCTGCAAGCCGTTCCTATCGTCGGGACAGACCAAGCGACGGATAAATGCAAGACATTGACGCTGACAAATACGGGCGCCAAGGACACCCTGCCCAGCGGGATTGCAGGATGCTGGTGAGCATGGGGTTAGCAGGAAAGCAAGTTTGCTCACCTGCGTACTCACCTGCGGGTGGGCAGAACTCGTTGCTTGCCAGATAGGCCTGGTTTCTTTTGGCGCTGAGACCAATCTCGCTTAGCCACCTGATAGCGAATGCTGCCTGGCGCGTGAGCCAGTATGGTCACCGATTCGACACACGAAAACGATTCAAACCATTGGGCGGACTTGTTCATTCAAGAGCGTAGGGTGCGCCTGATTGTCGCGATGGGTGTTTCCCTTGCCTTGCACGGCAGCATACTGTTGTGTGACTGGCGTACGCTTCCGGGACGCACCTCTCGCCAAACAGGAAGCGCCGGCCTGCTGACAGTCAATTTAGCCGCTCGGCCGCTTTCCGACACAACAACCTACACCTCTGCCCCTCTAACAGGGCAGAAAAATCAGTCTTCACAGAACGACCCACCCAATTCTTCCGAATCTTCGACCAACCCGGCTGGCACGCTTAGTCGGGAAATTGAGTTTCTGGCACTGCCGGTCTTCGAATATATCCCGGCAAAAATGCTCGAACAGCGGCCTGAAATTATTGGCGACATGGAACTCTACGACCCGGTGATTGTTGAATTGGCCAAGCAAGGCAAGTTCATTGCTAGTGTGCTCGTCAATGAAAACGGCAAGGTGGACGCGGTTACTGTTGAGAACTCCAGTCTGCCTGAGAGTTTCGTTGAACAGGTCATAGCAATATTAATGAGGAGCCGCTTCACACCAGGGAAACTGGAGGGGCAGGCAACCAAGAGCCAGATACGCATCGAAGTGAGCGTAACGCCCCCCGGTTGAGCTAGTACATAAACACGTAAATAACGAAACATGTTTTATACTGTCGCATATCCACCCAGAGAGAAGGAGTTGGTCATGCGGCAGACTGAATTGCATCT
>JAYUNL010000210.1:0-2498 GCA_043761745.1 Rhodocyclaceae bacterium
GCCCTTGCAGCAAGCCTTTCCAGGCATCGACTCCACTTCCAGCAGCGCTACAGTCAGCAACCAATTGAATCTGTTTACGTTTTAACCGGACAGCAGTGATATCAACTGTCAAACCAGACTTGGCGCTACTCAACGCTCCTCAACGGGGCTTGCCTTTGCCGGCGCTTTCCGTTAGTTTGTCTTCCACACATTTAGGGGTGCTGGGCGGGTAAGCGCCTGGCTGAGATAACACCCTTTGAACCTGTACGGGTAATGCCGTCGTAGGGAAGCCGCTAGAAGTCCTGCCTGATCTTCCAGTCTCTTTCCACGTCGCGTCGCCCGCTGTCAAGAATGGAGCGCCGCTTATGAACGCCAACGAAAAATTCATCGCCTCGACGGCCCATGTCGACGAGGCCGCCGTCAAGTCGCTGCCCAATTCGCGCAAGGTTTATATCACTGGCAGCCGGCCCGACATCCGCGTGCCCATGCGCGAAATCTCGCAGTCGGACACACCGGCAGCGAGTGGGGAAAAAAGCGAAGCTGAAAAGAATCCGTCCCTCTGCGTCTATGACTGCTCGGGGCCCTATACGGACCCCAGCGTGAAGATCGACATCCGCAAGGGTCTGGCGCCAATGCGCCAGGGCTGGATCGATGAGCGCGGCGATACCGAAGCGCTGCCGCAGCTATCAAGCGCCTACGGCCGCGAACGCGAAGCCGATCCGCAACTCGCCGAGATGCGCTTCGATCTCAAGCGCCTTCCGCGTCGCGCCAAGTCGGGTAGCAATGTCTCGCAAATGCATTACGCCCGCAAAGGCATCATCACCCCGGAAATGGAATTCATCACCATACGCGAAAACCAGAAGCGTGAGGGCTTGAGCGAGATGTTGCTGCGCCAGCATCCCGGTCAGGATTTCGGTGCGGCGATACCGGAGATCATCACGCCGGAATTCGTGCGCTCGGAAGTGGCACGCGGTCGCGCGGTGATTCCGCTGAACATCAACCACCCGGAAGTCGAGCCGATGATTATCGGTCGCAACTTTCTGGTGAAGATCAACGCCAACATCGGCAACTCGGCGCTGGGCTCCAGCATCCAGGAAGAGGTCGAGAAAATGACCTGGGCCATACGCTGGGGCGGCGACACGGTGATGGATTTGTCCACCGGCAAGAACATCCATGAAAC
The DNA here is from genome assembly GCA_043761745.1 of Rhodocyclaceae bacterium. Taxonomy (GTDB): domain Bacteria; phylum Pseudomonadota; class Gammaproteobacteria; order Burkholderiales; family Rhodocyclaceae; genus Desulfobacillus. Next base: position 1,160 of record JAYUNL010000210.1, read on the forward strand.
ACGCGAGTGGATCGTGCGCAATTCGCCCGTGCCCATCGGCACGGTGCCGATTTATCAGGCGCTGGAAAAGGTCGATGGCAAGGCCGAAGATCTGACCTGGGAAATTTTCCGCGACACGCTGATCGAGCAGGCCGAACAAGGCGTCGATTACTTCACCATCCACGCCGGCGTGTTGTTGCGCTATGTGCCCATGACCGCCAAGCGCATGACCGGCATCGTCTCCCGCGGCGGCTCCATCCTCGCCAAGTGGTGTCTCTCGCATCACAAGGAAAATTTTCTCTACACGCACTTCGAGGACATCTGCGAAATCATGAAGGCTTATGACGTGAGTTTCTCGCTCGGCGATGGTCTGCGTCCCGGCTCTATCCACGATGCCAACGACGAGGCCCAATTGGGCGAGTTGCAAACGCTGGGCGAATTGACGCAGATCGCCTGGAAGCACGACGTGCAGACCATCATCGAAGGCCCCGGCCATGTGCCCATGCATCTCATCAAGGAGAACATGGAGCTGCAATTGAAGCATTGCGGCGAGGCGCCCTTCTACACGCTGGGGCCGCTGACCACCGACATTGCGCCCGGCTACGACCACATCACCAGCGCCATCGGCGCGGCCATGATCGGCTGGTATGGCACGGCCATGCTTTGCTACGTGACGCCCAAGGAACACCTGGGCTTGCCCGACAAGGACGATGTGAAAGACGGCATCATCGCCTACAAGATCGCCGCCCACGCCGCTGATCTAGCCAAGGGCCACCCCGGCGCGCAAGTGCGCGACAACGCGCTATCCAAAGCGCGCTTCGAATTCCGTTGGGACGATCAGTTCAACCTCGGCCTGGACCCGGACAAGGCGCGCGAATTCCACGACGAAACCCTGCCGCAGGAAGGCGCCAAACTGGCGCACTTCTGCTCCATGTGCGGGCCGCACTTCTGTTCGATGAAAATCACCCAGGACGTGCGTGACTACGCCGCCGCGCAAGGCGTGTCGGCAGAAGAAGCGCTGAAGAAGGGTATGGAGGTCAAGGCGGTGGAATTCGTGAAGACCGGCGCCGAGGTCTATCGCAAGCTGTGAGGTACGCGGACCGCGTGCGCAAAATGGGCCGCAATCGCGGCTCTTCAACGCGGCGAAAGGCGGTCGGTGATCGAGGCTGGGTTTTGACGACAGTCCAACACGGCAATTACCGTCACCACTTCTCCCTGGAGGTCGTAATAGATCGCGAAAGGAAAGCGCTTCGCTAGTGGTCTGCTTCGTAAATAACAGTACTGAATGAAAGTGATGGGTTTCGGGTTGTGGTAAGGCGCGAACCACAGCGATAGCTCTGCCTATCGCGCGGATTCGCAA
>JAYUNL010000211.1:0-26232 GCA_043761745.1 Rhodocyclaceae bacterium
GCATGCTCGCCAGATCGAATCGTCGGTTGAAGCGATAGCTGAACTCGGCCAGATAGCGCGGCAGATGCTTGGGGCGAATCGCATGATAGGTGCCATGAATCGCATTCTTGACATTGCCCAGCATCGTATCGACCCAGTTGAGCACCGGTCGCCGCTCGGCAATGCCTGGGCCACTCATCACGGTCGGGACCTGGTCGCAGCCGGCCTGCCGGACCGCCCACCACGGTGTTGATGAACGCGCCGTATTTGAGGATGGGCGCGCCGGCTTTCTCGGCGGCATCCAGGTTCTCGAAAACTTTGTCGCCCATATTGAAATAGAGCTGGCGGAAGTCCACGCTGCCGAGCAGGCGGCCCACCATCGGCATGACGATGTCTTTGACCAAGGATTCGACGATCTTCTGGAACGCACCGCCGATGATCACACCAACGGCGAGATCGACAACATTCCCCTTGATGGCAAATTCCTTGAACTCGGTGATGAAGCTCATAAACTCCTCCCGCTCTAAATCGGATTAATTCCGGCTCGAATAGCGCTCGAAGTTCTCGATATGATCGTCGAGATTCTCGCGCAGCATGCGCTCGTACTCTTCCATGAAGTAGGTGACGGCGTTGTCTTTTTCCACCGCCAACTGCTCCTTACCGCTGCTGTTTGCCGCCACGATGAAAGCGTTGAAGCGAGCCGCTGCGTAAAGAAACGCAGCGCTAACCTTCTTGTTGCTGACGCTGTTGCAATGCTCGTTGGCGAGCGCGATGAAGCTGTCGGCGAGTTGCCAGAACTCCTTGTCGGTGCTGCTCGGTGTGGTGCTCATGATTTGTGCCTTTGCTGACGATGAAGTGCCGCAACATAGCGCACTGTGGAGACAGGATCAACCCGCTGGCCAACGTAGTCTTACCTGCCAGAGCGATCTTTGCTAACCTGAGCGCGCGCCGAATCCGATGATGTACGGGAGATCAACTTGAAAGTGCTCAAATACGCGACCTGGTTACTGGGCGGCCTGTTGGCGCTGGGGGTGGCGCTGGGCATCTTCCTGGCTGCGACGCTGGATGTGGCTAAGCTGAAGGCCGAGCTGGCCCAGGTGATCAAAGAAAAGAAGCAGCGCACGCTGAACATCGAAGGCGATGTGGCGCTCTCTGTTTGGCCTTCGCTGGGGGTGAAGCTGGGCAAGACCACGCTTTCCGAGCAGCGTAGCGAACAGCTATTCGCCGCGCTGGACAGCGCACATATTTCGGTCGCCATTTTCCCGCTGCTGAAAATGCAGGTGGTGATCGATGGCATCACGCTGTCCGGCGTGAGCGCCAGCATCGTGCGGCATCAGGATGGCAGTACCAATATCGACGATCTCCTGAAAAAGGACAAAGAAGAATCGCAGACGGTGCGCTTCGATATCACCGGCATCAAAATAGACAACGCCAACCTTGCGTATCGCGACGAGAAGACCGACCTGTCTTTCACTCTCGCCGGCATGACCTTATCTACCGGGAAAATCGCCAATGCCGCCGAAGGCAAACTTGAACTCGCCGCCAAACTAACGGGCGAGCGACCACGCAACAATGCCGGCATCAAGCTCGCCGGCCGCTATCGCTATGACCTCGATGAAAAACGCTACGGCCTCACCGGGCTGGAGGCGAAGGTAACGGGAGAGGTCTACGGACTCCAAGGCCTCGACTTCCAACTAACCGCCGCGGCGCTCTACGCGCAACCCGCCCAAGGCGAAATGTCCGTCGCCGGACTGGCGCTTTCCAGCAAGGGCAAGCTCGGGGACGATAATTTTGACATCAAGCTCGATGCGCCCAAGCTGGCGCTGACGGCCGAGCGCACCAGCGGCGACGCCATCAACATCGCGCTCAAACTCAACGGCGCGTCACACAACGCCGATGCCAGGCTGAGCCTGAGCGGGATCGAAGGCACAAGCAAGGCGCTCAAGTTGGCCGGGTTCTCTCTCACACTCGACGCCCAGCAGGGCGACATCACGCTCAAGGCCGCGCTGCAATCGCCCATGCAGGCTGATCTCACAGCGCTCACACTGGATCTGCCGGCATTGAGCGGCGAGCTCAACGTGGCGCTTCCACGCATGCCTATGAAGAGCGTCAAGCTGCCGATTACGGCCAAGCTGCATGCTGATCTGAACACGCAGGCGGCCAGCGGCAGCCTCGCCACCCAATTCGATGAAAGCAAGGTCGACGCGAAAATCAATGTGTCGCACTTCAGCCCGCTGGCGCTGGCTTTCGACGTCGATATCGACAAGCTGAATGTCGATAAATATCTGCCGCCGCAAACGAGTAAAACCGAAGCAGGAAAAGCCAGCGTCGCCAAGCCCACCGCGCCTGAGCAGCCTATAGGCCTCTCCCCGCTGAAAGCGATGAATGCAAGTGGCACTATCCGCATCGGTCAGTTACAAATTGCCAACGTCAAAGCCAGCAAGGTGCGCCTCGATCTTAAAGCGGCAGATGACAAGCGCGATGTCGCAATGCTCAAGCGAGAACCGGATGCAAAGAACCCGAAATAGAAAAACGTAATTTGTTGACCGAATTGGCCGAAGGTTTCGATGCAATCGGCGTCAATCGGCGTCACAAGGCGTTTCGGCCAGCCTTCCACATGCTAGCATCGGCCACCATTTTTCGGACGCCCATCATGGACTGGATACCCCTGCTGCACGCACTGATCCTCGGCATCGTCGAGGGCCTCACTGAATTTCTCCCTGTCTCCTCCACCGGCCATTTGATACTCGTCGGTGATCTGCTCAATTTCAACGACGAGAAGGGCAAGCTCTTCGAGATCGTCATCCAGGCCGGGGCCATACTCGCGGTGTGCTGGGAGTACCGTGCCCGAATCGTCAAGGTGGTCGGCGGCCTGGGCAGCGACGAAACATCGCAGCGCCTCGCCGTGAATCTCGCCATCGCCTTCATGCCGCTGGCGGTGCTGGGGCTGCTCTTCCAGAAGGTAATCAAAGCGCATCTCTTCAGCGCGGTGCCTGTGGCCCTGGCCTTCATGATCGGCGGCGTATTCATCCTCTGGGCGGAGCGCCGCAAACATGTGGTACGCATCCAGACCGTGGAAGAACTGCACTGGCGCGACGCGCTGCTGCTGGGCTGCGCACAAGCACTGGCCTTGATTCCCGGCACATCACGCTCGGGCGCCACCATCATCGGGGGCCTCTTCCTCGGCCTCTCGCGCAAAGCGGCGACGGAATTCTCTTTCTTCCTCGCCATCCCCACCCTGCTTGCCGCCACGGTCTATCAGCTCTACAAAGAGAGAGCGCTGCTCAATGCGGACGATCTGGGCATGTGGATCGTCGGCTTCGTCTCCGCTTTCATCTCGGCCTTTCTCTGCGTGCGCTGGCTGCTGCGCTACATCAGCACCCACGATTTCACGCTCTTCGCCTGGTACCGCATCGCCTTCGGCTTCGTGATCCTAGCCACGGCGTATACCGGCGTGGTGAGCTGGACGGCAAATTGATCGTCTATCTCCACGGCTTCCGCTCCTCGCCGCAATCGGCCAAAGTGCGTAGCCTGTGCGCTTTCATGGCTGAACGCGGCCTGGCGGCGCAACTGTGGTGCGAGCAGCTACCGGTATCGCCGCGCGAGGCGATTACCCTGGCGGAGTCAGTGATTGCCGCGCGCTCTGCGCCGGTCACGCTGGTCGGCAGTTCGCTGGGCGGTTATTACGCCACCTGGCTTGCCGAGCATCACCACCTCAAAGCTGTCCTGATCAATCCGGCGGTGGCAGCGCCGCAATCTCTCGCGGCCTATGTTGGCACGCAAACCAATCTGCATACCGGCGAAGTTTTCGAATTCCTGCCGCGCCACATCGAGGAATTGCGCGCACTGGACGTGGCGCGCATCACGCAACCCGAAAACTTTCTGCTGCTGGCGGAGGCGGGCGACGAAGTGCTGGACTATAACGATGCCGTTGCCAAATATAACGGCTGCAAACAGGTCGTGCTGGCAGGCGGCGACCACAGCTTCACGCGCTTCGATGAGTATCGCATCGCGATACTCGAATTTGCTGGCTTGCACTGCGCCTGATAGAACGCCCGCCGCGAAGTCGTCATTTTCGCTAGCGTATAATGCGGCCTCCACCGCCCCCCGCATTTTCTGTTTCCTCCATTTCCCCATGAATGTCCTGTTTGAAGAGGACGGCGCTTTCAAGGCCGGCTCCGTGCTCGCCGATAATGTCAGCTCGCTGCAGATCGAGACCAGCAGCGGCAAGCGCGTGAAGGTCAAAAGCGCTGCGGTGCTGTTGCGCTATACGCAACCAACGCCGAACGAATTGCTGAATCGCGCGGAAGCCGCAGCGGAGGACATGGAGGCCGAATTTCTCTGGGAAGTCTGCGGCGAAGGTGAATTCATGTTCACCGATTTCGCGCAGGAATATTTCGGCCGCACGCCGGATGCCGTCGAGTCCGCCGCCATACTCCTGCGCCTGCATGCCGCGCCTATCTATTTTCATCGTAAGGGCAAGGGTCGCTTCCGCAAAGCGCCGCCGGAGATTTTGCAGGCGGCGCTGGCCGGGCTAGAAAAGAAACGCCAGCAAGCGCTGGCCATCGAACGCATGGTGGGCGAATTGAAAGCGGGCGCACTGCCAGCCGAGTTCGCGGGCCTGATAGCCCAACTGCTTTACAAGCCGGATCGCAATCGCAACGAGACCAAGGCACTCGAAGCGGCTTGCGAGCAAACCGGTTTGAATGCCCCGCGTCTGTTGGCGCGCTGCGGGGCGATTCCGTCGACCCACGATTTCCATTTGAACCGCTTTCTCTTCGAATGCTTTCCGCAGGGTACGGCCTTTGGCGCCTATGAAGCGCAGCCCGCACCCGTGGAACTACCCCTGGCGGAGGTTGCCGCGTTTTCCGTGGATGACGCCACCACCACCGAAATCGACGACGCGTTTTCCGTCACACCGCTGGAGGGTGGCGGCTGGCGCGTCGGCATCCACATCGCTGCGCCGGGTCTGGGCATCCACCCCAATTCCGCGCTCGCCGCCATCGCGCGCGAGCGGCTTTCCACGGTCTATATGCCGGGGCGCAAGATCACCATGCTGCCCGAAGACGTGGTTGAGCACTTCACGCTGGCGGCTGGGCGCGAAGCACCGGCTTTGTCGCTGTACCTGGATATCGGTACAGACTTGGTGATCCGCGGTACTGAAACACGATTGGAACTGGTGCCCGTCCGCGCCAATCTGCGCCATCACGACATCGAACCGGTATTCAACGAAACCACCTTGCGTGACGGTGGACCGGACTTCGCCTACAAACGCGAGCTGACTTTACTTTGGGAATTCGCCACTGTGCTGGAGGCCGGGCGCGGCAAGCCTTCAGTCAATCAGGGGCAAGTTGAATTCAGCTTCTATGTCGATTGGTCGCAAGCCGAAGGCCGCGTAGACATCGTGCCGCGCCATCGCGGCTCGCCGCTGGATAAACTGGTGGCGGAACTCATGATCGTCGCCAACGCCACCTGGGGCAAGCTGCTCGCAGAGGCGCAAATCGCGGCGATTTATCGCGTCCAGGCGGCTGGCAAGGTACGCATGACCACCGCCGCACTGTCGCACGAAGGCCTGGGCGTGGATTGCTACGCCTGGTCCAGCTCACCGCTGCGTCGCTATGTTGATTTACTCAACCAATGGCAATTGCTCGCGTATCTCAAGGGCGAAACGCCGCCCTACACCGCGCGTTCGGAAGCGCTGCTTGCGGCCATGCGAGATTTCGAACTCACGTATGCGAGCTACGCTGAATTTCAGCGCCGCATGGAGCATTTCTGGTGCTTGCGCTGGGTGCAACAACAAGAGGAAGTTGGGAGTAAGGGCGAAGTCACGTTCGGTGCCACCGTGCTACGCGAAAGCCTGGTGCGGCTGGAACAAGCGCCGCTGGTGTTGCGCTGCCCCTCTTTGCCCGCCAGCAATCCGCGCACGCGGGTGCGTGTGGCGATATCGAACATCGATCTGCTCACGCCGGAAGCCACTTGTCGTTATGTGGAGACAGTTACCGAAGGTGCTACTGCGAGCCACGACGTAACACCGGACGGCACGTCCGAAGTCTGCAATGGGTCGGAGATTCCAGAGTAAAATCGGAGCCCATGCCTCAGCACGGGAAAGCTCGGAAATCCAAGCCACTCGCAAAATCATCGGCGCGACCGGCTCGCCCGACGCAAGCCGAGTCATCCCCTCAATCTGCTTTGCCAGTTCCATCAATCGCTACGGCATCGTCCGCGCCTTCTGCCACACAGGCTGGGCCCGCATGGCCCGTCTGGCTGTTACGCCTCGATCCCGCCCGCAATGGTTTCACGCTCGCGCTGTCATTCTCGCTGCTCTTCCACGCGCTGTTGCTCTCGGTGCATTTTTCCTTTCCCCGCGCCTTTCAACGGAGCAGCGAAACTCAGCTTGACGTTGTGCTGGTGAATGCCAAGCACGCGCGCAAACCCGTCAAGGCGCAAGCCAAGGCACAGGCCAATCTCGACGGCGGCGGCAACACCGATGAGAACCGCATCGCCAAAACGCCGCTGCCGGCCTCGGAACAGGTGCAGCCGGGCGACGCCCTGATCGAAACGCAGCGCCACGTGCAGGCCCTCGAAACACAACAGCAAAAACTCCTGGCATTGTCGACCAGCAAACTCACCACCAAAGCCGATCCGAGCAAGGCCGAGCCACAGCCGGATCAACCCACCAACGGCGCCGACCTCGCGCAAAATGCGCTGGCCATCGCACGCATGGAAGCGCAAATCGAGCGGCAAGTGGAGGAATACAACAAGCGACCGCGCAAGAAGTTCATAGGCGCACGCACCGAAGAAGCGGTGGACGCGCAATACCTCGAAGACTGGCGCACAAAAGTCGAACGTATCGGTAACCTCAACTATCCCGAAGAAGCCAAAGGCAAACTCTATGGCAGCTTGCAGCTTTATGTCGAAATCCGCAACGACGGCAATCTGGACAAAGTCGAGGTTCGCCGCACTTCCGGTTACAAAATACTCGACGACGCGGCAGTGCGCGTGGTGCGCATGGCGGCGCCCTACGCGAACTTTCCCGCCGCATTAAAGGCCAAGACCGATATCATCGGCTTCGCCCGCACCTGGGTGTTCACCAAGGCTGACCAGATACGATCAGAATGAATAGTTCGGGGTTTCGCGTTTCTAGTTTCGGGATGCGCGGTGATGCCGCGCTCCAGTTGCAACTCGAAATCCGAAACCCGAAACCCGAAACAAACTACAAATGACTGACCGCTACGCCGTCATCGGCAATCCCGTTGCGCATTCCAAATCGCCGCTGATCCATGCGGCATTTGCACGGCAGACCGGCGAAGATATCGCCTATGAAGCGCTGCTGGCGCCGCTGGGCGCTTTTGCGCCGACCGTACTCGGCTTTATGGCAGCGGGTGGGCGCGGCATGAATGTCACCGTGCCTTTCAAGCAGGAAGCTTGGCAGATCGCCGATACGCAATCTGCCAGCGCAGAGGCGGCCAAGGCGGTGAATACGCTCATCGTCACGCCGCAAGGCTTGCACGGCGAAAACACCGATGGTATTGGTCTGGTCCGCGACATCACAGGCAATCTCGGCGTCGCGCTCTCGGGCAAGCGCGTGCTGCTGGTCGGCGCCGGGGGCGCCGCACGCGGCGTGATCTTGCCGTTGCTGGAGGAACAACCGGTGTCGCTGGTCATCGCCAACCGCACGGCGGAAAAGGCGCATGAGCTGGCGGAGGAATTCGCGCCGCACGCGGCACTCTCTTCCGCGAGCTTCGAAGCGCTGGCCGGTCGCCGGTTCGATGTGGTCATCAACGCCACTTCCGCGAGTCTTTCGGATGCCGCGCCAACCCTGCCCGCAGGGCTTTACACGTCGGACGCGTTGGCTTACGACATGATGTACGGCAAGGGGCTGACGCCGTTTCTGCACGCCGCGCAAGCCGGAGGCGCAATGCTCGCGGACGGTCTGGGCATGCTGGTCGAACAGGCGGCCGAATCGTTTTTTTTGTGGCGCGGTGTACGCCCGCAGACCTCGCCGGTGCTGGCCTGGCTACGTCGTGAGCAAGCGTGATAAAAGCTCAACGCGTCAAAAAATGAGACCCTTCTGGACCTGGACCAAGCGCGTGCTCGCGGCGCTCATCGTCATCGTGCTGTTGTGGCAGGGCTGGTATTTCGGCTGGGTGGTGTATTGGAAATTTGCCAATCCGGGCCAGACCAGTTTCATGGCGACCCGCCTGACTGAGTTGCGCGAAAAAAATCCGCAGGCGGAACTCAAGCGCCAGTGGATGCCCTACGAGCGCATTTCCGACAATCTCAAGCGCGCGGTGATCGCCGCCGAGGATGCGAAATTCCCCGAGCACGAAGGCTTCGACTGGGAGGGCATCCAGAAGGCCATGGAGAAGAACCAAAAGAAAGGCAAGATCGTCGCCGGCGGCTCCACCATCACCCAGCAGCTCGCCAAAAACCTCTTTCTCTCCGCCTCCAAAACCAGTTGGCGCAAGGCTCAGGAAGCCATCATCACCTTGATGCTGGAGGCAGTGATGGACAAGCAGCGCATCCTGGAGATTTACCTCAACGTCGTCGAATGGGGAAACGGCGTCTTCGGCGCCGAGGCGGCGGCGCAACACTACTACCATGTGCCCGCCGCGCGCCTATCAGCAGACCAGGCGGCGCGCCTCGCCGTGATGCTGCCCAATCCGCGCCGCTTCGAGCGCCTGCCCAACTCACCCTACCTCGCGGCACGCACCGGCATTATCCGCGCGCGCATGGCGGATGCGGAGATTCCCTAAGCTTCCTCCACCTTTTCTTCCCCCGGATTTTCCAGGCTGAAGCGATCGGCGTGGGTGTCGAAGGCGAAAATTTCGGCGTAGCGGCCCCAGTCGATGATGACGTCTAGCACTCGCTCGGCTTCGTCTTCGGTGAGGAAATCTTCCATCTCGCGCAGGAAGCGGCTGCGCGGCGCGCGGGCGTTGGCGCGCTCGTCCAGCACGCGGCGGATGTGTGCGGCGAGCGGCACGCGATGCAGCAGATGTTCGCCGAAAACCATTTTGCGGCGCTGGATGTCGGCTTCGACGAAACCTTTGCCGTGATTTGTCAATTCGACCCGGCGATCCACGGTGTGGGCGAAATCGAGCAACTCCAGGGCTTCTAGCAGCGGAAAGAGATCATCCACTTCGAGATGCAGTTCGTCGGCCAATTCGGACAGATCCACACTGCCGCCGGCGGCCGGTTGGTTGAGCGCATCCAGCACGCCCAGCATCTGCTGGATGCCCGCATCCGGCAGGCGATGGCCAAGGCCCAGCGCGCGCATCATCGGCGACGCGCCCAACACCGCCGTCATGGCGCCATACACTTGGTCGATGGCCTGACGGAAGGCGTGCGACTCGCGGTCGCGCGGATGCTTCATGGTCACCGGCACTTCGGCCTTGATGCGGCCGGGATTGCTGTCGAGCACAATGATGCGATCGGCCATCAGCAAGGCTTCTTCGATGTTATGCGAGACCATGACGATGGCGCGCGTGGGAATGCGCCGCTCCAGCCAGAGATCAAGCAAGTCGTTGCGCAGCGTCTCCGAGGTTGGTACGTCGAGCGCGGAGAAGGCCTCGTCCATCAACAGCAGATCAGGGTTCACCACCAAAGCACGCGCGAAACCAACGCGCTGGCGCATGCCGCCGGAAAGTTCTTTCGGGTAGGCCGATTCGAAGCCGTCCAGACCGATCATGTCGATGGCCACCAGTGCGCGCTTACGCCGCTCCTCCCTCGGCACGCCCTGCGCTTCGAGACCCAACTCGACGTTTTGCAAAACATTCAGCCAGGGAAATAGCGCGAAAGTCTGGAACACCAGGCTGATGCCAGACTCGGGTTTGGTGACCTTGTGGCCGCGATAGAGCACCTGGCCCGAGGAGGCTTTGGTCAGGCCACAAACGATGCGCATCAGCGTCGATTTGCCGCAACCCGAGCGACCGACCAGGGCGACGATTTCGCCGGGGCGTATCTGCAAGCTGATGTGCTGCAACACCGTGATGGCGTTGGCCTCCGTCGCGGCGAAGGTCTTGCCGACGTTGTGCAACTCGAGCAGAAATTCGCTATCGGTTTTATCGACCATGACGCTTCTCGCCTTCAAGTGAAAACAAAGCGCTGGCGCGCAAAGATGTAGAGCCGTTCCCACAGGCTACGGTTCAATACAATGACATATAGGCTCATGACGGCCACGCCCAGGGCGATGCGTGGATGGTCGCCTGCGACGGTCTGCGCCGCAATATAGGAGCCAATGCCGGTGGCGGTCAGTGTGGTGCTACCCCAACTCACCACTTCGGCCACCACACTGGCGTTCCAGGCGCCACCCGAGGCGGTCAGGCCCCCGGTGACATAGGCGGGGAAAATCGCTGGCAGTAGCAGCCGGCGCCACAGCAGCCAGCGCGACAGGCCGAGATTCGCCGCCACTTCGCGGAGGTCGGAAGGCAGCGCCGCCGCCGCACCGATGACATTGAAGAGGATGTACCACTGCGTGCCGAGGATCATCAACGGCGAGAGCCAAATTTCTGGATTCAAGTGGTATTGAATAATGGCGGTCACCGCCAGCGGGAAGAGTAAGTTCGCTGGGAAAGACGCGAGGAAAATCACCACCGGCTGCGCGCGCTGGGCGAGCTTGGGGCGCAAGCCTATCCAGATGCCGATAGGTACCCAGATCACGCTCGCCAGGGCGATCAGCAGCATCACCCGCAACCCGGTCCACAAACCGAGCAAGAAGACGTGGCCGATTTCGGCATAACTCACCTCGGCCTGTACGAAGCGCGCCAGCGCCACGATGCTGGCCCCGGCGGCGACGATCAACAATGGCGTCCACAGGCGGTCCATCAGGCGCACGCCGCGCCGGGCGAAGCGCCAGCGCAAACGCACCGCTGGCCGCGCGGGCAAGTGTCGCAAGAGGCGCGAGGAGACATCCCAGGCCCTGGCGCTCAGGCGCGTCAACAACATCGCCAACTGCGCCCGCCGCAGCACGGCGAGAAACCAGGAGCGCGGCTCGCCCTGCGCCTCGGTGAATTCAAACTTGAAACGCTCGGCCCAGACGGTGAGCGGACGGAACACCAATTGATCCGTGGCGAGGATGACCAGCAACATGGCGAAGATCGCCCAGCCGATAGCGGTGAGGTCGCGTTGCTGGATGGCCAGCGCGATGTAGGAACCGATGCCCGGCAACTGAATGCTATAGCCCTCAACGCTGATGGCCTCCGCCGCGACGACGAAGAACCAACCGCCGGCTACGGACATCATGGCGTTCCAGATCAGGCCCGGCACGGCGTAAGGCACTTCCAGTTTCCAGAAGCGCTGCCAGGCGGACAATTGAAAAACTTCCGCCGCTTGATAAAGGTCTTTGGGAATCATGCGCAGCGAGGAATAGAAACTGAAGGTCATATTCCAGGCTTGCGAGGTGAAGATGGCAAAGATGGCCGCGCACTCGGGGCCAAGCAGACTGCCGGGAAAGAGCTTGATGAAGCCAACGACGGTGATGGACAGAAAACCGAGAATGGGCACGGACTGCAACACATCCAGCAAGGGAATCAGCACCTGCGCGGCGCGTTCGCTGCGCGCCGCCCAGCTTGCATAAGCAAAGGTGAAGACCAGCGAGGCCAGCATCGCCGCCGCCATGCGCAGCGTGGTGCGTAGTGCGTAGCCGGGCAGATTGCTTGGGTCGAGTGAAATGGGCAGCGCCTCGCCGGGCTGAAAAGGCTGGGCCATGCCGGCACTGCCCCAGGCCAGCATGAACAGCAGAGACACCACCAGCGGCATGAGCACGATGTCCCAGCGGTTGGGCACCAGGCCAGCCAGCAATCGAGTGGGAGCGGCGAGTGGAAGTCGGGTCACGGCAAACAATATCGCGTAGATATTACGAATTCATGGTCGCGCCGGCTGGGCAAAACACCTAGAATCGCGTTTTTCCAGTCGCCGCTCATTCGGCCCTTTAAGGCTGCGCGATTATGGCCCAAAGCGAAGACACACGCGAAGAAATTCGCCATAGCGAAGACATCCAGAAGCTCCTGCGCGAGGTGCAGACGCTACTCGCTCGTCATCGTCTGGTGGAAGGCCTGGTGCACAGGCAGGAAATGCCGCGCCATGAACTGGTCGAAAACCTGGTGCACAAGCAGCACATCGCTGAACTGCGCGATCTGCTCGACCAGATCCACCCGGCCGACGTCGCCTACATTCTCGAATCGCTGCCTCTGGACGAGCGTCTGTTCGTCTGGGATCTCGTCAAGACCGATCGTGACGGCGACATTCTGCTCGAAGTCTCCGACGCGGTGCGCGAAACGCTCATCGACGCGATGGACTCCGAAGAGCTGGTCGCCGCCACCGAGCAGCTCGATGCCGACGAGATCGCCGACCTCGCGCCCGACCTGCCGGGCAACGTCATGCGCGACGTGTTCCGTTCGCTTTCCATCGAGGAACGCGAACAACTGCGCGAGGCCATGTCCTATGACGAGGATTCCGTCGGCGCCTTAATGGATTTCGAAGCGGTGACGGTGCGTGACGATGTCACGCTGGAAGTCGTGTTGCGTTATTTGCGTCGGCTCGACGAACTGCCAGACCATACCGACCAGCTTTTCGTCGTCGACCGCGATGAACATCTCAAAGGCGTGCTGCCGATCAATGCCTTGCTGGTGACCGATCCTGACACGTTGGTTGCCAATGTCATGATCGCCGAACCACTGACTTTGGACGCAGACGACAAGGCGGAAATCGCCGCTCAGGCCTTCGAGCGTTATGACCTGGTGTCCGCACCGGTGGTGGACGAGCAGCAACGCCTGGTTGGTCGCGTGACGGTGAACGTGGTGGTGGACTTTATCCGCGAACAGTCGGAAAGCGAACGCCTGGCCCAGGCCGGCTTGCGCGAGGAAGAAGACATTTTCGCCTCGGTGTGGGACAGCCTGAAAAACCGCTGGACCTGGCTGGCCATCAACCTCGTCACGGCTTTCGTCGCCTCGCGCGTGATCGGCGCTTTTGAACACTCCATCGAAAAACTGGTGGCACTGGCCGCGCTGATGCCCATCGTCGCCGGCATAGGCGGCAACTCCGGCAACCAGACCATCACCATGATCGTGCGTGCGCTGGCGCTGGGCCAGATTCAGCCCGACAGCGCGCGCCGCCTGTTCCGCAAGGAAATCGGCGTGGCCATGTTGAACGGCCTGATCTGGGGCAGCTTGCTGGGTCTGCTGGCGTGGTGGCTTTACCGCAGCCTGCCGCTGGGCCTGGTCATGACGTCCGCCATGATGCTAAACCTCATGCTTGCCGCCATGGTCGGCGTGGCCGTGCCCATGACCCTGCAAAAGTTCGGCCGCGATCCGGCGGTGGGTTCCAGCGTCCTGATCACCGCCGTGACCGACTCGGGCGGCTTCTTCATCTTCCTTGGACTGGCGACGGTGTTTTTGGTTTGATTTTTTGCCGCGGATTGCGCGGCTAAAGTTTTTTACGACTTCGCAAACACCGCCCCCGCCGCCGCGCAGGTTGCCGCAATGTCTGCATCACTATGCGCCGCTGAGACAAAGCCCGCCTCGAAGGCTGAAGGGGCAAGATAGACGCCCTTCTCCAGCATGGCGTGGAAGAAGCGGTTGAAGGCCTCCTTGTCACACTCCATGACTTCGGCATAGCTGGTCGGTGGCGTGGCGCGGAAATACAGGCCGAACATCCCCCCCACGGCCTGCGCGCTGAAGACCACGCCCAAGCGCTGCGCTTCGGCGCACAAGCCTTCGGTGAGGTGACGCGTTTTCAGGCTCAGTTGCTCATAGAAACCGGGCTGGGCGATAAGTTTGAGCGTGGCGAGCCCCGCTGCCACCGCCACCGGGCTGCCGGACAGCGTGCCGGCCTGATAGACCGGACCCAGCGGCGCGATCTTTTCCATGATGTCACGCCGGCCGCCGAAAGCGCCCACGGGCATGCCGCCGCCGATGATTTTGCCCAGCGTGGTGAGGTCGGGCGTGATGCCATACAAGCCTTGCGCGCAAGCCGGGCCGACGCGAAAGCCCGTCATCACCTCATCGAAAATCAGCACCGCGCCATGCTGGGTACACCAGCGACGCATGGCTTGCAGGAACTCCGGTTTTGGCGCAATCAAATTCATGTTGCCGGCAACCGGCTCGACAATAACGGCGGCGATCTGATCGCCAATTCGCTGGAAGGTGTCTTCCAGTTGCTGTGTATCGTTGTAATCGAGCACCAGCGTATGCGCGGCGAGATCGGCGGGCACGCCGCCGGAGCTGGGCTGGCCGAATGTCAGCGCACCTGAGCCGGCTTTGACCAGCAGACTGTCGGCATGGCCGTGGTAGCAACCTTCGAACTTGATGAAGGCGTCGCGGCCGGTGAATCCACGCGCCAGCCGGATGGCGCTCATGGTGGCTTCGGTGCCGGAGCTAACCAGTCGCACCATCTCCATGCTGGGCAGGCGCTGGGTGAGCAACTCGGCCATTTCGACCTCGCCCTCGGTCGGCGCGCCGAAAGACAGGCCGCGCGTCGCCGCTTCCTGCACGGCGCGCACCACCTCAGGGTGTGCGTGGCCGAGGATCAAGGGGCCCCAGGAGCCGACGTAGTCAATGTAGCGCTTGCCATCGGCATCCCAGACATAAGCGCCTTCGCCGCGCGTGAAGAAGCGCGGTGTGCCGCCCACCGAACGAAACGCGCGCACCGGGGAATTAACGCCGCCGGGGATGGTTTTCTGGGCGCGGGCGAAGAGTTGGTCGTTTTTGCTCATATCGGACGTCCTCGAATCGAAAAGTCTAAGGTAGGCAGCAGCGCGGGCGCGAATATCGGGCGCGTCGAAAAGATCGGTGATGACGGCGAGCAGGTCGGCGCCAGCGGCAGTGAGTTGCGATGCATAGGCCAAGTTGATGCCGCCAATAGCGGCGATGGGCAGCTTTAGCTCGGCGCGCGCCTGGCGCAGAAAATCCAGCGACGCACGCACGGTACCCGGTTTGGTGCTGGATGGAAAGAAGCTACCGAAAGCCACATAGTCTGCGCCGCAACTCGCCGCTAGGCGCGCGCGCGCCAAGTCGGCATAGCAGGAAACCCCGAGTAGTTTGTCCGACCCCAGTGCTGCGCGAGCAGCGGCGAAATCACCGTCCTCGCGGCCCAAATGAACGCCATCGGCGCCGCTTTCCAGCGCCAGGACGAGGTCATCGTTAATGATGAACCTGGCGTCAAACTTGCGACAAAGCGCCAGTAGCCGCCTCGCTTGCTCGCGGCGCAATGGCGCATCGCCCGTCTTGTTGCGGTATTGCAGCAACCGAACACCGCCCTCCAGCGCCTGCCGGACACGTCGCGTCAATTGCTCGGTATCGGCGAGATCCGGTGTAAGCGCGTAAAGCCCGTTAAGCGCCATCGCCTTCGACATCGGTTTCGCCAAGAGGGGGAGCCGGGGAGGATGTATCCTCTTGCTCCCGCGCCCAGAAAAAACGGTCCGGTAGATATTGCCCCATACCTGGACGGAAGCCGTGGGCGAGCGCCTGCCAGGTGTAGTCCTGCGCATCACGTACGGCGTCAGGAATATCCAGGCCGTTGGCCAGATTGGCGGCGATGGCGGAAGCCAGCGTACAGCCCGAGCCGTGATAGCTGCCGGGCAGGCGCTCCCAGGCATCGGCGCGCACCGAGCCATTTTCACCATAGAGCGTATTAACAACTTGCGCCGTGTTTTCGTGGGTGCCGGTGATCAGCACGAATTCGCTGCCGGCATTCAGCAGGCGCCGGGCGCATTCGGCAAGATCCGGATCATCCGCATCGTTCGCCTCCTCGTCACTGTCGTCCAGCGCCAGACGGCGCGCTTCGAGGCTGTTGGGCGTAAGTACAGTGGTTTGCGGCAGCAGCAGTTCGCGCATGGCGTTGATCATGTCTTCGCTGGCAAGTTCGTCGCCGCGGCCGGAAGCAAGCACGGGATCGAATACCAGCGGAATGTCCGGATAGTCGGCGACGATCTCGGCAACGGCTGCGACATTCTCCACGCTACCCAGCATGCCGATCTTGAAAGCTGCCACCGGCATGTCTTCGAGCAAGGCGCGCGCCTGATCGGCCACCCAGTCGGCGTCGATGGCCAGCACATCCTCCACGCCGGCCGAGTCCTGCACGGTGATGGCCGTCACCACCGAGAGCGGATGGCAACCCATGCTGGAAAGCGTCATGATGTCGGCCTGCAAACCGGCGCCGCCCGAGGGGTCGCTGGCGGCGAAGACCATCACGATCGGGGGAATCAGATCTTGCGTTTCTTGGGGCATAGTGCGCGGCGGCGCGGCTGGCGAGGCCGGCCGCGCTTGGAGTAGACTGCGGCCATTTTAACCGACTTCCGCTTGCTTTCTGCCGTTGCGATGACAGCACCTTACCGAAAATGGATGTGCCTGATCTGCGGCTTCATCTACGACGAAGCAGCCGGTCTGCCCGATGAAGGCATGCCCCCCGGCACGCGCTGGGAGGATGTGCCGCCCAACTGGGCCTGCCCCGAATGCGGGGCGCGCAAGGAAGACTTCGAGGTGATCTCGTAGCCATCCTTGTTCGATAATGGCGGCGACGCAACAAGCAAGATCGCGGTGCTTGAACACATCGCCCCCAGGCCCGGCTAATGACTGGCGAATGGAGGCCGAAAACGTGAGCAGTGCCGTACTTGATTGGCCGCCCGTCATGGCTCATGCGCCGCCGGTCGCAGCACCGTGACTTCTTACGCGGGCAGCATGGAATTTTTGCGGTATAGTAGCGAAGCCGTTTCGCGACGCACATAGTCATATGCCACCAAACTTCAGCGAACGGTTAGAGGAGATGTGAGTGGGGGACGGAGTGAATCTCAACGGCGCCAAGGTCATGGTGATTGACGACAGCAACACCATACGCCGTAGCGCCGAAATCTTCCTGGTGCAGGCCGGCTGTCAGGTCGTGCTGGCGGAAGATGGCTTCGACGCCCTGGCGAAAATCGCCGACCATCACCCGGACATTATCTTTGTGGACATCATGATGCCGCGGCTCGACGGCTATCAAACCTGCGCGCTGATCAAGCAAAATCCCCGCTTTGGCTCCACGCCGGTCATCATGCTGTCCTCGAAAGACGGCTTGTTCGACCGGGCGCGCGGCCGCATGGTCGGCTCCGACGAGTACCTGACCAAGCCCTTCACCAAAGACAGTCTGCTCAAGGCGGTTGCGACGCACATGCCGCAACGTATTTCGTAATCAATAGAGGTAAACAATATGCCCGTCAAAAAAATACTCATCGTTGACGACTCTCCCACCGAAAGGCACGCGCTCAGCGAGATGCTCGCCAAGCACGGCTACATCATTATCATGGCCGAGAGCGGCGAAGAAGCCATTGCCAAATCCAAGTCCGAGCAACCGGATCTGATCTTGATGGATGTGGTGATGCCAGGCATGAATGGCTACCAGGCCACCCGCACCATCACGCGCGAGGAAGACACCAAGCATATTCCGGTGGTGATGTGCACCAGCAAGGGCCAGGAAACCGACAAAATATGGGGCATGCGCCAGGGCGCTAACGACTACCTGATCAAGCCCATCGAGCCGGCCGTGCTGCTAAAAAAGATCGCCTCCCTGGGCTGATCACAGCACCCCTGCAATGGCCAAAAAGATCAGCCTGCGCGAGTTTCAGGAAAACCTCGCCAAGCGCTTGACCAGCGCCAAGGCGGGCCAAGCTTCGCGTGCGCTGCTGGGCGTACAAGCCGGTCGCGAATATTGGCTGCTCGATCTTTCCGAGTCCGGCGAAATCATTCCGCTGCCGACACTAACATCCGTACCACTCACCAAGCCGTGGTTCTGCGGTCTCGCGAACGTGCGCGGCACGTTGTTTGGCGTGGTGGATTTCTCGGCCTTCCAGGGTGAAGAACCGACGCCACAAAATTCGGATAGTCGATTGCTGCTGGTTGGCAGCAAGCTGGGCATCAACAGCGCATTGCTGGTGAGCCGCACGCTGGGCTTACGCAATATCGAGCAACTCGAAGCCCGCCGAGGCACGGGCGATACGCGGCCCTGGGTGGGCGAGCAATTCACCGATACGCAAGGGCGTGGCTGGCAGCGGCTCGATGTGAGACAACTGCTGAGCCAGCCGAATTTCCTTGATATTGGCTTGTCGTGACGCTCGTGACATTGGTCCATACCAAAAATATACGCTGAACAACCGGAGACATCAGCATGGCATTCAAGCTCAAGCTACCCTCAGTGCGTTTGCCGGGCCCCAAGGCTATCAAGCCCATGAGCTCCACCGCGCAAAGCACCGTCATGGACAACATCAAGGTGGCCACCGGTAAGGGGCTACGAGGGAAACTGCCCTTCATCGGCAAACTACCTCTTGGCAAGCAACTTACCTATTTAGGTATCGTATTTTTGATCTGTATCGGCTTGGCGACCTGGGCGTCCTTTACCGGTATCCGCATCGCGACCAACGGCGCCGCCTACGGTATCGCAGCCGGTGATATGCGCATGTTATCCCAGGCCATCGCCAAGGCGGCCCAGCTCTCCCTGCAAGGCAACCCGGCGGCCTTCAAAGAGTTAAAGGAATCGCGCGACGCCTTTGCCTCGCTACTTGACATCGTGACCAACGGCGGCGCGATCGGCGAGCTCGTCGTACCACCCACTTCCGATGCCGTGGGCCCGATGCTGCAAGCACTGACGCTGGAATGGGAAAAGACCGACAAGAACACCACGTTGGTGCTGGAGCAGGAAAAAAACCTGGTGTCGCTCGGCAAGGCGGTGGAAACCATCAACAGCAAAAACCAGGCGCTACTGGAACTGACGGAACAAGTGGCCGCGCTGAAGCAGAACAGCCCGCGCGAAGCGTCCGCCGCCAACCAACTGGTGATGCTGACGCAGCGCCTGGCGAAAAACGCCAACGCGTTGCTAGTTGCCGACGCCATCGATCCGGAAGTGGCCTTCCTGCTGGGCAAAGACACCAACGTCTTCCGCGAAACTCTGACCGCGCTGATCAACGGCTCCGAGCAAATGCGCATCGCGTCGGCTACGGAACCGGAAGTCAAAGCGCGCTTGGGTGAATTATCGGCTGCCTTCAAGGATTACCAGGAGGCCGTGTCCGGCATCTTGGGTGGCTTGCAAAAGCTAGTATTGGCCAAGCAGGCCGGCAGTCGCATCTTCCGCGAAAGCGGCAAGTTACTACAGACCGCTACTGAGCTTTCCGCCGGCTACAGCAACGAGATCGGTGGCCGCAAAGCCAGTTTCCTCTTACTGATACTGTTTGGCTTTCTCGGCATATGTACCTTGGGTTTGATGGTCAAGGCCTTCAACGACGATTCGGTGGCGCGACGCGAGCAAGCCGACCGCCAACGGCAAGAGGCCGAAGCCGCCAAGAACACCAGCCAGGAAGCCATTCTGCGGCTGATGAACGAAATGGGCGACTTGGCCGACGGCGACCTGACCGTGCGCGCAACCGTAACGGAAGACGTGACAGGCGCCATCGCCGACTCGGTGAACTACACGATTGAAGAACTCGGCGTACTGGTGAAGCGCATCAACGATGCGGCGACGCGCGTGACGGTCGCTTCCGAGGCCGCGCAAAAAACCACGGCCGAACTGCTGGTCGCGGCGGAAAAGCAGTCGCGGGAAATTCAACAGGCCGGTAACAACGTCCTGGATATGGCGAAGTCGATGAACCAAGTGTCCAACGAAGCCATGGAATCCGCCCAGGTCGCACGTCAATCGCTGGATGCTGCGCAAAAAGGCGCGGGCGCCGTGGAAAACTCCATCAAGGGCATGAACGAAATTCGCGAGCAGATCCAGGAAACCTCGAAGCGCATCAAGCGCCTTGGCGAGTCCTCCCAGGAGATCGGCGAAATCGTGGAACTGATTTCCGACATTACCGAGCAAACCAACGTGCTGGCCTTGAACGCCGCCATACAAGCGGCCTCCGCCGGTGAAGCCGGTCGCGGTTTCACGGTGGTTGCGGAAGAAGTGCAGCGACTGGCCGAACGCTCAGGTGAAGCGACGAAACAGATCGCAGCCATCGTGAAAACCATTCAAACCGACACACAAGACGCGGTTTCCGCTATGGAAAACTCGACCCGAGGCGTGGTGGAAGGCGCCAAGCTGTCCGACGCGGCCGGTCAGGCGCTACAGGAAATCTCCTCGGTGTCGAACAACCTTGCGCAACTGATTGAATCCATTTCCGGCGCGACGCAGCAACAAGCCGAGGCCGCCACACGCGTGGCGCAGAGCATGCGGGGCATCTTGGAAGTGACGGAGCAAACCACCGCCGGCACCAAACAGACGGCCGTTTCCATCGGCCAGCTCGCCGACCTCGCTGTGGAATTGAAGGGTTCAGTCTCGGGCTTCAAGGTTTAATCGAATTTCGGGTTTGGGGTTTCGAGTTGCGTGTTAAGCCCCTCACCTTTGCTGTCAGTGTCAAATCCGCCTGGCCGCAGCGACGCGGACGGCCATGTACCGCTAGCCTCGAAACCCGAAACTTGAAACTCGAAACTAAATTATGAGCGCCACCACCGACCTGGATCTGGGCCCGCTATCTTGGGTGAAAGGCGAGATCGATCTCGCTCTCGGCCGCGCGTCCGAAGCGCTCGGCAAATTCGCCGAGAACACCGGCGATTCGGCCCAGCTCAAATTTGCCCGGACGCATCTGCATCAGGCGCATGGCGCTTTGTCCATCGTTGGTCTGGACGGCGTTACGCAGTTCTCGGAAACCGTCGAGCAATTGCTGGGCGATCTGGAAAAAGGTCAGCTCGCCGCCACAGCAGAGGTCGGCATGCTGGCGCAAGCAGCGCTCACCGCTATCCGCCATTACCTCGACGAAGTCGCCGCCGGTGGCGCCAATCAACCCCTCAAACTACTGCCGATTTATCGCGAACTGCTGGCCGCGCGCGGCATCGACCGCAGCGCGGCGAGCGATTTGTTTTTCCCGGATTTGTCGCAACGCCCGCCCAAGCGAGTCCAAGAGGCGCCGGCACTCTCGGCGGATCGACTCAAAGCCGAGCGCGCGCGCTTCGAACGTGGCTTTCTAAAATGGCTGCGCAATGCCAATGATGATGATGGCATTGCAAAAATGCGCGCCGCCGTAGCCGCCATCGAAGCCACCCAGGCCTTGCCCGCCGCCCGCGCTTTCTGGTGGGTGACGCTAGGCTTGCTCGACGCGCTGGCTACGCGACAGGTCCCCGCCGACCTTCACATCAAGAAGCTTTGTGCCCGCATCGATCTACAGATGCGCCGCTTGATGGAAGGCTCGAAGACCGTAGCCGAGCGCTTGGTGCGCGACGCGCTGTATTTTGTCGCCGTCGCCAAAGGTGGCGGCGAACAGGTGCGCCAGGTCAAGCTAACCTATGGGCTGGACGAGTTGGTGCCAGTCAGCGTCGCCGACATCGCGCCCTTGAAGCCGGTGTTGAGCGCTATGCGCGATGCGCTCACTGCTACCAAGGACGCCTGGAACAAATTCTGTGCCGGCTCGGCTGCCGCTCTGCCGCAATTCCATGACAGCGCCGCCACCCTTGCCAGCCGTGACAACGGCCAAATCAACAGCCACCTGGCCAGCTTGGTCAGCAGCATCGCTGAAACGGCCCAGTGGCTACGCAAATTCCCACTCAAGCAAAACGAATCAGTGGCCATGGAAATCGCCACGGCGCTGCTCCTGGCCGAGAAAGCCCTCGATAATTACGAGCAGCTTGGTAATGATTTCCCGCAACAAGTGGGCATTGTCCACGACCGACTGGCCGCGCTGATGCAGGGTAAGGCGCTCGCGCCGCTGGAAGTGCCGCTATTCGACGACATGTCGCGCCGCGCGCAGGAAAGGCTCTTGATAAGCCAAGTGGCGCGCGAAATTCTCAGCAATCTGGCGCAGATCGAGCAAACGCTCGACGCCTTTTTCCGGGATCCCGAAAAGCGCGGCGAACTGGCGAGTTTGTCTTCGCCTTTGAAGCAAGTCGAAGGCGCGCTGACCATCATGGGCCAGGACCGTGCTGTCGCGCTGCTGCGCGAATGCGAGGCGCGCATCCTGAGCTTCGCTGATGCCGACTATCAACCGCAAGCCGGTGAGTTTGAAGAAGTCGCCCACAAGCTGTCTGGCTTGGGCTTCTTCGTCGATGCCCTGCAACACGGCCCGGCCGATCTCGACGAGATATTGCACCCGCTGCAACCCAACACGCATGCCGCGCCGGAAGTTACCGAAGTCGACGAAGCGCACGCACCCTCCGTCGAAGCCGAAATGGAACAGCAACAACGCGAAGTGCAAACGCTGATCGGGGCCTTGCGTGAGAAGCCGCAAGACCAAGGCGTGCGCGAAGAACTCAAGCACAGCCTGGAAACCATACGCCAAGACGCCAGCCTGGTCGCCAACGTACAGTTGGAACAAGAAGCCACGGCCGCCTTGGAGGCCTTGGAGGCCGGCGATCAAATGGACGAAGCCGTCGCCCGCGTCGCGCCGACCCCGGCAGTCGCGCCGGAGGCCCCCTCTGCCGAAACCCTGCGTTTGGCCGAAGCGCCCAGCGACGAAATCGATGCCGAGATATTGGGCATCTTCCTCGAAGAGGCCCATGAGGTGCTGGCCACCATCGGCGAGCATCTGCAATTCTTGCGCGGCGAACCGCATAACCACGACTATCTCATCACCATCCGCCGTGGCTTTCACACGCTCAAGGGCAGCGGTCGCATGGTTGGCCTAACCGATCTGGGCGAAGCCGCCTGGGCAGTCGAGCAGGTGATGAACAAATGGCTACAATCCGAACAAGCCGCCACGCCACCGCTCTACAAACTGGTTGAAGACGCTCATGCGCTGTTCAAAGATTGGGTCGCCCAGCTTGAAGTCGGCGGCGGTACGCATAAGGATGCCGGGGCGCTGATCGCCGAAGCCGAGCGCATCCAGTCGGGCGAGGGAGTAGCCCTTGCCCCCCTCGCGGAAACACCCGCGCCGCTTGAGCCACTGCTGCATATCGAATTGCCAGCCGAGCCGGGGATAGCGCCAGTCTTGGTTGATATCGAGCTTCCCCCACTCGAATTGGAACTGTCGGAAGCCGCGCCGGCAGCCGAAGAACCCGCCATCGAGCTGCCTGAAATCACGCTGGAGTTGCCGAGCGAAATCCCGCTCGAAGCAGCCGCGCCTGAGACGCCTGCCGAGGAGGAAATCACCCTCGTCTTGCCCGAATTCGGTGAACCTGAACTCGAGGCGTCCGCACTTGAGGAAGCCGCGCCGGAAGCGCCGATTGAAGCGCAGCTCGAAGCGCCTAAAGAGCCTGTTGAAGCAGCGCTTGAATCATCGCTCGTACCCGATACCGTCGCGTTGGGCGATCTGATTGTTTCGCGCTCGCTCTACGACATGTATGTCAACGAAGCACGCGGTCATCTCAACGCATTGCGCGTCAATCTGAACGCGCTCAAACTGGTGGCACAAGCGCCGCCGGAGCCCATGGTGCGCGCCGCCCATACGCTGGCTGGCATTTCCGGCACCGTAGGCATCGCCTCCATCAGCCGCTTGGCGATGGCGCTGGAACACGCGCTGGATCGTCTCACCCGCAGTGGCCAGCCCTCCAACGGTGGCCAGCTCGGGCTGATCGGCACGGCCGTGTCCACACTGGAGGCCATGGTCTCCGCTGTCGCCGAACTGCGTGTACCGCATGGCGCCGATGGCTTGGCTGCCGAGCTTGACGAAGTGGCGCGCGGCATACAGCGCCCGAGCTTCGAATTGAGCATCGTGCCCCCCGGTGAAAGCGACGTGACGGTTGCCGCTGAATCCACTGAAGTGTCCGCGCCAGTGTTCGAAATACCGGAAATCCATCTGGAGCTGCCGACTGAGCTTGTCGCCGAAACCGCGCCGCCCGCGTTTGAATCGGCCATGCTTGAGTCCGCCGCAATTGAGCCTGACTTCCCGCCCACCCTGGTCGAGCCGCTCCACTCCGCGCCAGCGCACGTCCTCGGTGAAGAGGACCATGATCGCCGCAAGCAGCGCATGCAGGATGATCTCGACGATCAACTGCTGCCCATCTTCCTCGAAGAGGCGGTGGAACTCATGCGCGAGATCGGCGAAAGTCTGCGCACCTGGCACGCCGCGCCGGGCGATAAAGAAACCGCCGCGTCCTTACAACGCTTGTTGCATACCTTGAAGGGCAGCGCCCGCATGGTCGGTGCTATGGGCATGGGCGAATTGATCCACAGTATGGAGACGCGCATCGAACAAGCGCTGGCGCTCAATGCGGTCACGCCCACCTTCCTAGAAGAAATCGATACCTCTTACGACCACGCCAACTCCCTGCTCGATAGCTTGCAGCGCCGCGCCGCCGGCGAAATACCGGAAGAAGCCCCAGCCGGTGAGGCCGCGCCGACGGAAGGTGGTTTTGTCGGCGAAGCGGAGGAACTCACAGCCGCGCGTGCGGTGTTGCGTGTGCGTGCCGACCTGGTGGACCGCTTGGTCAACGAGGCGGGCGAAATGTCCATCGCGCGCGCCCGTATCGAAGGTGAAATGCGCACGCTGCGCCTGTCGCTGTTGGACCTCACTGAAAACGTCATCCGTTTGCGCGGTCAGTTGCGCGAAATCGAAATCCACGCCGAGTCGCAAATGCAGTCGCAGTTGGCGCAAGCGCACGAAGTGCATGAAGATTTCGACCCGCTGGAGTTCGACCGTTTCACACGCTTCCAGGAAATCACCCGCATGATGGCGGAGAGCGTGAACGACGTGACCACGGTGCAACACGCCCTGCTGCGTAACCTGGACAACACCGATGCCGCGATTGTCAGCCAAGCGCGTCAGAACCGCGAACTCTCCCAGGCGCTGATGAGCGTGCGCATGGTGCCGTTCCACTCCATTGCCGATCGCCTGTATCGCGTGGTGCGTCTCACCGCCAAAGAACTCGGCAAAAAGGCCAACCTGGATATCCGCGGCGGCCAGCTCGAATTGGACCGCTCAGTGCTGGAGAAGATGACCGGGCCGATCGAGCACTTGCTACGCAACGCCATCACCCATGGTCTCGAAGATCGAGAACAGCGCTTGGCCTCCGGCAAACCCGAACTGGGCCAGATCAGCCTTGCGCTCACCCAGGAAGGCAACGAAGTCGTGATCGAAATGACCGATGACGGCGCCGGCCTGAATCACGAGCGCATCCGCACCAAGGCTATTGAGCAAGGCTTGCTGGGCGCTGACGAGCACCCGGACGAGGCCACACTGACCAATTTTATTTTTCATCCGGGCTTCTCCACCGCCAAGGAACTCACTGAGCTCGCCGGTCGCGGCGTCGGCATGGACGTCGTCAAGTCGGAAGCCGCCGAGCTGGGTGGGCGCGTCGAAGCCAGTTCCGTATTCGGCCAGGGCGCACGCTTCCGCGTCTATCTGCCGCTCACCCTCACCGTCGCGCAAGCCCTGTTGGTGCGTGTCGGCGGCCGCACCTACGCGTTGCCCTCAGTAATGGTCGAGCAGGTCATGGAAGTAAAGCCCGAGGCGGCCGAGAAAATCCGCGCCAATGGTTATGCCGAATGGCTGGGCCATCGCTACCCCTTCTTCTTCCTGCCACGCCTCTTGGGCGACGCCAACGCCGCGCCCGAACCGAAGCGGCGCGAATCCATTCTGCTCTTGCGCAGCGGTAGTCAACGCGTGTCGGTGCAGGTCGACGAACTACGCGGCAACCAGGAAATCGTCATCAAAAACATCGGGCCGCAACTTGCCCGTGTCATCGGCATTTCCGGCGCCACCGTACTCGGTGACGGCGAAGTGGTGTTAATCCTCAACCCCATTGCACTCGCCAGCCGCGAGCACAAGGTTGAAGCGCGCCACGAGGGAGGGGAAGGTGTGCCCGCCCAGGCCGAACCCGTCGTGCCGAAGTTGCCGACGGTGATGATCGTCGATGACTCGCTCACCGTGCGAAAAATCACCAGCCGCCTGCTTTCGCGCGAGGGTTATCACGTCATGACAGCCAAGGACGGCGTTGATGCGCTGGAGCAATTGCTCGATGCGGTGCCCGACGTGATGCTGGTGGATATCGAAATGCCACGCATGGACGGCTTCGACCTGACACGCAATGTGCGCGGTGATGCGCGGCTGAAGAAGGTGCCCATCATCATGATTACTTCGCGCATCGCCGACAAGCATCGCAACTACGCCAAGGAAATCGGTGTCAATCATTACCTCGGCAAGCCTTTCCAGGAAGACCAGTTGCTGGCGCTGATCGGCCAATACACCGGGCGCCACGTCGCCGCTTCAGTGTGATTCAGTGGTCTGCTTCGTAAATATCAGACCATGAAAGCGCGTCTTTCGGGCTGTGGCGGCGTTGCGAATCCGCGCGATAGGCAGAGCTATCGCTGTGGTTCGCGCCTTAC